>NZ_JAMYPY010000003.1:0-185000 GCF_040320605.1 Mesorhizobium sp. M0659
CTGCTTGTGACCTCGCTTGACCGGGAGGAGTTTCCCGCCGATACGGTCCTCAAGCTCTACCGCATGCGCTGGCGCATCGAACTCGCCTTCAAGCGTCTGAAGAGCCTGACCGGGCTGCGCTCTCCTCCCGCCAAGGACCCAAGGATCGCAAGGCCTTGGATCCTTGCCCACTTCCTCATCGCGCTTGTGACCGAACCCTCTCGCAGGAGTTGGGTGTCTCTCCCCCTTGAGCGACGGGCGCCCGCTGCTGTGGCGCGCAACCCGCCAGATCGTCGCCTCTCTGATCGCGACCATCTTTACTCAACCTTCCTTGGCGGCCCTGCGCCAAAATCTCCATGCCTTGCGATATCGCTGGCGCGAACCACCACGAAAGCGCAAGTTTCAGTCCATGCCAAAGCTATCTTAGCGCCTATGCCCAAACACCGGCGTCGCAATCCCTTCCATCCGCGCCTTGATCTGCAGCGCCACATATTTCGAGTAAAACCGCGACAGCGCCAGATTGCCGCCGTGGAACCACAGCGCGTCCTGCGCCGTCGGCTTCCACATGTTGCGCAGCTCGCCTTGCCAAGGACCGGGATCGCCCTTGACGCCGGAGCCGAGGCCCCAGCATGGCCCGACCTTGTCGGCGACCTCGCGCGAGACGATGGCCGCCACGGTCTCGTTCATCGACTGGTAGCCGGTACAGGCGACGATCGCATCGACGGCCAGCTCGCTGCGGTCGTCGAACAGGATGCCGGTCGGCGTCAATGAACTGATGCCGACGCCGCTCTTCACTTTGATCTCGCCATTGATGATCAGTTCGCAGGCGCCGACATCGATGTAGTAGCCGGAGCCGGTGCGGTAGGCCTTCATCAACAGCCCGGTCTCGTCCTCCCCGAAATCGATGGCGAAGCCGGCGGCGCGTAGCTGGTCGTAGAAGTCTGCGTCGCGTGCCTTGATCACCTCGTAAAGATCCCGCTGGCCCTTGGGTACAAGCGCGAACGGCGTGGACGCGACGATCAGGTCGGCCTTGTCGGTGCTGATGCCGCGCGCCAAAGCCTTTTCCGAGAAGATCTCGAAGCCGACTTCCATCAGAGTGTCGGATTTCACCACTGTCGTCGGCGACCGCTGGATCATGGTGACGTCTGCGCCGCTCTCCCAGAGGTCGACGCTGACATCGTGCCCCGAGCTTGCCGCGCCGATGACAGCGACACGTCTGCCGCGGAATTTCTCGCCGCTTGCATACTGGCTGGAATGCAGGAGTTCGCCCTTGAAGGTCTCGGCGCCGGGCAGCGCGATCTGGCGTGGCGGGCCATAGGCGCCGGTGGCAAAGACAATGTGCTTCGGCTTCAGCGTGATCTGCCGGCCGACGCGGTCGACCACCACAGTCCACACCTTCTCGGCCTCGTCATAGCTGGCGCTGAGGCATTTGGTGGCGACCCAGTAGTTGAGCTCCATCACCCTGGTGTACATCTCCAGCCAGTCGCCCATCTTGTCCTTGGGCGTGAACACCGGCCAGTTCTCCGGGAACGGAATGTAGGGCAGATGGTCGTACCAGACCGGATCGTGGAGCACGAGCGAGCGATAACGGTTGCGCCAGGAATCGCCGGGGCGCGCATTTTTCTCGATGATGATGGTGGGCACACCGAGCTGCCTCAGCCGCGCGCCGAGCATGATGCCGCCCTGCCCGCCGCCGATCACCAGGCAATAGGGCTGCTCGGTGGCGCCGAGGTCGCGCGTCTCGCGCGCCCGCGCCTCCGCCCAGGTTTCGCGCTTCGGATCGGCCTTGTGACGGATACCAAGCGGCCGCGCCGGTCCCTTTTGTTCCTCGAACCCCTTGAGCTCACGCACCGCCGTGAACAAGGTCCGGCAGCGGCCGTCCGTAAGGCGCACAATCCCTTCGCCCCGCGCGACCGCCGTTTCGAACGTGAACCAGGCCTCGACGGTGCCCTCATCCGAGGTCGCCTCGCCGGACAGCGTCCAGTGTGAGGGCTTCGCTTCCGCCAGCGTCGCTTGCAGCATGTCGCGGATCTCATCGCGGCCTTCCATTGTGGTGATGTTCCAGGTGAAAGCCAGCAGATCGCGCCAGTAGCAATCCTCGACGAACAGGTTGGCGGCCGCCTCGGCGTCATCAGCTTCCAGCGCCCGTGCAAGCGCGCAAAGCCATGTCGCCGCCTGTTTCGATGGTGCCATGTCGAGCATCTGTTTTTCCCTCACTTTGCGTTCCCATTGTTTCGAAAGACGGAGCCGCCGCAAGAGGGGTCGCGATATCATGGCGTCGGTTTCTAGCGGCCCGGAACGGAGCCATCTCCCGGAAATCTTTATAGGAATTTTATATCTTTCCTCCCGGCCCCGTCTCGAACCTTTATGGCGATCGGGTCCATATTCCATCTCGAGCAAAACGCTGCGGACGCCGTGACCCCAGAGTTACGGCGGGCCGTTCTCATGGAATTTCTGGCTCGCCAGTCGCTGGCGCCAAATACAAGCAGAAGCAAGGACCAACACAAATGGACATCGTCGTCATCGGGATCGAGGTTTTGTTCTTCGGTCTTTCCCTCGCCTACATCAAAGCTTGCGACGCTCTTTAAGCGGAAGGATCGCACCATGCTTGTCGATTACATCCTCGGTGGCGGCGTGACCTTGTTCCTGCTCGTCTACCTGACATACGCCCTCGTTCGCCCAGAACGCTTCTGAAGCAAGGCACGGAAACCCATGACACTCAACGGATGGATACAGATCCTGGTTTATTGCGGGATGGTCGTTTTGCTGGTGAAGCCGCTCGGCGGCTACATGTACCGCGTCTTCAATGGCGATCGCACCTTTCTCTCGCCCATACTCGGACCCGTTGAGCGCGGCCTCTACCGCATTTCGGGAACCAGCGAACTCGAGGAGCAGCACTGGACGACCTACGCGGCAGGAATCATCTTCTTCAGCCTTGCCGGTTTCCTGGTGCTGTACTTTCTGCAACGCCTGCAGGGCGTCCTGCCTTACAATCCGGCCGGGATGGCATCGGTCGAACCCAATCTCGCCTTCAACACTGCCGTCAGCTTCGTCACCAACACCAACTGGCAGAATTACGGCGGCGAAAGCACGTTGTCCTACCTCGTGCAGATGGCCGGCCTGACTGTTCAGAACTTCATGTCCGCCGCCGTCGGCATTTCCATTGCGGTGGCGCTGATCCGCGGCTTCGCCCGCGCCTCGGCCAAATCGATCGGCAATTTCTGGGTCGATATGACCCGCTGCACGCTCTACATCCTGCTGCCGCTCAGCATCGTGCTCACCCTTGTCTATGTCTGGCTCGGCATGCCGCAGACGCTCGGGCCTTATGTCGACGCCACCACGCTCGAAGGCGCCAAGCAGACGCTCGCCCTTGGGCCGGTCGCCTCGCAGGTCGCCATCAAGATGCTCGGCACCAATGGCGGCGGCTTCTTCAACGCCAACGCCGCGCATCCTTTCGAAAACCCCGACGCCATCTCCAACATGATCCAGATGGTGACGATCTTCGCGCTGGGTGCCGCACTCACCAACGTCTTCGGCCGCATGGTCGGCAACCAGCGCCAGGGCTGGGCGATCCTGGCCACGATGGGTGTGCTGTTCATCGCTGGCGTCGTTATCTGCTACTGGGCGGAAGCCGCGGGCAATCCGCTGGTCCATGCGCTGGGCGTCGACGGCGCCAACATGGAAGGCAAGGAGAGCCGCTTCGGCATTGCCGCTTCGGCACTATTCGCCGTCATCACCACGGCTGCGAGCTGCGGTGCGGTGAACGCCATGCATGACTCGTTCACAGCACTTGGCGGCCTGGTCCCGATGCTCAACATGCAGCTCGGCGAAGTCATCGTCGGCGGCGTCGGCGCCGGCTTCTACGGCATCGTCATGTTCATCGTCATCACCGTGTTCGTCGCCGGCCTGATGGTTGGCCGCACGCCCGAATATCTCGGCAAGAAGATCGAGGCCAAGGAGGTCAAGATGGCAATGCTCGCCGTCCTAGCTCTGCCGCTGGTCATGCTGGTCTTCACGGCAATAGCGGTCGTGCTGCCAAGCGCCGTCGCCTCGATGGCCAATGGCGGTCCGCATGGCTTCTCCGAGGTTCTTTATGCCTACACTTCGGCGGCGGCCAACAACGGCTCGGCCTTTGGCGGCCTTTCCGGCAACACGCCCTGGTACAACATCACGCTCGGCATCTCCATGTGGGTGGGTCGCTTCTTCGTCATCATTCCAGCGCTTGCCATTGCCGGCTCGCTAGCGACGAAGAAGACGGTTCCGGCTTCCGCCGGCACCTTCCCGACCGACGGCCCGCTGTTCGTCGGCCTGCTCGTCGGCGTCATCCTGATCGTCGTCGGCCTGACCTTCTTCCCGGCACTGGCGATCGGACCGATCGTCGAGCACCTGGCTGCCATCAACGGCCAGACATTCTGAGGCTTGTCATGTCCTGGTTCTACCCGAAACGCATGAAGGCCCGGCCGCGAGCCGGCCCACGAGCCGGCAATGAGGGGGAGGAAACGCCCCCTCCCTTCCCCAGCGTATCTACCTTCCTCGGCCTCGCGGCAGTCATGATCGTGATCTGGCTGCTGGCCTATGGTCCGCCGCCCCTCTTTTCGGCATCCGATCGGTCGGTGCCGGCCAACAGTTCAGATTCTGGAGCCATCAAATGAGCCAGTCCAAATCCGCGGTCATCATGGATGCCCGCATCCTGTGGCCGGCCATCGGCGGCGCCTTCAGGAAACTCGACCCCCGCACGCTGGTCAGGAACCCGGTGATGTTCGTCGTCGGCATCGTCTCGCTTCTTACCACGGTCCTGTTCGTCAAGGATCTCGTCACCGGCGGCGGCGATTTCGGCTTTACGCTGCAGATCATCATCTGGCTGTGGTTCACCGTGCTGTTCGCCAACTTCGCCGAGGCCGTCGCCGAAGGCCGCGGCAAGGCGCAGGCCGATTCGCTGCGCAAGGCGCGCACCGAAACCCAGGCCAAGCTGCTTGCCGGCGAAGACCGCTCCAGGTTCAAGCTGGTGCCCGGCACCAGCCTGAAGGTTGGCGACATCGTGCTGGTCGAAGCCGGCGACATCATCCCGTCCGACGGTGAAGTGATCGAAGGCGTGGCCTCGGTCAACGAGGCGGCAATCACCGGCGAGTCCGCACCCGTCATTCGCGAATCCGGCGGCGACCGTTCGGCGGTCACCGGCGGCACGCAGGTTCTGTCCGACTGGATTCGCGTGCGCATATCAGCCGCCTCCGGCCACACCTTCCTCGACCGCATGATCTCGCTGGTCGAGGGTGCCTCGCGCCAGAAGACGCCCAACGAGATCGCGCTCAACATCCTGCTCGTCGGCATGACGCTGATCTTCGTGCTGGCCACCGCCACGATCCCGAGCTTTGCCTCCTATTCCGGCGGCTATATCCCGGTGACGGTGCTGGTCGCGCTGTTCGTCACCTTGATCCCGACCACCATCGGCGCCCTGCTGTCGGCCATCGGCATTGCCGGCATGGACCGCCTGGTGCGCTTCAACGTGCTGGCCATGTCCGGCCGTGCCGTCGAAGCGGCGGGCGACGTCGATACGCTTTTGCTCGACAAGACCGGCACCATCACGCTCGGCAACCGCCAGGCCACCGAATTTCGGCCGGTCAAGGGCGTCACCGAACAGGAACTGGCCGATGCCGCGCAGCTCGCCTCGCTCGCCGACGAGACGCCTGAGGGACGCTCGATCGTCGTGCTGGCCAAGGAGAAATACGCCATCCGCGCCCGTGACATGGCAACCTTGCATGCCAGCTTCGTGCCCTTCACCGCGCAGACCCGGATGAGCGGCGTCGACATCGATGGCTCGTCGGTGCGCAAGGGCGCCGTCGATTCGGTTCTCGCCTATGTCAGCCAGTCGACATCGGCCACTCACGGCACGCGCCCCGGCAGCGACACCGTCAAGGATCTCCAGGCGATCGCCGACGAGATCGCCAAGTCGGGCGGCACGCCGCTGGCCGTCGAGCGTGACGGCCGCCTGCTCGGCGTCGTCCACCTCAAGGACATCGTCAAGGGTGGTATCCGCGAGCGCTTTGCCGAACTGCGCAAAATGGGCATCCGCACCGTGATGATCACCGGCGACAATCCGATGACTGCGGCGGCGATCGCAGCCGAAGCCGGCGTCGACGATTTCCTCGCCCAGGCCACGCCCGAGGATAAGCTGAAGCTGATCCGCGACGAACAGGCCAAGGGCAAGCTGGTCGCCATGTGCGGTGACGGCACCAACGACGCGCCGGCCTTGGCGCAGGCCGATGTCGGCGTCGCCATGAACACCGGCACGGTTGCCGCCCGCGAGGCCGGCAACATGATCGACCTCGATAGTGACCCGACCAAGCTGATCGAGATCGTCGAGATCGGCAAGGCGCTGCTGATGACGCGCGGCTCGCTGACGACCTTCTCGATCGCCAACGACGTCGCCAAATACTTCGCCATCATCCCGGCCATGTTTGCCGTCTTCTACGTTGCGCCGGGACATACAATCGGCCCCCTGCAAGCGCTCAACATCATGCATCTGGCGACGCCGCAGAGCGCCATCCTGTCGGCCATCATCTTCAACGCGCTGATCATCATCGCTCTGATCCCGCTGTCGCTTAAAGGCGTCAAATACCGCGCCATCGGCGCCGGCGCGCTGCTCAGCCGCAACCTGCTGGTCTACGGCCTCGGCGGCATCATCGTTCCCTTCGTCGGCATCAAGGCGATCGACATGATCGTCACCGGCCTTGGCCTCGCTTAAGGAAATACGTCCATGCTCACTCAGATAAGACCCGCTGTTATCATGATCGTCTTTTTCACCGTTTTGACCGGCCTGATCTATCCCCTGGGCATGACCGGCATCGCCCAGGCGCTGTTTCCGCACCAGGCCAATGGCAGCTTGATCGAGAAAAACGGCACGGTCATCGGCTCCGAACTGATCGGCCAGGGCTTTGCCGACGACACATATTTCCACGGCCGCCCCTCGGCTGCCGGCGACGGATACAACGCCGCAGCGTCCAGCGGCTCCAATCTCGGTCCAACCAACCCCAAGCTGATCGACCGCATCAAGGGCGATGTTGCAAAGCTGAAGGCGGAGAACCCGAACCAGCCGGTGCCGATGGATCTGGTGACGACGTCCGGCAGCGGCCTCGACCCCGCCATCAGCCCGAACGCCGCCTATTTCCAGATCGCTCGGGTGGCCAAGGCCAGGGGCTTCGACGAAGCCAAGGTCAAGGCGCTTGTCGACAGCCATGTCGAAGGCCGCGAACTCGGCTTCCTCGGCGAGCCGGTCGTCAATGTGCTGGCGCTCAACCTGGCACTGGACGATACCAAGCAGTGAGAGACAATCTCTGAAGCCAGGGGCCAGGGATCGACACGATCCTCGGCGCCGTTCATGATCGAGCCTGATGCCGGACGCCAGAAGCAACTATACCAGACCCTCTCCGGACGCGCTGCTCGAGCATGCGGAACGGGAAGAGCGCGGCCGCCTGCGGATATTTCTGGGTGCTGCACCCGGTGTCGGCAAGACCTACGAAATGCTGATGGCCGGCCGCGCCATGCTTGCCGACGGCATCGACGTGGTCATCGGCATCGTCGAAACCCACGGCCGCAAGGAAACCCTGGCGCTGGTCGAAGGCTACGAGGTCATCCCGCGCCAGAAGGTCGACTACAAGGACCGCGTGCTGAATGAGATGGACATCGACGCCATCCTCGCCCGCCGGCCGGCGCTGGTGCTCGTCGACGAACTCGCCCACACCAACGCACCCGGCAGCCGCCACCCCAAGCGCTATCTCGACGTCCAGGAAATCCTTGCGCGCGGCATCGACGTCTACACCACGCTCAATATCCAGCATGTCGAGAGCCTGAATGACGTCGTGGCGCAGATCACCCGCGTCAGGGTGCGCGAAACGGTCCCGGACTCCATCATCGACCAGGCCGACGACATCGAGATCATCGACCTCACGCCCGACGACCTGATCAAGCGGCTGAAAGAGGGAAAGGTCTATTTCCCCAACACTGCCCAGCGCGCAGTCGAAAACTATTTCTCGCCGGGCAATCTGACCGCGCTTCGGGAATTGGCGCTGCGCCGCACCGCCCAGCGCGTCGACGAGCAGTTGCTCAACCACATGCAGTCGCACGCCATTCCCGGCCCCTGGGCGGCGGGCGAAAGGGTGCTCGTCTGCGTCGATGCGCGTCCGGGCGGAGCGTCTCGTGTCCGCTATGCGCGCCGGCTGGCCGACCGGCTGCGCGCACCGTGGACGGCGCTGCATGTCGACACGCCGCGTTCGGCCGCCATGTCGGAGGAAGATAAGGACCGGCTGGCCACGCTCTTGCGCCTGGCCGAGCAGCTCGGCGCCGAGGTGACGACCATTCCGGGCCAGAACGTCGCCCAGGACATCGTCCGCCACGCCACAGTGAACAATTTCACCCATATCGTCGTCGGCAGGCCGACCCGCTCGCGCTGGCGCGAACTGATCGAGGGCTCGCTCACCTACGATCTGATCCGCAATGCCGGCGATATCAGCGTCCATGTCATTTCAGGAACGGAGCGCGACAACGAGGCCACGTCGAGGGTCAAGGCGGCGGCCGAGCAGACGCCATTTCAAATCTGGCCTTATCTTTTCTCGACCGTCTATGTCGCCGGCGCGCTTGCCGTCAGCGCCGTCCTCGATCAGTTCCTCGACGTTCGCAACCTTGCCAGCGTGCTTCTGCTGGCGGTGCTGACATCGGCAGTGACCTTTGGCCTGTGGCCGGCGCTGTACGCCTGTTTCCTCAGCGCCATTGCCTTCAACTTCTTCTTTCTCGAGCCGCGCTACACGATGACGATCCGCGATCCGGAGAGCATCGTTGCCTTCGCCGTCTTCCTCGTCGTTGCCGTCATCGCCAGCAATCTGACGGCGCGTGTGCAGCGTCAGGCAGCCGCCGCCCGTTCACGCGCCCGGGCCACCGAGGACATCTACCTCTTTTCAAAGAAGCTCGCCGGCGCCGGCACGCTCGACGACGTTTTGTGGGCCACAGCCTTCCAGATCGCCTCGATGCTGAAGCTGCGCGTGGTGCTGCTTTTGCCGGAAGAAGGCACGATCACCGTCAAGGCCGGTTATCCCCCCGACGACACGCTGGCCGAGGCCGACATCGCGGCTGCACGCTGGGCTTGGGAACACAACCGGGCTGCCGGCCGTGGCGCCGATACCCTGCCCGGGGCAAAACGGCTCTACCTGCCCTTGCGGACCGGCCGTACCGCCATCGGCGTCGTCGGCCTCGACAATGACAAGCAGGGGCCGCTCTTGACGCCCGAGCAACAGCGCCTGCTCGACGCGCTGGCCGACCAGGCGGCGGTTGCCATCGAGCGCATCCAGCTGGTCGCCGATGTCGATCGCGCCAGGCTGGCGGCCGAGGCCGACCGCTTGCGCTCGGCACTGCTGACGTCGATCTCGCATGATCTGAAGACGCCGCTGGCGGCCATCATGGGCGCGGCCGGCACGCTCAGGGAATTTGCGCCGGCACTGCCCGAGAACGATCGGGCCGAGCTGCTGACCACCGTGCTCGACGAGTCCGAACGGCTGAACCGCTTCATTGCCAATCTGCTCGACATGACCAAGATTGAATCCGGCGCCATGGAGCCGAATTTTGCTCTCCACTATGTCGGCGATGTCGTCGGCTCGGCCTTGCAACGGGCGCGCAAGATCACTGCCGGGCACAAGACCGAGGTTGATATTCCGGCCGACCTGCCGATGCTGAAGCTTGATCCCGTGCTGTTCGAACAAATGCTGTTCAATCTGCTCGACAATGCCGCGAAATACGCGCCACAGGGATCGACAATCCGGCTGCAGGGCTGGGCCGACAATGGCTCCGTCGCGCTGCAGATCATGGATGAGGGACCGGGCATTCCGCCCGCCGACCTGGAGCGCGTCTTCGACAGCTTCTACCGGGTGCGCAAGCGCGATCAGGTCCAGGCCGGCACCGGGCTCGGCCTGTCAATCTGCCGGGGCTTCATCGAGGCGATGGGCGGCACGATCATGGCGGCGAACCGCAGCGATCGCCCGGGCGCAGTCTTCACAATCCGCATGCCGAGGTTGGTACAATCGTCCGATACGGACGTATCAGGTGTGGACGAGCAAGCATCTGGTGATCCGGCATGACAAATTCCAACGTCAGCATACTGGTCGTCGATGACGAGCCGCCGATCCGCAAACTGCTGCGCGTCGGCCTCGGCAGCCAGGGTTATGCGGTCAGCGAAGCGCCCAACGCCAACGCTGCGATCGAACTCGTCGATGCACAAAAGCCGGATCTGATCCTGCTCGATCTCGGCCTGCCCGGCATGGGCGGCCTCGACCTCCTGCGCAAATGGCGCGGCGACGGCCTCGACGTGCCCGTGGTCATCCTGTCCAGCCGCACCGACGAAGCCGGCATCGTCGCGGCGCTCGAACTCGGCGCTGACGACTACATCACCAAGCCGTTCGGCATGAACGAGCTGGTCGCCCGCATCCGCGTCGCGCTGCGCCACAAATTCCAGCAGCAGGGCGAAAAGCCGGTGTTCCACACCGGCGATCTCAGCGTCGACCTGGTCAAGCGCATCGTCAAGGTCGAAGGCAAGGAGATAAAGCTCTCCCCCAAGGAGTACGACATATTGCGCATTATGGTGCAGCATGCCGGCAAGGTGCTGACCCACCATTTCATTCTGAAGCAGGTGTGGGGCGATTCGACCGACGTGCAGTATCTGAGGGTCTATGTCCGCCAGCTCCGGCAGAAGATCGAAAAGTCGCCCGACCAGCCGCGCTACATCACCACCGAAACCGGGGTGGGGTACCGGCTGCGCGAGGTTGAGTGACCGGACGTTTTCCGCTCAGTCCGCCGAGAGTTCCGCGGTCCGTGCCAGTGCGCCGCCGAAGCCGTTGAGCGGGATGGTGAAACTCACCGCTTGACCGGTGTCGGCCGCGAAGGCGTCGATCTTCAGCGTGGTGGCTGCCTTGAGCAGCGGCGTGACGCTGGCATCGAACGCCACCGGCACCAGGCAGCCGACGGCCTGGCAGGTGTTGAACGGCAAGCTGCCTTCCAGCTTCTGGTCGTCGATGGTCAGGCTGACTCCTTTGGCGAGCGCCAGGCCGAACGGCAGCGCCAGCGTTCCGGCGGCATCCTCGCCGCTCTTGCTCGACAGCTCGATCGCCAGCAGGCGCTGGTTGGACTGCTTGTTGAACTGCTGATGCGACAGGCTGCAAACCTTGGCCGTGCCGGTTACCTGGCAATTGACCGTCCAGTCGCCATGTGTCTCGGACAGCGCCGAGGCGCCGCCAGGCAATGTCGGGCCGGCAGCAGGGGCGGGCGCTGCGGCGGCAGGCGCCGCCTTGTCGGTCTTGGTTTGCGCCGCGACTGCCACCGGGCCAAGAATACAGATGCTGCCCAGTAGCGCCGCGAAATATACTTGCCTGCTTTTCATCAATATGCTCCCGATTGTGCCTCGAGTCAGCAGCGATTGAGCCCGAGATCCGCGCCCGATAGAGCGGTCAATCGATCTTTTCTGTCAAGTGCGGCCAGGCCGCTTCCTCAGGGATTTCGCCAACCCGTGGCAGATCGGCCCATGGCAGACCCGCCCATGGCAGATCGAGACGAACGCCCTATATAGAGAGGAGGTTATATCTGTACGGGAACGAACTGATGTCGACGCTTCGCCTATCGACAGTTCTGATGTCGGCAATGCTGGCGGTGGCAACGCTCGCCGGAATCATGCAATCTGCTGCGGCTCAGTCCGTCAATCCCAGCGCCAACCGGCTGATCCAGCAGAACCAGCTGCAGCAATTGCGCAACAGCCTGCAGCGGCAGCAGTTCCAGCAACAGCAGCAGCAATATCGCGAGCAGGACCGTCGGATCGTGCCGCAGCCGCGCCCCGAAGTGCCCGTCGTCCGGCAAGCTTGTCCGATTCAGATCGTCAACAACCAGATTGTGCGTGTTTGCCGTTGATATCGGTCGCCTGCGATTTACTTAGTCGACTTATTTACTAAAGATGCTCATTGCCTCGCGGGCATATCAGGGGTTTGCAGGCGGCGTGCGGCTGTGCGCCCGCCCACCGGATTTCAGCACATGGCGACGACTAAGAAAAAGGCGGTACGCAAGGCAAGGCGAGGCGAACACATTCGGCAGGTCGCCGCCATTCCCTTTCGCCTGGACGTTTCAGGCAATTTCGAAGTGATGCTGGTGACGTCGCGAGCGACGAAGCGCTTTATCGTGCCCAAGGGCTGGCCGATGAAAGGAAAGAGCGGGCGCAAGGCCGCCACCATCGAGGCGCGCGAAGAAGCCGGCGTGCTCGGCAAGACCCGCAAGGCGCCGGCCGGCAGCTATTCCTACTGGAAACGGCTGGAGCACAATTTCGTGCGCGTCGACGTCGTCGTCTATCTGTTGGAGGTGTCCGAGGAACTGGCCAACTGGCAGGAGGCCAAGAGCCGCCAGCGGGCATGGCTCAAGCCGCAGGACGCGGCGTTGCTCATCGATGAGCCGGATCTCTCGACGCTGATGGCCAACCTGGCGCCGCCTCAGCCGGCAGTGCCGGACCCGGCCTGACCAACCTCACTTGCCCTCGTCCCCTTCAGCGGGACCCTCATCCCCCTCAGCGGGAAATGGCCGCAGCGGCGTGCCCGTATAGGCCCACAGCCATTCGCGCGGCAGCGGCCCTTTGTTGCGCTCGCTTTGCTGCGACTGTTCCCATGCATGCGCCAGGATGCCGACCGAGCGCGAGAGCACGAACAGGCCGCGCGTCAACGGCGGCGGAAAGCCGAGCTCGCCATAGATGACGGCGGTGGCGCCGTCGATGTTGAGCGGTATTTTCTTCCCCTTGCGCCGTGCCACCTCTGATTCGACGGCCTCGGCGATGTCGGCAAAGCGTCCGCTGACGACGCCGCGCGCGGCAAACTCGCGCGTCACTGCGATCAGGCGCGGCGCGCGCGGATCGACCGGGTGGAAGCGATGGCCAAATCCCGGCACATAGCCTTTCTCCTCGGCGAAGAAACGGTCGAGCCGTGCGGCTACGGCTTGGTCCAGCGCAACACCCTGGTCAAGTGCCACGGCAATGTCGCCATAGAAGGACAGCGCCTGTTCGCCGGCGCCGCCATGCACGTCACCCAGCACGTTGACGGCGGACGCCATGGCGCTGTTGATGCCGACGCCGCAGGTGATGGCCATGCGGGCAATGGCGATCGACGGCGCCTGCGGCCCGTGGTCGACGGCCGCCCCCAGCGCAATGCCGAGCAGCGCCGCCTGCTCCTCGCTCGGCAATTCGCCGCGCAGCATCAGCCAGATCGTGGCCGGAAAGCTGACGCGGCCGATCAGCTCCTGGATTTCATAGCCGCGCAGCCGGATGATGCCGGGGCTCATCTCGATGATGCCGGTCTGCCACCATTCCTCGCCGCGTTCGCGGCCGGTTTTTCTCTCGCTCACGCGCTTCTCCTGGCGCGCGGCGGCAGGGTGGAAAAAACCTCGTCCATATGCTCGCCCAGCACAGGCGGCGGCAGGACCGGCAAGGGTGCCGCGCCATCGACCATGAAGCCGCCGCGCACCACGGTCAGCGGCTGCGCCATGCCGGGCAGACCCTGGAAACGCGTGGTCATGTCGCGCTCGACCACCTGGCGCTCGCCAAGCACTTGGGGGATCGTCAGCACCCGGCCCGCCGGCACGCCGGCGCGGTTGAACTTTTCTTCCCAGGCAGCCGCCGAGGCGCTCGCAAGCGCTGTCTCGATCAGCCCTTTCAAGGAGGCGCGGTTCTGCTTGCGCGTCTCGCGCTCGGCAAAGCGCGGATCGTCGGCCAGTTCCGGCTGGCCGATCAGCCGGCAAAGCGTGACGAACTGCTCCTGCTTGTTGGCGGCGATGTTGAGCAGGCCGTCGCCGGTGCGAAACGCGCCGGAGGGCGCAGCCGTCATGTTCTCATTGCCCATCGGCTGCGGCTCGACACCGGCGGTCAGATAGTTGGACACCGGCCAGCCCAGCGCCGACAGCGTGCATTCGAGCATCGAGACATCGAGAAACGCGCCCTCGCCCGAGGTCTTCTGCTTGACCAGCGCCGCGGCGATGGCGAAGGCCCCGACCAGCCCGCCCAGCGTGTCGGCGACGGGATAGCCGACCCGCAAGGGTGCGGTCTCCGGCGTGCCGGTGATGCTCATGATGCCGGACAGCCCCTGGATGATCTGGTCGTAGGCCGGATTGTCGCGCATCGGCCCGGTCTGGCCGAACCCCGATATGGCGCAATAGACGAGACCCGGACGAACCGCTTTCAGCGCCTCATAGCCAAGCCCCAGCCGCCCCATCACGCCCGGTCGAAAGTTCTCGACCAGCGCGTCGGCCGAGGCGACGAGATCGAGGAAGCGTTCGCGGTCGGCTTCGCTTTTGAGATCCAGCACCACCGATCGCTTGCCGGCATTCTGCGCCAGGAACGACGCGCCCATGCCGGCTTTGTTGAGCGCCGGCGAGGCGCCGAGCTGGCGCGCCAGATCGCCGCCTTGCGGCGTCTCGACCTTGATGACATCGGCGCCGAGCAGCGCCAGCTGATAGGCACAATAAGGGCCCGCCAGCACATTGGTCAGGTCGAGGATGCGGATGCCGGCAAGCAGATCGGTCATGATGCTCCAGGTTGCTCAGGCATCGCCCGGCACATGCTCGGGTCCGCGACGGCGCCGGTGCTCGATGAAGGCCCAGATATGCGGCCCGGCTAGGCCGATGAAGGCGAGGATCAGCAGCACCAGCGACAGCTTGTGGGTGTAGAACACCGACCAGTCGCCGTTCGAGATCGTCATCGCCCGGCGGAACTGCGTTTCGGCGAGCGGCCCCAGGATCATGCCGATGATGACCGGCGCTGTCGGGAAATCGAAGCGCCGCATCAGGAAGCCGGCGGCCCCCAGGAGATAGAGGATGACGAGGTCGATCGGCGATTGCGAGATGCCGTAGGTGCCGACGGTGGCGAACACCAGGATGCCGGCATAGAGCTGCGGCGCCGGGATTTTCAACAGCCGTACCCACAGCCCGATCAGCGGCAGGTTGAGGACGACCAGGATGACGTTGGCGATGAACAGGCTGGCGATCAGGCCCCAGACCAGATCGGCCTGCGTCGTCAACAGCAGCGGTCCCGGATTGATGCCGTAGCTCTGGAAGGCCGACAGCATGATTGCGGCGGTCGCCGAGGTCGGCAGGCCAAGGGTGAGCATCGGCACCAGCACGCCGGCGGCAGACGCATTGTTGGCGGCTTCCGGTCCGGCAACGCCCTCGATGGCGCCGACCGTGCCGAACTCCTCCTTGTGCTTCGACAGCTTCTTTTCGATGGCATAGGACAGGAAGGTCGGGATCTCGGCGCCGCCGGCAGGCATGGCGCCGATCGGGAAGCCGATAAAAGCGCCGCGCAGCCATGGCTTCCACGATCGTCCCCATTCGGCCGCTGTCATGTAGAGCGATCCTTTGAGCGGCACGATCTCGTCCTTGCCGGCATAGCGGCGCGAGGCCATGTAGAGCGTCTCGCCGACGGCAAACAGGCCGACCGCGGCAATGATGACATCGACGCCATCGAGCAGTTCGTTCATGCCGAAGGTGAAGCGCGGCTGTCCCGTCTGCAGGTCGACGCCGATCATGCCGATGACGAAGCCGATGAACAGGCTGGTGAGGCCGCGCACGGAGGACGAGCCGAGCACCGCCGAAACCGTGATGAAGGCGAGCACCATCAGCGAGAAATATTCGGCCGGACCAAAGGCGAGCGCGAACTTCACCACCACCGGCGCCAGGAAGGCGACGCCCATCGTGCCGATGGTGCCGGCGACGAAGGAGCCGATCGCCGAGGTCGCCAGTGCCGCGCCGCCGCGACCCGAGCGGGCCATCCTGTTGCCTTCCAGCGCGGTGACGATGGTGGCGCTTTCGCCCGGCGTGTTGAGCAGGATCGAGGTCGTCGAGCCGCCATACATGGCGCCGTAATAGATGCCGGCGAACAGGATGAAGGAAGCCTCCGGCGCCACCTGGTAGGTGATCGGCAACAGAAGCGCGATGGTCAGCGCCGGCCCGAGACCGGGCAGCACGCCGATGGCGGTGCCGAGCGTGGTGCCGACCAGGCACCACAGCAGGTTCATCGGCGAGAAAGCGACGGAAAATCCGTGGGCGAGATGGCCGAGCGTCTCCATGGCGTCAGCCCCTCACAGTGGCGATGATCGCGTCGATCACCGTGTTCAGCTGGTTTTCGATGAAGCCGGCGCCAATGTTGACGCCGAGCGCCCTGGCAAAGCCGAAATAGGCGGCAAGCGCCAGGATCAGGCCGGTCAGCGCATCGCGCAGCGTGTGCTTGCTGCCGAAGCCATAACAGACGAGCACGAACATGATGACCGAGGCGGCGGTGAAGCCGAGCGGCTGGATCAGCACCAGATTGGCGACCAGGCCGGCAACGACGATGCCCATCGCCTTCCAGTCGGTCGGCGTCTCCTTTTCTTCCTGCGGCTGCCAGCCGCCGCGCAGCGCGGCGACGATGAGCAGCAGCGAAAGCACGATCATGCCGGTCATGGTGATGTAGGGAAAGACGGTCGGCCCGACCTTGGAATAGAGCGGCGAAACCGGGATCGCCAGGGTCTGCCACGCCACGGCCGCGGCACAGGCGAGAAGCCCGATGCCGATCAACAATTCGGGCATGGCAAGGCGCGGGGGCGCCGGCTGCTGGTCGCTGGTGCTCATCGATGTCCTCCCGAGATGGCCGGCATCCTCCCGCCGGCCGCATCCGCAGTTTCACTCCCAGCGCATGATATGTCCATGCCGCAGGCTAATGTCGGAAGGGGCGGCCGTGGCCGCCCCTGAAGACATCAGGCGAGGCCGAGATCCTTGAGGATCGCGGTGATGCGGGCGGTGTCGTCGACGAGGAATTTCGCATAATCGTCGCCGGTCAGAAGGATGGGGGTCCAGTTGCGGTTCTTGCATTCGGCTGCCCAGGCATCGCTCTTGGCCATGGTCTCGATCATCGTGACCATCGCCGCCTTGTCGGCGTCGGAGACGCCTGGCGGTGCGAATACGCCGCGCCAGTTGAACAGTTCGACGTCGATGCCGGCTTCCTTCATCGTCGGTGCGTCGATGCCGTCCTGGCGCTTGTCGGCGGAGATCGCCAACAGCCGAAGCGCGCCCGCCTTGACCTGCTCGGAGAACTCGCCGAAGCCGGAAATGCCGGCCGCCACCTGGTTGCCGAGCAGCGCCGACAGCGCCTCGCCACCGCCGGCGAAAGGCACATAGGAGAGGTTGGTTGCCGGAACGCCGACCGTCTTGGCGATCAGCCCGAACAGGATGTGGTCGGAGCCACCGGCCGAGCCGCCGGCCACCGGAACCTTGGTCGGATCCGCTTTGAGCGCGGCGACGAAATCGCCGGCCGTCTTGAACGGCGAATCCGCCGGCACCACCAGCGCCTCGAACTCGCCGGTGAGGCGAGCGATGGGCGTCACTTCGGAGAGGTTGTTGGCCGATTTGTTGGCGATGATGGCGCCGACCATGACCATGCCGGCCACCATCAGCGAATTGCCCTTGCCCTTCCACTGGCTGATGAACTGCGGCAGGCCGACCGTGCCGCCGGCGCCGCCGACATTGGTGATCTGCGAGCCGGAGATCAGTTTTTCACTGCGCAGCACCTGGTCGATGGTGCGCCCCGTCTGGTCCCAGCCGCCGCCGGGCGCGGCCGGCACGAAGATCTGGATCTGCGGTGCATCCTGAGCGAGGGCGGGCGTCAAATGCGTTGCAACGAATCCGGCAGCGCCTGCGGCCGCGGTGCTCATCAAAAATCTGCGTCTGTTCAGCATGGGATTCCTCCAAATCACGACACCTCCTCCGGTGCCTGCCAGAAACGTAGCCTGAAAACAGACCCGCTCGGCAAAAATTCATGCCGATTTCGGTATGTTCTGTCAACAGGAACGCTGTTCTACTAGACAGAACCATGGATGTGCGGCACAATCGCTTCGGCTGGCCTTTGTCCGAGCAGGTAAACTGGAATGAAACTGTTCGTGAGATGACCGAAGCGCGATCCCAGCCGTTGCCGGCCGATGGTGTTGCCGCGCTCGACCGCGCGATCGCCATTCTCGACGCGTTCGCGACCGCCGACCGCTCGCTCAGCCTGGCCGAGATCGCGGCGCGCACCGGGCTCTACAAAAGCACCATTTTGAGGCTGGCGAACTCATTGCTGCGCGGGCAGTTGCTGGAGCGGCTCGACGATGGCCGCTACCGCATCGGACCCGCCACCTTTCGGCTTGGCGCGCTTTACCAGCGCTCGGTCGTGGCGGTCGACATCCTGCTGCCGATCATGCGTGATCTTGCCGAACGCAGTTGGGAAAGCGTGGCGTTCTATGTCCGCTCGGGCGACGCCCGCACCTGTCTCTACCGCGTCGAATCCAAGCATCCTATCCGCTACACGATCCGGGAAGGCGACCTGCTGCCGTTGCTCACCGGCTCTGGCGGCCGCGTGCTGGCAGCGTTTTCAGGCCAGCCGGGCGAACCATACGAGACCATCCGCAACGCCTGCCACTATCTGTCGATCGGCGACCGCGACCCTGAGACGGCGGGCGTCTCGGTGCCGGTGTTCGGACCGGGCCGCGTTCTGCTCGGCGCCTTGACGCTCGCCGGCCCGTCGACACGCGTCGACACGGCGTTCCTGCGCCGCATGACACCGGACCTGCTGGAGGCCGCCGCTCGCGCCACCCGCGCCTTCGGCGAGGATGCCTCGATGCTGGAGCAGGCAGCGCGCCTAGCCGGCGCTGAAACCGTGATCGGCCTCAGTTCGCCTTGACCAGCACCACACGGCGGTTCTTGGCGCGGCCGGTTTCGCCGTCATTGCTGGCGACGGGCGCCATCATGCCGGCGCCGGCGGCGGTCAGCCGGCCGCCATCGATGCCGTATTTCGAGACCAGCGCCGCCTTCACCGACTGCGCCCGCCGCGACGACAGATCGATATTGTAGTCGAAGGCGCCCTGGTTGTCGGTATGACCGACGACGATCACCGCCATACCGGGCTCGTTGGTCAGAAGCGTCGAGATCTCCTTCAGCGTCGGTTCCGATTCCGGCTTGATGTCGGCCTTGTCGGTGTCGAAGAAGATGCCGTAGAGCGAGATGGAGCCGGTGGCCGACAGCGAATCCGCCATCTTGGCCGCTTCGACCACCACCATCTTCTTGTCGCGCGCCTTGGGCTCCAGCACCTGAACGACGGCGATGGTGCGGCCGTTGAGTTCCTTGCAGTAGAGGTCGTCGATCAGCGAATACAGTGACATAGGCGTCGCCGCCATCCTGCGGCACCTTGGCAGCGAAGAAGCGCTGGTCGTTGATACCGGTGGTTACCGCACAGGCGCCATTGGAAAAGGCCGCATCCTTGACGTCGCTTTCATGGAAGAAATACATCATCAGGCTCATGTCGCCGCCGCCACCGCTCGACGACCGGTCGGCGGCGCCGCCGCACTCTTCCTTCTTGCATTCGAACAGGACTTCGCCGCCGGCGGCCGCGATCACATCCTGGTAGTTGCGCAGCACTTCGAGCGGGGAGCGCTCGGCCGGCAGCACATAGGCGATGCGGGTCAGCGCGCCTTCGACCTCAGCCTTCTTGTCCGGCGCGAACACACGGTTGTTCATCGTGTCACGGGCATCCGGATCGGCGCTCGGCTTCAGCGGCGACAGCGGCACTGTAAAATCGGTATAGGCGAATTTTTCGTAGGAGACGATGAACGACCCCTCGTAGCGCTTGGCCAGATGATTGTCGGCACCGCCCTCGATGTCGGCGGTCGGCACCGTCGCATCGGCGCCCGCCAGTTGCACGGCCGCCAGGAGCAGCAGCCCCGCCCAGAAAAGCTTCAGAAATATCGCATTGATCGCACGCATGGTCGGCTCCCCCAAAGAGCAATTCCAGGAAAAGTGTGAGCGGTTTTCCCACAGGAATTGCGTAGCTAGATTAGAATAGCCAACCCTGGCAGAACGTGGAAATTGCGTCGATGAAGCGCTTCACACCCGCCGTTCGAGCAGGATCGTCAGCCCGTCGTGATAGGTGGTTTCCAGGACCTTGGTGTAGCCGCACTTTGCCGCAACGTTCAACGAGCCGGTGTTTTCCGGATCGATGATGCAGACGGTTCTCGCGCCGGCAAAGGTTTCGTCGCCCCAGGCCAGGGCCCTTCTGACGACTTCGCTGGCAAGACCCTTGCCATGCGCTTGCGGCGCCAGCGCCCAGCCGGCTTCCGGAATGCCCTCGAGCGACGGCTCGATGTCGCGCTTCAGGTCGTGGAATCCGGCTTCGCCGATGAAGCGACCGCTGGCCTTGTCCTCGACCGCCCAGAAGCCGTAGCCGAGCAGCGACCACAGGCCGGCATGCCGCAGGAACCGCATCCAGCTTTCCTCCCGCGTCCGCGGCTTGCCGCCTATGAAACGGGTGGTGACGGGGTCGGCCCACATGACGGCATAGTCGTCGAAATCTTCGATCCGGTGCGCCCGCATGATGGTCCGTTCCGTTTCGAGAACCGGGACGCCGGCTGTTTTTGGACTGCCCATGAAACTCTGCCTCCGTTGACGGTCAGCGCTTAGCAAACCAGCGCGCCCGGACAAGGGCCAAGCCGGATCATCATTCAGCCAGGGAAGCTTCCGAACGGCCCGGCGCGACCAGGCGGTCGAAGCGAACAGCGTCGGCTTACTTTCAGCCGTGCCAGACCATCTTCATGTAGAGCCCACCGCGCCGCAATTCGTCCAGCATCTGGTCGAGCCGCTTCTGCCTGGTGTCGCTGCGTTTGGCGCGGGCGACCCAGCCGAGATAATCGTTCTTCTGGTAGTCCGGCCGCGCCTCGTAGGCCGCTGTCAGTCCTTTTTCGGTCAGGGCGATGCGGATGTCGTCCGGCATCGGGTTCAGGGCGCGCTTCAGTCCGGTCATTTCAGAAAACCCCAGCTGTCAGGATGGCGACGCCGATGGTCCAACCCAGGTCCGCCTCTGGGAATTCTGCCGAACGATGCTACCTTTCGCAACCGGTCCGGCAAGGGCCGGTCTCGATACCGCCAATGGGAGGAGAACGCCATGGACACCACCGATCTCGTGCTTGCCATTTTCCATCATCTGCTGGTGTTGTCGCTGGCCGGCATCATCGGCGCCGAATTTGTCCTGATCCGCGGCGACCTCTCCGCCGCCACGCTCAAGCGGCTTGCCGGCATCGACCGCCATTATGGCATCATCGCCATGCTGATCATCATCATCGGCATCTGCCGCGTCATCTACGGCCTGAAGGGCTGGGAATTCTACGTCTACAACTGGGTGTTCTGGGCCAAGATGGCGGCATTCGGCATCGTTGGCCTGCTGTCGATCATCCCGACCATCCGCTTCATCTCCTGGAACCGGCAAGCCAGTGCAAATCCCGGCTTTCAGGTGCCGGTTGCGGAACTCGCCTCGGTGAAGACCTATGTGCGCGCCGAAGCCTTCATCTTCCTGCTGATCCCGATCTTCGCGGCGGCGATGGCGCGCGGCTACGGTTATTGAAGCAACGCCAACACCAAACCCATCTCCTCCGGGCATACTCCCCACTGATCGCCATGGTTGCGCACGACTGTATTTTGCAGTTTGCGTCAGGCGACAATCTGTTAGCTTGCCTTTGTTGCACCCTCGCTGCCTGACCTGCACAGCGATCGGAGATTGATATCCTGGGAGGAGAATTACGATGAGGAAAATTGTAGCCGCCCTGGCCGCCGCCGCGGCCGTCACGCTTTATTCGTTCACCGCCAGCGCACAGACCTATCCCGAGCGCACCATCACCGTCGTCGTGCCGTTTGCGGCCGGCGGTCCGACCGACACGGTTACGCGGCTCGTCGCCGAAGCCATGTCGAAGGATCTCGGCCAGCAGATCATCGTCGAAAATGTCGGCGGCGCCGGCGGCACGCTGGGCGCCGGCCGCGTCGCCAACGCCGACCCGGATGGCTACACGCTGCTCCTCCATCACATCGGCATGGCGACCAGCGCGACCCTCTACAGAAAACTCGCCTACGACACGCTGAACGCCTTCGAGTATGTCGGCCTCGTCACCGAGGTGCCGATGGCCATCGTCGCCCGCAAGGACCTGGAGCCGGCCGACCTGAAAGGGCTGGTCGAATACGCCAAGACCAACAAGGACACCATCACCGTCGCCAATGCCGGCATCGGCGCTGCCTCGCATCTGTGCGGCATGCTGTTCATGAGCGCCATCGGCACGCCGCTGGTCACCGTGCCCTACAAGGGCACCGGTCCGGCCATGACCGACCTTCTCGGCGGCCAGGTCGACATTATGTGCGACCAGACCACCAACACCACCAAGCAGATCCAGGGCGGCACGATCAAGGCCTATGCCGTCACCACGCCGGAGCGCCTCGACGTGCTGAAGGACGTGCCGACGACCATCGAAGCCGGCCTGCCCGCGGTGCAGGTCGGCATCTGGCACGGCCTCTATGCGCCGAAGGGCACGCCGGCCGAGATCACCGGCCGACTGTCGAAATCGCTCCAGGTCGCGCTGAAGGACCCCAACGTCATCGCCCGCTTCGCCGAACTCGGCACCAAGCCGTCGTCCGAGGCCGACGCGACGCCGGCAGCGCTGAAGGCCAAGCTGGAAGGCGAGATCATGCGCTGGAAGCCGATCATCGAAGCCGCCGGCCAATACGCCGACTGAGGCTTGAACGGGGCGCTGCCGGCGCCCCGTTTTCGCTTCGACGTCCGTTTTCACATTTGCAACGGCAAGCCCGTTGCAAGGGTCTGGGGAGGACCGCCATGAAACCTTTCGCCATCGACAGGGCAAACGGCCTGTGCGCCGCGCTGTTCATCTTTTTCGGCGCCTTTTTCGCGATACAATCGCTCGGCCTCGAAATCGGCACCGCCTTCCGCATGGGACCGGGCTATTTCCCGCTGGTGCTGGCGATCGTGCTGATCGTGCTCGGCGCCATCATCCTCGTCCAGGCGGTGCGCGTCGAGGGCGAGCCGATCGGCCCCATTGCGTGGCGCGGCATGCTGTTCATCCTGCCGGCGCCGATCTTTTTCGGCATGACCGTGCGCGGCCTCGGCTTCGTCCCGTCGATCTTCCTGACGGCGCTGATCGCCTCTTTTGCCAGCGCCCGCATGAAGCCGCTGACGGCACTTCTGCTGTCGGCCGGCCTGACGCTGTTTTCGGTGCTGGTCTTCAGCTACGCGCTCGGGCTGCCATTCCAGCGCTTCGGCCCCTGGTTGCCCCAATGGCTGCCATTGTGAGGCGCTGAGATGGACCTCCTCAGGAACCTCGAACTCGGCTTTTCGACGGCCACCACGCCGGCCAATCTGGGTTTTTGCCTCATCGGCGTTCTGCTCGGCACGCTGATCGGCGTCCTGCCCGGCATCGGCGCCACCGCAACCATCGCCATGCTGCTGCCGATCACCTTCCAGATCGGCGACCCGGTCTCGTCCCTCATCATGCTGGCCGGCATCTACTACGGCGCCCAGTATGGCGGTTCGACCACCGCCATTCTCATCAACATGCCCGGCGAATCCTCCTCGGCCGTGACCGCCATCGACGGCTACCAGATGGCCAGGAACGGTCGCGCCGGGGCGGCTCTGGCGATCGCCGCGATCGGCTCGTTCTTCGCCGGCACGGTGTCGACCTTCCTGGTCGCCGTCTTTGCCCCGCCGCTGACGGCAATAGCCCTGCAATTCGGCGCGGCCGAATATTTTTCGCTGATGATCGTCGGCCTCGTCTCGTCCATCGCTCTCGCCCATGGCTCGATCGTCAAGGCGCTGGCGATGGTCGTGCTCGGCCTGCTGCTCGGCATTGTCGGCACCGACATCTACACCGGCACGCCGCGCTTCACGCTCGGCATCCGCGAATATGCCGACGGGCTGAACTTCGTGGCGGTGGCGGTCGGCGTCTTCGGCGTCGCCGAGATCCTGCGCAATCTCGAAAACGAGCACGAGCGCTCGGTGATGATCAAAAAAGTCTCCGGCCTGATGCCGACCCGCGACGACTTCAAGGCGATGGCAGCACCCATCGTGCGCGGCACGATCATCGGTTCGGCGCTCGGCATCCTGCCCGGCGGCGGCGCGGTGCTTGCCGCCTTTGCCTCCTACACGGTCGAAAAGCGCGTGTCGAAACACCCGGAGGAGTTCGGCAAGGGCGCCATCGCCGGCGTCGCCGGACCGGAATCGGCCAACAATGCCGGCGCCCAGACCTCCTTCATTCCGATGCTGACGCTGGGCATTCCGGCCAATCCGGTCATGGCGCTGATGATCGGCGCCATGATAATCCAGGGCATCGTGCCCGGCCCCAATGTCGCGATCGAGCAGCCGGCGCTGTTCTGGGGCATCATCGCCTCGATGTGGATCGGCAATCTGATGCTGATCGTGCTGAACCTGCCGCTGATCGGGCTATGGGTGAAGCTGCTGACGATCCCCTATTATGTGCTCTTCCCGATCATCATGGCGTTCTGCTCGATCGGCGTTTACAGCGTCAACACCAACGCCTTCGATCTCTACGCGGTCGCATTCTTCGGCCTGCTCGGCTACATCCTGACCAAGCTGCGTTGCGAACCCGCACCCCTGCTGCTCGGCTTCGTGCTCGGCCCGCTGCTCGAGGAAAACCTGCGCCGCGCCATGATCCTGTCGCGCGGCGACCCCTCGACCTTCGTGACGCGGCCGATCAGCGCCGGCCTGCTGCTCGTCGCACTGGCCGTGCTCGTCGTCGTCTTCCTGCCGTCGGTCAAGAAGAAGCGCGAAGAGGTGTTCGTGGAGGAAAGCTAGTTGTCGGGACGCCGGGCGCCGCGATTTCCACCAGCGGCGCCGGCACATCGGTCGTCTTCACTTCGGCCTTGCAGAGATCGGCGATGACGCAGGCCGGGCAATCGGGTTTGCGCGCCTTGCAGACATAGCGGCCATGCAGGATCAGCCAGTGATGCGCATGGCGCATATACTCGTCCGGAATGATCCGCAGCAGCCCTTGCTCGACCTGCTCCGGCGTCTTGCCTGGCGCCAGGCCGAGGCGGTTGCCGATGCGGAAAATATGGGTGTCGACCGCCATCGTGTGCTGGCCGAACGCCATGTTGAGCACGACATTGGCGGTCTTGCGCCCGACCCCCGGCAGCTTGACCAACTCATCGCGCTCGCTGGGCACCTCGCCGCCGTAATCGCGTATCAGCGCCTCCGAGAGCGCCACGACATTCTTGGCCTTGTTGCGCCAGAGTCCGATGGTGCGGATGTACTCGCCGACCCTGGCTCCGCCCAGCGCCAGCATCTTTTCAGGTGTGTCGGCGACCTTGAACAACGCCCGCGTCGCCTTGTTGACGCCGGCATCGGTCGCCTGCGCCGACAGCACCACGGCCACCAGCAGCGTGAAGGCGTTGACGTGCTCGAGCTCGCCCTTCGGCTCGGGCCGCTGCACCGAAAACCGCCGGAAGATCTCATGCACCTCGGCGGCGCTGTAGAGCGAACGGAGCCGCGCCGGCCGCGGTCGCGGCTTGGCATTCGAGCCGTCGCGCCGCCCGGGCGGCAGTTCACTTTTGGATAGGGAAAGATTTTTGGACTTGGGGCTGGCCATTTCCCTCCTATAATATCCTGGGATGAGCGACACAAACGCCTCGTTTCAGGCCGACGAGCCATTCTTCCAGGCGCTGCTGACACCGCACCGCTCGCTGGGCCGCACCGGCTTTGCCGTGCTGATGGGCGCGCTGCTGTTCGGCTGGGTGGTGACCGGGGCGTTTTTCCTGTCGCGCGGCGCTTGGCCGGTGTTCGGCTTCTTCGGCCTCGACGTCATCGCCGTCTACATCGCCTTCCGCGCCAACTATCGTGCCGCCCGTGCCCGCGAGGAAGTGTCGGTGTCGCGCACCAGCCTCGACATCCGCAAGACGGCGCCCTCGGGCCGGTCGGAAGCGCATAGCTTCAACCCGTTCTGGGCGCGCTTTTCCGTCGCTCGCCATGCCGAGATCGGCATCACCAGGATGACGGTGGAAGCACAAGGACAGAATGTGCCGATCGGGTCATTCCTAGACCCTGACTCCCGCGAGAGTTTTGCCACTGCATTTTCACGTGCTCTGACAAAAGCCAGGACGCATTAGAGCCGGCGCGTCAGAACCGGTAGCGTAAAATCCTGCCGACCTTGCGCAATGCGGGAATGTGTCTCCAGAGCCCGATGAACAGTTTTGCGGACCAGCTCATGTGCGCTGTGCGTTCCGCGCTGTAGGCCGAGATATCGTCGACAAAGCGCAGCTTCGGAACGGCACGCTCCAGTTCCTGTAGGTCGTCGATCGCCCAGTGAACCTCGGCGCCCGTCGCCCTGATGGTCGGATTGAGGCGCAGCATCTTCAGGCCGAAGTGGCTGTAGGCGTCGAACATCAGCTCGCCGCCGGCAAGATGCGCGACAAGGCGTGACAGCAGCCGTGGCCCCTCCTCTACCGGGAGATAAGGCGTCAACCCCTCCATCACCACGACGGCCGGACGATTGCGCGGCACTTCTGCCAGCCAGTCTGGGTCGGTTACCGAAGAGCCGACGAGGTGGTAGTGGTCCCGGGACGGGTAAAGCTTGCGCCGGAGCGCGATGACATCCGGAAAATCGACATCGAACCACTCCACGCCTTCGGGTGGATCGACACGGAAAATGCGCGTATCGAGCCCGCAGCCGAGATGCAGCACGATGGCGCCGGGATTTCTGGCGATGAAGTCCTGAACGCGGACATCATACGTCTTGGCCCGGATCGCCAGGCCGATGCCGAGATTGGTGTCGACCTTGAGGCGCGAGAAATCATAGTCGATCTTGCGCACGGCCTCGTCGGCGAAGCGATCCCCGAGCAGCGAATGCGGCAGCCGGCTTTCCAGTGCCTTGCCATAAAGCGTCATCAGCAAGGTCTCCCTTGCTCCGCTCAGATTCACCCTTTCGCCGGCCATTGGCATCTCCCGGGGCGCAATCCGGTATTTATCTGGGAACAGGCGGCAACAAGGCAAGTTTCGGGTGGTTGCAAGGGGCGGAAAGACCGATATTCGCGGTCAAGGAGATATTGCCATGAACGCCCAGATGACCACGAATACGCAGATGAAACCGACAGCGATCCTGCAGCACGACATCACCCCCAAGGGCAGCGACTACGAGGTCGTGCGCCGCGCCATCGAGAAGATCAGCCTCGACTATCGCGACCAGCCCTCGCTGGAAGCCTTGGCCGCTGATGTCGGCGAGACACCCACGGGCCTGCAAAAGCTGTTCACCCGCTGGGCCGGCCTATCGCCAAAAGCCTTCCTGCAGGCGGTCACCCTCGACCATGCCCGCAAACTGCTCGATTCCGGCATGCCGCTCCTCGAAACATCGTTCGAACTCGGCATGTCCGGCCCCGGCCGGCTGCACGATTTGTTCGTCACCCATGAAGCGATGTCGCCGGGCGACTACAAGACGCGCGGCGCTGGCCTGACCATCCGCTACGGCTACCACATCTCGCCCTTCGGCATCGCCCTGATCATGGTCACCGACCGTGGCCTTGCGGGGCTCGCCTTCAACGATCCGGGCGGCGAGCGGGCGGCTTTCGCCGACATGTCGGGCCGCTGGCCGAACGCCACCTATGTCGAGGACATGAGCGCCACCCAGCCCTATGCGGCGCGCATCTTCGATCCGACATTGTGGCGCGCCGACCAGCCGCTGCGCGTGGTGATGATCGGCTCCGACTTCCAGCTGCGCGTCTGGGACGCGCTGCTCAGGATCCCGATGGGCAAGGCCTGCACTTATTCCTCGATCGCCTCCAGGATCGGCGCGGCAAACGCCAGCCGGGCGGTGGGGGCGGCGGTCGGCGCCAACCCATTGTCCTTCGTCGTCCCTTGCCATCGGGCGCTGGGCAAGTCCGGCGCACTCACCGGCTACCACTGGGGCCTGACCCGCAAACGCGCCATCCTCGGTTGGGAAGCGGGCCAGACCGCGTCCTGAAGCTGCCCGCATCAAACAACACCGGCGAAATCCCTTCGCCGGTGTTGTTCTTTTTGCGAGCTCCCGGCGCAAAACATCCGCACGCTCTGGCAAGCCGCCGGCTTACAGGTTAGCTTCCCGCGCATTCCGCAGGAGGCTTTCTTGATCATCGTTGTCGGCTCGATCAACCTCGACCTTATCGCCAATGTCGACCGCCTGCCTTCGCCGGGCGAGACGGTCCGCGGCTCCGGCTTCGCCACCGCGCCCGGCGGCAAGGGCGCCAACCAGGCGCTGGCTGCGGCGCGCGCCGGCGCCAAGGTGCGCATGGTCGGCGCCGTCGGCAAGGACAATTTCGCAACCGAAGCCCTCGCTTTGCTCGTGGCCGGCAAGGTCGATCTCTCCGGCGTCGGCCAGAGCTTCGCCTCCACCGGCACGGCGCTGATCCTCGTCGGCGCCGATGGCGAGAATGTCATCGCCGTCGTGCCGGGCGCCAATGATTCGGTGCTGCCCGGCGATCTCGCCAAGGCTTTCCTTGCGAAGGGCGACGTCGTCCTGCTGCAGCACGAGATCCCGCTGCAGACCGTCGATGCAGCGCTTGACGCCGCACGCGCCGCCGGCGCCGTCACCGTGCTCAACACCGCGCCGTTCCGTAGCGAGGCGGCAGCGTTGCTCGGCAAGGCCGACTACGCCGTCGCCAACGAAACCGAATTCGACCTTTACGGCGAGGCGCTGTCGCTGAAAGGCCGCGACCGCCCGGCGCGCATGCGCGACTTCGCCGGCAAGACCGGCCGCACCATCGTCGTCACGCTCGGCGGCGACGGCGTGCTGGCGGCGACCCCGGAGGATTTCCTGACCGTGCCGGCGCTGAAAATCACGCCGGTCGACACGGTCGGAGCCGGCGATACTTTTTGCGGTTATCTCGCTGCCGGGCTGGCGTCCAACCTGCCGCTGGAGCAGGCTCTCACCCGCGCCGCAGCCGCCGGCTCGCTCGCCTGCCTGAAGCCCGGCGCCCAGCCGGCCATCCCGCTGGCGGCGGATGTCGACACCGCCCTGCGCAACAACGCCGGATGACAGCCCTGCGCCCCGCAACGAAGCACGCCGTGCCCCCCGCCGGCGACATCTGCCGGATGTCCGCTGTCGACCTGGCCGAGGCGATCCGGCTGCGCCGCCTGTCCGTGCGCGAGGTGGTGGCGGCATTCCTCGACCGCATCGACGCGGTAAACCCGCTGGTCAACGCCATCGTCTCGTTGCGCGAGCGCTCCGACATCTTGCGCGAGGCCGACGCGGCGGACGCCGATCTGGCGCAAGGCGGGCCGGCCGGCTCGCTGTTTGGCCTGCCGGTGGCGATAAAGGACCTCGCCATGACGCGAGGCTTGAGGACCAGTTTCGGCTCGCCGATCTTCGCCGATTTCGTGCCGCAGGAGGATGATTTCTTCGTCGAGCGCATCCGCAAGGCCGGCGCCATCATCATCGGCAAGACCAATGTTCCCGAATTCGGGCTGGGATCCAACACCTATAACAACGTGTTCGGCCCGACGCTGAACGCCTTCGATCCGGCGCTCACCGCAGGCGGGTCGAGCGGCGGCGCTGCGGTCGCCCTTGCGCTCGACATGGTCCCGGTCGCCGACGGCAGCGATTTCGGCGGCTCGCTGCGCAATCCGGCGGCGTGGAACAATGTCTATGGCCTGCGCCCGTCGCAGGGCCTTGTCCCCGGAGGGCCGGACCTGGAAGTCTTTCATGCTCAGATGGGCATAGACGGGCCGATGGGCCGCAGCATCAGCGACATGGCGCTGCTGCTCGACGTGCAGGCGGGCTACCATCCGCATGCGCCCTTGTCCTGGGAAAAGCCTGGTTCATTCCTCGAAGGGCTGGCAACGCCGGCAAGCGGCGGCCGCGTCGGCTGGCTCGGTGATCTCGGCGGTCACCTGCCGGTAGAGCCTGGCATCCTCGATCTGTGCGAGGCCGCACTCGGCCGCTTCGCGGAGGCATCCTTCCTGACCGAGCCCTTGCTGCCGGATTTCGATTTCGAGGCACTGTGGCAAGCCTTCGTGACGCTGCGGCAGGCGAGCAGCGGCTCGGCGCTGAAAGTCCATTATGACGACCCGCACAAGCGCGCCCTGCTGAAGCCGGAAGCCGTCTGGGAGGTGGAGAACGCCATGCGGCTGACGGCGCCGCAGATCCGCGCGGCCTCGGTCATCCGCACCTCCTGGCACCGGACGCTGCTGTCGCTGTTCGAGCACTTCGATCTCATCGCGCTGCCGACGGCGCAGGTCTTTCCTTTCGAAGTCGGCACGCATTGGCCAAGTGAGGTCGCCGGACGGACGATGGACAGCTACCATCGCTGGATGCAGGTTTCGGCCTTCGCCACGCTCGGCGGCTGTCCGGCGCTCAACGTGCCCGTCGGCTTCGACGACAAAGGCCGCCCCTTGGGCATGCAGCTGATCGGCCGGCCGCGCGGCGACCTCGCCGTGCTCAGGGCCGGAGCGGCCTATGAGGCGACCCTGCCTTGGCAGGTGGGGGCGTCCTGACGCGAGGGGCGGCACGGTCTGCGACCGGCTTGCACCAGCCCCGCCGCCATGCATTGATTGCAGCCAGCCGCCTAAGCGCATCCTCGAGGAAATCCCCATGTCGCTGGAACTCTACGCCGCCTATGTCCTTGCCTGCATCGTCATCATCCTGGTGCCCGGTCCGACTGTCACGCTGATCATCGCCAACAGCATCCGCCATGGCTACCGCGCCGGCCTTGCCAATGTCGCCGGCACGCAGGCTGGGCTCGCCGTGATGATCGCCATTGTCGGCATCGGCCTCAACACGCTGATATCGGGCATGGGCCACTGGTTCGAATGGGTACGCCTGATCGGCGCCGCCTATCTGATCTGGATGGGGGTGCAGATGTTCCGTTCCAAGGGCGCGCTGAATGCCGACGGCACCGCGAGAAAGCCGCGCGGCGGCTTCTTCCTGCAGGGCCTGCTCGTGGCGCTGAGCAACCCCAAGACCCTGGTGTTCTTCGGCGCCTTCTTCCCGCAATTCATCGCCCCGCAGGGCAATTACACCCTGCAGATCGTCGTCATGGGCCTTACCGCCATGATCTTTGCCGCCGTCTCGGACTCGACCTACGCGCTCGCCGCCAGCCGCGCCGGCCGCCTGCTCTCGGCCAGCCGCATCAAGCTGATGTCCAGGATCAGCGGCAGCTTTCTGGTCGGCGGCGGCCTGTGGCTGGCGTTTTCCAAGGCGAAGTGACGACCGCCAACGGTCGTTCCCAACGGAGCCGGTACGTGAAGGCTGATTGAAAGTCAGTCTTCACGCCACCACATGAATCGGCGTGGGGGGATTCACGTCGATGTCATGGACTTACGCTGGCATAAAAAGGGACGCGCCCGGCGTGGTCCTGATCGTCGTCCTGTTTGCGGTGATGGTTCCTTCGGCTCTCTACAAATGGACGAATGATGCGAGCCCCATCCTCGGTCGAGCTAATCGACGCAACGGTCAAAAGTACCCATTCAGACAACGGCCGCACGCTTTATCTGGTTGCACTCGAAACCGGTTCGTCCATTCTGGTCGAAGACGACCTCCCGCATCTGATCGGCGCGCCGGCAAGATTGGAGCGCGTCACGCGCGAGAATGGAATGGTCTTCTATCGATTTGCAAAGTGAACGGCGGCGGCGCCTTCCTTCTCCCCTGTGGGAGAAGGTGGATCGGCGCGATAGCGCCGAGACGGATGAGGGGTGTTCCAGCGGAGTGAGACGTGGGCGTTCCCTGGAACACCCCACATCCGTCGCCTTCGGCGACACCGCCCGGGGGCGAGCCACTTGTCTCGCCCCGTCCCTTCGGAACCCACAATGGGGAGAAAGGAAAGACAGAGCTAAAGCCGAGCCAACCGCTCCACCAGCAGCGCGAAAAAGGCGTCATGGTCGATGTCGCGCATCACCATGGCGTTCTTCGGCCGCTTGGTCACGCCCCACCAGTCGATCACGGTCATGCCCATGGTGAGTTCGGAGGTGGTTTCGACGGTGACGTTGCAGTTGCGGCCCTTGAACAGCTCCGGCTTCAACAGATAGGCGATGACGCAGGGGTCGTGCAGCGGGCCGCCATCGGTGCCGTATTTCTCCTCGTCGAAGCGCTCGAAGAACTCCAGCATCTCGGCCGTCGCGGTGCCGACCCGGGTGCCGAGCTGGCGGATGGCCTGCGTGCGCTTGGCCGTGGTCAGCGCCTTGTGGGTGACGTCGAGCGGCATCATGACGATCGGAATGCCGGATTTGAACACCAGGTCGGCGGCTTGCGGATCGACATAGATGTTGAATTCTGCGGTCGGCGTGACATTGCCGCCTTCGAAGAAACCGCCGCCCATCAGTACGATTTCCTTGATGCGCGGCGCGATCTTCGGTTCACGGATCAGCGCCAGCGCGACATTGGTGAGCGGGCCGAGCGCGCACAGCGTGATCGTGCCGGCCTCTTCCTTCATCAGCGTCTCGACGATGAAGTCGACCGCATACTGGCCCTGCAGCTTCATCTTCGGATCGGGCAGTTGCGGGCCGTTGAGGCCGGTCTTGCCATGCACTTCCTCGGCGGTGACCAGTTCGCGCGCCAACGGGCGGATGGCGCCTGCATAGACCTTGATGTCGGGCCGGCCGGCCAGTTCGCAGATTTTCCTGGCGTTCTTTTCGGTCAATTTCAGCGGCACGTTGCCGGCAACAGCAGAGATGCCGACGATCTCCAGCTCGGCGCTGCCGAGCGCCAGCAATATGGCGACGGCATCGTCCTGGCCGGGATCCGTGTCGATGATGATCTTGCGGGTCTGGGGCATTTCATTTCCTTATGCGGGGGAGTCTTTTTGGCGGGGGTGTTCGGCGGCTTGAACTTGGCCGCGGCGCGGACCATATCAAGACCATCGGGAAAAATGCCATCCGGGTTTTTCCAGTTTATGTCGCTCCAAAGAGGACAGTGTAACATGAGCCGAATGACGCCCTTCTCCAGCCCGCTTCTTCTTGGTTTCGATGCCATGGAAAAGACCCTGGAACGACTGGCGAAATCCGGTGACAGTTATCCTCCCTACAACATCGAGCGCCTCAGCGGTGCTGACGGCAAGGCCGAAAGGCTGCGCATTACGCTGGCTGTCGCGGGTTTCGCCGAAAGCGATCTCGATGTCACCACGGAGGAAAACCAGTTGGTCGTGCGCGGCCGTCAAACCGACGACACCGAGCGCGAATTCCTCCACCGCGGCATCGCCGCGCGCCAGTTCCAGCGCTGTTTCGTGCTGGCCGACGGCATGCGGGTGATCGCAGCGGAACTGAAGAACGGCCTTTTGTCGATCGATCTCGATCGGCCGGATACCGAACGGCTGGTACGGAAAATAAATATATCGGTGAAAGGCTGATCTTTACCGATGGCTCTCATGCGGGATGGCCTTGAGCGGCGTCCTCGCGCCAAGGAGGCTTGAAATGACCAGAACTGACGAAACCATCATCATGACCAGCGGCGAATTCGCCCATCTCGGCGAAGGCTCGGTCGCTTATCTGCGCAAGGTCTCGAGCGACGAATTGCTCGGCCGCTTCCCCAATCTCGGCGAAATAGCGCCTGGTATGGTCCTGTGGGCCCTGTTTGCCGCCAACGGCCAGCCGATCCTGCTTTCGGATGCGAAAGACCGGGCTTTGGCCGGCGCCATGGAAAACGACCTGACCACTGTCGCCATTCACTAAGGCGACTGCTGGCGGTTGAAATGGAGAGGGCCGCCTTCGGCGGCCCCTGGAAGACTTAAATCCGAAGAACTTCAGGCGGCGTGCGAGGCCTGCGTGTCCGAAAGCAGTGCGTGGATGGCGACCGCGTCGCGCGTGCCTCTGATCTTGGCCACCGTGTCGGCGTCGCGCAAAACCCTGGCGATGCGCGACAGTGCCTTGAGGTGATCGGCGCCGGCGCCTTCCGGGGCCAGCAGCAAGAACACCAGATCGACCGGCTGGTCATCCAAGGCCTCGAAATCGACCGGCGTCTCCAGCCGGGCAAAGACGCCGGCGATGCGCTTCACCCCGGCGAGCTTGCCGTGCGGAATGGCGATGCCGTTGCCGACGCCGGTGGAGCCCAGCCGTTCGCGCTGCAGGATAGTGTCGAACACTTCGCGCTCCGGAATGCCGGAAATCGCCGCCGCTCTCTCGGACAGCAACTGCAGAAGCTGCTTTTTGGAGTTCGCCTTCAACGCCGGCAAGATCGCCGGAACGTTGAGAAGATCGCTCAGATCCATATTTGAAATCCCTTATTCGCCTGCCGTCACCAGTCCTCGCCCCTCGCGCGGCTGGCTATCATCTCTGTGCGACCATTGTCGTCACCTGTGCGACCATTGTCGTTGTCGTCACGCCTGTGCGACTTTGGTCGTCGACGGGTCGATCCAGCCGATATTTCCGTCCGGCCGCCGATAGACGATGTTGAGGTGGTCGTTTCCGGCGTTGCGGAAGACGAAAACCGGGCTGTCCTTGGTGTCGAGTTCGATGACCGCCGACGCGACCGACATGGTCTGCAGCGTCATGGTTGATTCGGCGACGATGGCCGGGGCGTAGTCCTCCGGAATGTCCTCATCGTCATCAGTCAGCGGCGCCATCACCGTATAGGCGATGTCGGTGATTTCGCCATTTCCATTGCCTGAATTGTGCGATTTCAGACGGCGTTTGTAGCGCCGCAGCCTGGTTTCGAGGCGGTCCGCGGCCGCCTCGAAGGCAAGTGTCGGATCCTGGGAATCGCCGGTTGCCTGCAGCGAAGCGCCGGAATCCAGCCTGATCATGCAATCGGCCGAGTAACGCGACCCCGATTTGATGACCGTGACGTGCCCTGAAAAACCGCGATCGAAATATTTTCCAATCGCCTCGCCGACACGATCGGTAATGCGCGTACGCAACGCATCGCCGATATCCATGTGTTTACCCGATATGCGCAATTTCATCTGAAAACTGACCTTCCTTGCTCAGGCTTCAAACTGGCCAGAGTTTATACTCGTGATCCGTGCGCACAAGCTTTGCGGCGTCAACTCGCGCCGATTTTAGATCCGAACTTTCCGGTTGATCACAATCCGCCTTCTTGGCCGTCCCGTGGCCTTCATCGTGACGGACCATCCGCATGCGGGCCGCGAGCCCGTCTCATGCGGGCGGGCTTCTAGACACTTCATTGCAGCTTGTCAATTAATGCATGTCGCCCAGAAGTGCGCTGCGGTTCTGGGACAACGACATGCATGAAAACAAAGACTTAAAGCGCGTCGTATGAATCCGTTTCAGCGCGATGCGCTTTAAGGTCGGAAAGTTGTGGAATCCAGCCATAGCAAAAGCCTTGCCGGGCAAGCAGACCTAGCGCCCCGCGCTCGCCAGAGCGCGCTTTTCACGCCGCCGCTGCACCGACGAGGGAATATTCATACCCTCCCGGTACTTGGCCACCGTGCGCCGGGCAATATCGACGCCGCTTTCCTTCAACATATCGACGATTGCGTCATCGGACAGCACATCGGCGGGCTTTTCCTCGTCGATCAGCTGCTTGATGCGGTCGCGCACCGCTTCCGAGGAATGCGCATCACCGCCGCCCGACGCCGCGATCGAAGCCGTGAAGAAATAACGCAGCTCGAACACGCCACGCGGCGTCAGCATGTATTTGTTGGCCGTCACCCGGCTGACGGTCGATTCATGCATGCCGATGGCATCGGCCACCGTGCGCAGGTTGAGCGGCCTGAGCTGACGCACGCCATGGACGAGAAAAGCGTCCTGCTGGCGCACGATTTCCGACGCCACTTTCAGGATCGTCTTTGCCCGCTGGTCGAGACTGCGCGTCAGCCAGTTGGCATTCTGCAGGCACTCGGCCAGGAAATCCTTCTCCGCCTGATTCTTCGCATGCGGCGAGACCTGGGCGAAATAGATGTGATCGACAAGCACGCGCGGCAGCGTCTCGGCATTGAGCTCGACCGTCCAGCTGCCGTCATTGGCGGCGCGGACTTCGACATCGGCGACGATGGCGTCGCTGGCGCCGCCCGAAAACGCCATGCCCGGGCGCGGGTCGAGCGCGCGGATTTCGGCCAGCATGTCGAGGAGATCCTCCTCGTCGACCCCGCAAAGCCGCTTCAGCGTCTGGAAATCGCGCCGCGCCAACAGTTCTAGGTTGCCGATCAGCGTCTTCATCGCCGGATCGAGACGATCGCGCATGGCAAGCTGCAGCGACAGGCATTCGGCAAGGTCGCGCGCAAACAGGCCGACCGGCTCGAATGTGTGGCAGGCTGCCAGCACATTGGCCACCATCGCCTGATCGGCGCCGAGCCGTTTGGCGATCTCGGCGGGATCGGCGCGCAGGTAGCCGGCCTCGTCCAGGCCGTCGGCCAGTTCGGCTGCGATCAGCCTTGCGGCCGGATCGGCAAAGGCAAGCGCGATCTGCTCGCCAACATGCTGGCGCAGCGTGATCGCCGCGGCTGCCATGTCGCCGACGTCGAAGCCTTCGGAAGAACCGGACGAACTATTGCCGGTGGCCGACTTCCACTGCGCCGTCAGGTCCGGGCCGAGCCGCTCGCTGGTGCCGGGATCGTCGGGGAACAGATTTTCCAGCGAGCTGTCGAGCTTGTCGGAGATCGCTTCGGCGCTCCACGCCGTCTCGTTTTCGAACCAGTCGCCATCGGCGGCAGGCTCAGGAGCGGCATCGCCCTTCTGCACCTGGTCGCTTGCGGCGTCATCCTGGGGCTCGGCGCGCTCCAGCAGCGGATTGCGCTCGATCTCGTCGTCGATGAAGTGGTCGAGCTCGACATGGGTGAGCTGCAACAGCCTGATCGACTGCATCAGCTGCGGCGTCATCACCAGCGACTGGGATTGTCGTAGCTGTAGTTTCGCCGCCAACGCCATGGTTCGGTTTCAAACGCCCTTCTGCACCCGGAAGCCTACACATCAGAAGCTGCCGGAAAATGAATTTTTCCGACCTTCCATAGAAACTGGCCCGGCTTTTGCTTGTCAAGGCGAACGATGGCAAAAGGCCCCTACCGAAGCATTATCTCACGCAAAATCGGAGAAAAAAGCCCGGCGGGGCGGCAAAAATCACGTCAGGAAACAAATTTCACGCTCAGAGCGTGAAACCTTCGCCGAGGTAGAGCCGGCGCACATCGGGGTTCGCCACCACCTCGTCGGCACGGCCATGAGTCAGCACCTGGCCGGCATGGATGATGTAGGCGCGGTCGATGAGGCCGAGCGTTTCGCGCACATTGTGGTCGGTAATCAGCACGCCGATGCCGCGCGCCGTTAGATGACGAACCAGCTGCTGGATGTCGGCGACGGCAATCGGGTCGATGCCGGCGAACGGCTCGTCGAGCAGCATGTAGGCCGGGCGCGTCGCCAAAGCTCGGGCGATCTCAAGACGCCGCCGCTCGCCACCCGACAGCGACATGGACGGCGACTTCCGCAGATGGCTGATGTGAAATTCCTCGAGCAGTTCGTCGAGATTGCGCTCGCGCACCTTGCGGTCCTTCTCAACCACTTCGAGCACGGCGCGGATGTTCTGCTCGACATTCAGGCCGCGGAAGATCGAGGCTTCCTGCGGCAAATAGCCGATGCCGAGGCGGGCGCGGCGGTACATCGGCATCGAGGTGACGTCGAAACCGTCGATCTCGATCGTGCCCTCATCGACCGGCACCAAGCCGGTGACCATGTAGAAACAGGTGGTCTTGCCGGCGCCGTTCGGCCCGAGCAGCCCGACAGCCTCGCCGGCGCGCACGCCGATGGTGACACCGCTGACCACCTTGCGGCCCTTGTAGCTCTTGGTCAGACCCTTGGCGATCAGGGTGCCCTTGAACTTCGAGGAATCAACGGTGACTGTGGCCGGTGCTGCAAGTTTACTGGCCGCCCGTCCCGGAAGGCGGGTCAGCAGCGAAGACACGCCAGTCATTTGGGCTTCGGGGCCTCGGATTTCGGTGGCGGCGTCATCGACATGATGACGCGCCCGCCGCAGCCATCGACCTGAGCAAGGCCGCTTTTCATCTGCACGGTGAGCTTGCAGCCCTTGAGGACGTTGGGTCCTTGGGACAAGACGACCTCCTTGCCCGACAGAACAAGCACCTGCGTCTTCATGTCGAACGTGGCGTTGTCGCCGGTGGCGATCTGGTCATTCGACTTGATGTAGACTTTGTTCTTGACCACCAGATGGTCGATATTGGCCGAACCGGTCATCGCCGAAGCGCCGGCGGCAGCACCTTTGGCGGCGTTGGGATCCTTGACGTAGTAGACCTCCATGCTGCCGGCCTTGAGCAGCGTTGGCCCTTGCGTGACGGTGACGTTGCCGCTGAACAGCGCCATGCTGTCGGCCTGGCGGACCTCAAGTTTGTCGCTCTCGATCTGGATCGGCTGGTCGCCCGAGAGTTTGAGCCCGGACTGGCTGCTGGCGCTGGACTGAGCCCAGGACGGCGCCATACCCAGCAACAGCAAGGCCGAAGCTGCGGCGACAAGCCGTGCCGAATTACTGGGACGCATTCGTTTCTCCGCTCTTTGCCTCTGCCGCCTTCATAGTGGCCGGATCGATGTGAACGCTTACCTTGTTCTCGAAAACGATCACCTTGCCATTGTCTTCGACCGACATTGAACCCGCGGTGATCCGCGAGCCGTTACGGCTGACATCGACCGCATCACCTGTCTTCATAGAGCCTTTGCCCATATCGAGGAAGACCGATTTGAAGATGGCAGCGACGCCGTCGGTGGTGGTGACGGTAACGTCGCTGGTCATGTCCATCGTGTTGGCGTTTCTGTTGTAGATCCCGCGCTTGGCGTCGACGGTCGCCACATTGTCGGCCGTCAGCGGCAATTTGGCATGGATGCCTTCGAGTTCGATGATGTCCTGCTTGCCGACATCCTGGATGGCGCGCAAGGCCGTCAGCGAATAGGGCAGCTTGTCCTTGGTGAAGCCGTTGAGCTTCGGATTGGCCATCACCAGCTTGCCATCCGCGAAAGCGGTGCCGTCTGCCTGTATCGAAATGTTGATCGGCGCCGCCAGATAGGAATAGACCGGAAACGCAACCGCGATCCCGGCGGCAAGCACCGGCACGGCAAACTTAAGCACGCGCACGCGGCGCGAGTGGCGCTGGGCGCGGTCGAAGGCGTCGCCGCGCGTGCCCGCTGGCGCCGTGGGCGCCAAGGCCGCATCGGCATTGGTCGGTTCGTTCGATCGCGCAAGCATGACTGACTTCTAATAAACCCTTGTCCGCCAAAACACCTGCTATAGGTGGGTTGCCGGCCCCCGCAAGCAAGCACAAGCGGAGGAAAACCGCAAAAATGTGACGGCCGCTGTTTTACAGACGGAACTCAGGCGACACAATTTCGTCACTTCATAGCAGAAACGAACGCGCCGCGTCATTTTTTCCTGAAATGCCTCCGTCGTGAAGGTCGCTTCGTCGCAGGCTCTTGAGGAAGAGGTAGCCGGGCGCGGACGCTTGCTTTAAAAGCATCGCTTCCCACCGACTGTGAGGCAGACCATGGCACTGAGAGCCGACGACCTGATCGACCGCCGCCGCTTGCGGCGCAAGCTGACCTTCTGGCGCGGCGCCGCCATTGCCATCGTGGCCCTTGGGGTGATTGCGCTTGCAAGCTGGTTCTATGGGGGCGACCTCGGCGGTTCTTCCGTCGACCACATCGCCAAGGTCAGGATCGAAGGCACCATCACCGAGGACGAGGAACTGATCAAGCGGCTGGAAACCATCCGCACATCCTCGCAGGTCAAGGGCGTCATCCTGGCGATCGATTCGCCCGGCGGCACCACGGTCGGCGGCGAATCGATCTACGAGGAGGTGCGCAAGCTTGCCGCCGACAAGCCGGTGGTGGCCGAGGTCGGCACGCTGGCCGCATCGGCCGGCTACATGATCGCCAGTGCCAGCGACCATATCGTTGCCCGCAAGACGTCGATCGTCGGCTCGATCGGTGTGCTCATCCAGTATCCCGATGTCAGCGGTCTGATGGACAAGGTCGGCATCAAGCTCGAGGAAGTGAAATCCTCGCCGCTGAAGGCATCGCCCTCGCCCTTCAAGCCGACCAATGAAGACGAGCGAGCCATGGTCCGCAAGCTCATCCTCGACAGCTATGACTGGTTCGTCGGCATCGTCGCCGAGCGCCGCAAAATGACCCGCGATCAGGCACTGGCCCTTGCCGACGGCTCGATCTTCACCGGCCGCCAGGGCCTTGCCAACGGTCTGATCGACGCTGTCGGCGGCGAGAGCGTGGCGATCGACTGGCTGGCGACCAAGGGTGTCGACGCCAAGCTCAAGGTGGTGGAATGGAAGGACACCGAGCGGCGTGGCGGCTTCCTGTTCTCGAAAGCAATAGCGCGCAGCGTCGGCAGCGCGCTCGGCCTGTCGGAGGCCGGCAGCGACGTGCTTCACGAAATTGGCGCGGATCGCTTGTTTCTTGACGGTCTCGTTTCCGTCTGGCACCCTTGATCTGCCGGTTGGGGCGAGCAAAAAGCAAATAAAATCATCCTGATAATTTGACCGCAGCGCTTTCACGGGGACCTTTCTGATGATCAAATCCGAGCTTGTGCAGATCATTGCCACGCGCAACCCGCATCTTTTCCTGCGCGACGTCGAAAACATCGTGGGAGCGATCTTCGACGAGATCACCGATGCCCTAGCGGAAGGCAATCGGGTCGAGTTGCGCGGCTTCGGCGCTTTTTCGGTGAAGAATCGCCCTGCCCGCACCGGCCGCAACCCGCGCACCGGCGAATCCGTCGAGGTCGAGGAGAAGTGGGTGCCGTTCTTCAAGACCGGAAAGGAATTGCGTGAAAGGCTGAATGGCGGCAAGTAGGCGCGGATCACGCGCCGACCTTATCAAGGCCTGCCTTCTCCAGGGAATCTCTATGTTGAACCGCTTCATACTTATCGTGGTCTTCGTGCCGCTCGCCGTCATCTTGATTGCGCTGGCCGTCGCCAACCGCGAGCTGGTCGCCTTCACGCTCGACCCGTTCAACCCCGGCAATCCGAAACTGACGCTGACCTTGCCGCTGTTCATCTTCCTGTTCGTGGCGCTCGCCATCGGCATGGTCGTCGGCAGCCTGGCGACCTGGGTCAAGCAGGGCCGCTACCGCAAGCTGGCGCGCCAGCGCGGGGTCGAGGCCGAGAATTTGCGCCAGGCGGTCAGCCGTATACCCGCCGTGCAGCAGGGCGCGGCCGCCGGGCCGGCGCTGCCGAAGCCAACGGCCTGAAGCCGGCGCTTTTATCTTCGCGGAGTTTTGCATGCTGACCATTTCGGCCGACGCTGTCGACCAGGCGCTGACCTTTCCCGGGCTGGTCGAGACATTGCGCGCGGCCTTCCGCGAGGGTGCTGTGCAACCCGTCCGCCATCATCACGGGGTCGAGCGGCCCGACGGTGCCACATCCACGCTGCTTTTGATGCCGGCGTGGACCGACTTCCATGCGGCCGGCACATCGGTCGGGGGTCATATCGGCGTCAAGATCGTCACCGTATCGCCCGACAACAACGCCATCGGCAAACCGGCGGTGATGGGGCTCTACCTCCTGCTCAACGGCGCCACCGGCGAGCCCGAAGCGCTGATCGACGGCCAACGGCTGACACAGTGGCGCACCGCTTGCGCCTCGGCGCTGGCGGCCTCCTATCTCGCCTGCGAGGACGCATCGCGGCTTCTGGTGGTCGGCGCCGGCGCGCTGTCGCCGTTCCTCGCCAAGGCGCACTCCGCGGTGCGGCCGATCAAGACCATCCGCATCTGGAACCGCACGCCCACCAATGCCGAAAAGGTCGCGGCCGATTTGCGCGCGGACGGTTTCAACGCCGAGGCCGCAAGCAATCTCGACGCCGAACTCGCCGAGGCCGACATCGTCTCATCGGCGACGATCACGACGACGCCGCTGGTCAAGGGTGCGCTGCTCAAGCCGGGCGCGCATGTCGATCTGGTCGGAGGCTTCACGCCGACCATGCGCGAGAGCGACGACGACGCGATCGCGCGCGCCCGCGTCTATGTCGACACCCGCGCCGGCGCCACCAAGGAAGCCGGCGACATCGTCCAGCCGCTCGCCTCCGGCGTGCTGAAGCCGGAAGCCATCGTCGCCGATCTGCATGAGCTGGCGCGCGGGGAAAAACAGGGCCGGCAGAGCCCCACTGAGGTCACGCTGTTCAAGTCGGTCGGCGCCGCGCTTGAGGACCTTGCCGCCGGCATTGCCGTCTACAACGCGCTCAAGCAGTAGCGTCTGCGCCGGTTCTGCGATCGAACTTCCTGATCGCTTCCGCGCTGACCGGGGTGAAGAAGTTCACCAGATTGCCATCGGGATCGCGCAGCAGCAGCGACCGGTTACCCCATGGCATCGTCGTCGGCGTCTGTACGAAATCGCCGATAATTTTCGCCAGCCTGCTGTACTCAGCATCAACATCGGCGACGCGAAACTCGATGATCGCTGAGCGATTGGCGGCCGGCTGCGCCACATCAGTTCCGAACAGGGCCAGCGTGCGGGTGCTGCCGATCGCCAGTGTGCAGGACGGCGTTGCCAGTTCGGGGAAATCGTCTGTGAACCAGGTTGCGGTAAGCCCGGTGATCGTGTCGTAGAATGCCACCAAGGGCTTGATCTGATCGGTAATGATGCGGATCGAGACGAAGTCCATCTTATTCTCCTGGGGCAAGCGCGACACTATCTGAAGACAATCGCTTGTCGCACAAGGCTGCTGACAACTTGGTGTCAGCAGCCTTGTCACGGTGCCTTGCCGATCCGGCGGCTGGATGCTTCAGCCTGCCTTCATGGCAGCGCCCATCGCCTCGGCGATCAGCGCGAAATCATGCGCCGTAATTTCGAACAGGCCAAAGCGCAGTTGATAACCCCAGTTCGATTTGCCCGCGGTGAAGTCGAGCTGCTCGAGCAGCGGCTTGATCGGCGCCTCCTCGGCCTTGGCCCATTCGACATCCCTGCGGAACGGCGTGAAGCCACCGCCCATGTCGCCCTGGTAAGGCTCGCCTTCGCGCACGGTGCCGATTGCCGTGAAAGCCTGCAGGCCGTCCTTCTCGCGCAGAATTGTGGTCGGCGAGTAGTAGATGATGCCGTCGCCGGGCTTGATGCGGCGCAAAGGTGCCGCCTTGCCGTGGTTGACCTGCATGAAGCCGGCCTCGCGGCCGCGCCGGACATGCTCGGCGGAAGCGACCGCGATCCAGTGGGCACTCATTTCTGTTCTCCATTGGCCTGTTCCCCATTGGCCTGTTCTCCGTCCTTCAGCCAGTAGACGCGCAGCCGGTGCTCGTCGGGATCGAGCGCAACGAAGGTGCGGCCGAAGTCCATGTCGGTCGGCGTCTGCAGAATGGTCAAGCCGCGTCCTGCCCAGTCCGTGTAAGCGGCGTCCACCGCATCAGGCCGGTCCAACGCGAAGACGAGCTCCGCACCGCCGCCCGCGGCTGCGGCCGCCGGCTCCACGGTGTGGCGCGACCACAGGCCGAGCTTGAAGCCATTGTCGAGCACGAACAGCACGAAGGTCGGCGACGTCTCCACCGGCTGGCGTCCCAGCAGCGCACCGTAGAAGGCGCCGCTCCGCTCCGGGCTGTCGACATAATGGATGACGAAATTGGGGGTGTTCATGTCTGCTCTGCAGGGTTTCGATTGGAGGAGCATAGGTGACCCCACTGTCAGATTCTGGCAGTGGGTCAGTTTGAAATTTAATTTCAAACTGACCCACTGCCCAGATTGTGGCAGCAGCGGCTTGCGAGGCGTAGAAAGGAGCATTAAGCGCCGGGCTGGCGCTTCGGTGCGTCCAGCGTCGCGCGCCATTCCTTCAGCAGCGCCTGCCGACGACCGGATAGCGGATACGTGGTGTTGAGCCCCGACATCCGGTCGGCGCGAAAATGTCTGAAATCCTGCCGCGTCTCGCACCAGGCCACCACCACCCGCACCTTGTCGAAAAAGCCGAGCGCGAATGGCCAGATCAAGCGCTCGGAGGCGGCGCCGCCGGCATCGCGGTAAAGAAAGCCGAGTTTTCTCTCGTTGCGGATCGCCTGGCGCACCAGGCCAAGGTCGATGCTTTCGACAGCATCGCCGTGCGGCCCGACCAAAAGCGCGGTCGCATCGAGGTCCTCGCGCAGATCATCCGGCAGCACAGCGGCGATCTTGGCCAGCGCGTCGGTGGCGGCGGCCGACAGCCGCTTGTCCGGTTGTCTGGCAACCCAACGCGATCCCAGAACGATGGCCTCGATCTCCTCGTCGGTGAACATCAGTGGCGGCAGCATGAAGCCGGGTTTCAGCACATAGCCCAGCCCAGCCTCGCCCTCGATCGGCGCGCCTTGCCCCTGCAGCGTGGCAATGTCGCGGTAGAGCGTTCGGATCGAAACGTCCATCTCGCCGGCAAGCGTGCGACCGCTCACCGGCCGGCGATGCCGGCGCAGGATCTGGATCAGGTCGAGCAGGCGTTCGGAACGGGACATGATTCGAGATTTGCCTGTTTCCTCAGCGAGGTCCACCACCTCAGACATTCGACGCTGGACCATTTTGTTTGCGCAGCCGGTGACCCTATGCCAAAAGCGGCCTGCCGCCTCCGGAGACGCTCCTGCTTGAAGTCTTTTCGCGACAAACGCCGCGACAACCGTCCGCCCGCAAAGGGCAGGACCGAACATGCGCGGCCGCAGCCGGAGACCGTACCAGTCCGACCCGAAGCCAGACAGCCACGCCACGAAACAAAACCGGACGACCGGTCTGATCCGAAGCCCGCCCCCCGTATCCTGGCGCGTCGCGAAGGCATCCTGCCCACTGAGCGCCTGCCGGTGATCCTCGAAGTGGCGCCCAATCAGGATTATGCACTGCTCGACAGCGGCGCCGGCGAAAAGCTCGAACAATACGGCCCCTACCGCATCGTGCGGCCCGAGGGACAGGCGATCTGGCAAAAGGCCTTACCGGCCAGGGACTGGGACCGCGCCGACGCCATCTTCACCGGCGACACCGACGAGGAAGGCATCGGCCGCTGGCGGTTCCCGAAGGTACCGCTGGGCGAGACCTGGCCGATGAAGCATGACGGCATCGACTATCTCGGCCGCTTCACCTCGTTTCGCCATGTCGGCGTCTTCCCCGAGCAGGCTTCGCACTGGGACCATATGGCCAGCCTGATCGCGGCGGCCAAGCGCCCGGTCAAGGTGCTGAACCTGTTCGGCTATACCGGGCTCGCGTCTCTCGTAGCCGCCCGCGCCGGCGCCGAGGTCACCCATGTCGATGCCTCCAAGAAGGCGGTCGGCTGGGCGCGCGAAAACCAGGAAATGGCTGGTCTCGGCAGCAAGCCGATCCGCTGGATCGTTGACGATGCAGTGAAATTCGCCGAGCGCGAAGAGCGCCGCGGCAGCCGCTACGACATCATCCTGTTCGACCCGCCCGCCTATGGCCGCGGCCCCAAGGGCGAGGTCTGGCAGTTGTTCGAGGACCTGCCCGGCCTGACCGATCTTTGCCGCGCGATCCTGACGCCGAAACCGCTCACCGTGGTGCTGACCGCCTATTCCATCCGCGCCTCCTTCTTCGCCATCCATGCCTTGATGCGCGACACTTTTGCCGGCATGGGCGGCACGGTTGAATCAGGCGAACTGATCATCCGCGAGCAGTCCGCCGGGCGGGCGCTGTCGACATCGCTGTTTTCGCGCTGGGTAGCCTGAATGCCCCGGAGACCTGAATGCCCGGGAGTCCCGAATGAATGAGCGGCACGCCGGCGCGCCCGGGCAGGTCAAGGAAGTCACCAGCCTTGCCAATCCGCTGATCAAGGACATCAAGGCGCTCGCCCAGAAGAAATTCCGCGACCAGCAGAACGCCTTCATGGCCGAAGGGCTGAAGCTGGTCATCGACGCCCTCGACCTCGGCTGGTCGATCAGGACGCTGGTCTTCGCCAAGGCCGGACGCGGCAATGCGGCGGTCGAAAAGGTGGCGGCGCGCACGGTTGCCGCCGGCGGCACCGTGCTCGAAGTGTCCGAAAAAGTGCTGGTCGCCATAACCCGCCGCGACAATCCGCAAATGGTGGTCGGCGTCTTCCGGCAGAAACTGCTGCCGTTAAGAGACATCCGCGCTCACGACGGCGATGTCTGGGTGGCGCTCGACCGGGTGCGCGATCCCGGCAATCTCGGCACCGTCATCCGCACCGTCGATGCCGTCGGCGCCAAGGGCGTCATCCTGGTCGGCGAGACTACCGATCCTTTTTCGGTCGAGACCGTGCGCGCCACCATGGGCTCGATCTTCGCCGTGCCGGTGACCAAGGCGACGCCGGAAGCATTTCTGGCTTGGCGAAACAGCTTCTCGGGCCTGGTGGTCGGCACCCATCTGAAGGGTGCGGTCGACTACCGCTCGGTCGATTTCTCCCGAGGACCGGTGCTCTTGATGATGGGCAATGAGCAGCAGGGCCTGCCCGACAATCTGGCGGAAAGCTGCGACCGGCTGCTGCGGATTCCGCAGGCCGGCCGCGCCGATTCACTCAATTTGGCGGTCGCCACCGGAATCATGCTGTTCGAGATCCGGCGCGGCGCGCTGAAACTTGCCCCCGAGGACGCCACATCGTGAAATCATGGTCTCCCTATGCGCTGCTGGTGATGGTGGCAATCGCGCTCGACCAGTGGATAAAGCATCTGATCGAGACCGGCCTCGTCTTCCAGGAAAAGCTCGACCTGGTGCCATTCCTGGCGCTGTTTCGCACCTACAATACCGGCATCGCCTTCTCGATGTTCTCGTCCTTCGGCGACACCGGCCTGGTCGTCATCGCGGTCGTCGTCGTCGCCTTCGTGCTTTATCTGGCAACGCGTACGCCATCCGGCCATGTGCTGGCCCGCATCGGCTTTGCCCTGATCATCGGTGGCGCGATCGGCAATCTGATCGACCGCGCCGTCTACGGCCACGTCATCGACTATATATTGTTCCACACGCCGGTATGGTCCTTCGCCGTCTTCAACCTCGCCGATGCCTTCATTTCGGTCGGCGCGGCGCTGGTCGTCTTCGACGAATTCATCGGCTGGCGGCGCGAGGCCAAGCCGCAAGGCCCAGAAGCCTGACGGCCCGACTCTTTTGACCAATTGACCTCGCCGGACGGTCGCCGCACAGTTCGGCCAGAGCCAGCCAATGCCGACCGCCAGCCTTTGCGAAGCCGAGGAGAAGAGATGCCTGAAACCTTCAAAGCCATCCTCGTTTCGCGCGACGCCGAAAAGAAGCAGTCGGTCGAGATCGTCGATTTCAGCGAAGCCGATTTGATGGAAGGTGATGTCACCGTCGCGGTCAAGGCGACGACCGTCAACTACAAGGACGGGCTGGCCATCACAGGCAAGGCGCCGGTGATCCGCCGCTGGCCGCTGGTGCCGGGCATCGATTTCGCCGGCACGGTGATTTCTTCCTCGCATGCCGACTGGCGCAAGGGTGATCAGGTGATCCTCAACGGCTGGGGTGTCGGCGAAACGCATTTCGGCGCCTATGCCGGGCGCGCCCGCGTCAACGGCGACTGGCTGGTGCCGTTGCCCGACGGCATCAGCGCCCACGATGCGATGGCGGTCGGCACCGCCGGCTATACGGCGATGCTGTGCGTCATGGCGCTGGAGCGGCACGGCATCCTGCCCGATCGCGGCCCGGTGGTGGTGACGGGTGCCGCCGGCGGCGTCGGTTCGGTCGCGGTCTCGCTCCTGTCCAGCCTCGGCTACCACGTCATTGCCTCGACCGGCCGCAGCGCCGAAAGCTCCTATCTGATCGACCTCGGTGCCGCCGAAGTGATTTCGCGCGAGGAACTCTCCCAGCCGGCCAAGCCGCTGGCCAAGGAGCGCTGGGCCGGCGGCATCGATGCCGTCGGCAGCCACACGCTGGCCAATGTGCTGTCGATGACCGCCTATGGCGGCGCGGTCGCCGCCTGCGGCCTGGCGGGTGGCATGGATCTGCCGTCGAGCGTCGCCCCGTTCATCCTGCGCGGCGTCTCGCTGCTCGGCATCGATTCAGTGATGGCGCCAAAGGCTGTGCGGCTGGAAGCCTGGCGCCGCATCGGCAGCGATCTTGATCTCAAGAAGCTCGCCGGCCTGTCGACGACCATCGGCTTCGACGGCATCATCACCGCCGCCCATGACATCGTCGAGGGCAAGATCAGGGGCCGCGTGGTTGTCGATATGTGAGGCTCCCGAAGCATGATCCCGAAAGGGAATCAGGTTTCGGAAAAGATCAGGCGATGCGGAAAACCGCCAAAAATGCATGACCGCTAAAATTCGAACGATCCGCCGCGCTTTTCCATAATCTCTATCTGCAAGGAGTTCCGCATGATCGCGGAGTCCGCCAGGAAAGAGAAGAGCCGTGCCGAAAGCGTCGACGGGCCGAGTCCGGCGACGGCGAAGCGGCAGCGTGTTGCGCCGCCGCCTCGGGCGCCGGATTTGCCGCGCGCCACGTCCGAGGGCCTGCCGTTCCTGACGGTGGTCGCCAGTGTCGTGCTGGCGGGCCTCTCCCACCTCACCGGTGCGCCGATCTTCATCACCCTCGGCCTGCTGGCGACAGGCCTTGCCGGCGTCGCCATGCACCTGCGCAGCCGCCGCACCGTCCGCCGCGCGGCGGCCTTGCTCGACGAAACCGCGGCCCGTAGCCGCGCCGAAATCGAGACGCTGGCCGACCGTATGTGGGAGATGCAGGAGAGCGAGGAGCGTTTTCGCGGGCTGATCGATGCGCTCGGCGATCTCGTCGTCCACCGCGACCGCGATGGCCACATCGTCTACGCCAACAAGGTTTTCGCCAGCCTCGTCGGAACCGACCAACGCGACCTTGCCGGCAGGACCCTCGCCGAACACGGCATTGATGTCGGCATCGTCCCCGACGCCGCCTTTTCCGATCATGAATGCCTGAGTTCCACCGACGTCTCCATACGCACCCCGAACGGTCCGCGCTGGTTCTCATGGATCGAACTGTCGGTACGCGACAAGGATAGCGGCGCCGTCTCGCACCGGGCGATTGCCCGCGACATCACCGCGCGCAAACGCGCCGAATCCTCGCTGATCACCGCGCGCGAGCGCGCCGAATATGCCAGCCAGGCCAAGTCGCGCTTCCTCGCCACCGTCAGCCATGAGATCCGCACGCCGATGAACGGCATCATGGGCATGGCCAAGCTTCTGGCTGACACCAATCTGTCGCCCGAGCAGCGCACCTATGTCGGCGCTGTCTCGACCTCGGCCAGCGCCCTTTTGGCGCTCATCGAGGATTTGCTCGACTATTCCAAGATAGAGGCCGGCCGTTTCGACCCGGAGCCGCAGCCGACATCGCTGCGCGAAATCGCCGACAACATCGTCGAACTGATGGCAGCGAAAGCCTTCGCCAAGAAAATCGGCCTCGGCTGTCATGTCGAGCCCGACGTGCCGCAGATGATCATGGCCGATCCCGGCAGGGTCAGGCAGGTGCTGCTCAACCTGATCGGCAATGCGATCAAGTTCACCGACACCGGCGGCGTGCTGGTCTCGATTGCGCGCGCCCGCACCGATACCAGCGACCGCATCTGCTTCACCGTTACCGACACCGGCCCCGGCCTGCGCGAAGACGACATGGAGCGCATCTTCGAGGAGTTCGAACAGTCCGACGGCACCTCGACCCGCACCCATGGCGGCGCCGGCCTCGGTCTGGCCATATCGAGGCGCCTGGTCGCCGCCATGGGCGGTGCCATTTCGGTGTCGAGCCGGCTTGGCGAGGGATCGGAATTCGTCTTCGGGATCCCGGCCGCAGGAGCAACCGAAGCACCGCAGAACCGGCAGAACATCCTGGCCGGCCGGCGCGCCGTGATCGTGTCGAAGAACGCCGTCGAGGCCGACGCCATCGCCCGCACCATCCGCGCCCATGGCGGCGCCGTCGAGGTCGCCGCAACCGCTTCCCAGGCGACGCCCTTCGCCGAACATTGCGATGTGCTGTTGATCGACGCGGCCCTGGAGGACGGCGACGGCAGACTGCTCAAGCGCCTGCGCCAGAGTGGCTTTGCCGATTGCGAGACGATCACGCTGATCGCGCCGACCGACCGCGGCATGCTTGGCGAATTCCGCACCAACGGCTACGCCACCTTCCTGGCGAGGCCGGTGCGCGGCGAAACCCTGCTGCGCGTGCTGCTGACCAGTCATGCCTCTGCCTTGCCGCCGCCCAAGCCGGAAAAGACCGGCGCGTCCTCGCTTCGTGCCCATGGCGGGCGCCAGCAAGGTTTGTCGGTGCTGATCGCCGAAGACAACGACATCAACGCCATGCTTGCTCGCGCCACGCTTTTGAAGGCGGGACATCGCGTGAAAGTGGTCGGCAATGGCAAGGCCGCGGTCGAGGCGGTGACCGAAGCCGGGCTGAAAAATCGCTTCGATGTGGTGCTGATGGATTTGCACATGCCGGTCATGGACGGGCTGGACGCGATCGCCGCCATCCGCCGCCACGAGGAGGAAATGGCTGTGCCGCCGGTTCCGATCATGGTGCTTTCGGCCGACAGCCAGGAAAAGACCCGCCACACCGTGCTCGCCCATGGCGCCAGCGGCTTTGTCACCAAGCCGCTCGATCCCGACGCGCTGGTCCATGCCGTCGAGGGCCAGGTGGCCGCCTGAATTCATGTCGCTCAAAAGTGGCCCCGGTTTTGAGAAGACGACATGCACAAAACAAAGACTTGAAGCGCGTCGCGTGAATCGTCCCAGCGCGACGCGACGCTGTGCAATCCTCGCGTCACGTAGGTAGCCGAATGAGGGTTTTCGCCAGCCGACGAAGTATTGCCCGTCGCGCCGTATCACGGTACTGTCACAATCCTGTTGCACCTACACCGTATCCCCGTGCCAAGAGGGATGGCTCGAAGGAGAATCACTCGTGCATACAGTTATGCCGGAATGTGACACTCGGCCCAGCGCAGGCGGCGCTTTGCTCGCCGCGCGGAACGCCGATGCCGTCGCAACAGGCGCACCGCTGGGCCGTATCGGCAATCTCGAAGTGCGGCTTGCCCGCAATGAGGCCGAGATCGCCGCCGCGCAGGAAGTGCGCTACCGGGTGTTTTATGACGAGCTTGGCGCCAGGAAGGACCTGTTCCAGGCGCAGGACCGGCGCGACGCCGACCGCTTCGACCCGCTGTGCGACCATCTGCTGGTGCTTGACACCTCGATCTCCGGCCCCGAGCATCGCCGCATCGTCGGCACTTACCGCCTGCTGCGGCAAGAGATTGCGGCGACCGCCGGCGGCTTCTATTCCGAAGGCGAGTTCGAACTGACCAAGCTGATCGCCCGCCATCCCGGCCAGCGCTTCCTTGAGCTCGGCCGCTCCTGCGTGCTGCCGGAATACCGCTCGAAGCGCACCATCGAGGCGCTGTGGCAAGGCATCTGGGCCTACATCAACCACTATGAGATCGGCGTGATGACCGGTTGTGCCTCGTTCCCTGGCACGGTGCCGGCTGCGCATGCCGAGGCGCTCACCTACCTTGCCCATCACTGCCGGACCAACTCCGCCTGGGATGTGCGGGCGGTCTCCGGGCGCTATTGCTCGATGGACCTGATGCCGATCGAGGCGGTCAACGCCAAGGCGGCGATCGCGGCCATGCCGCCGTTGGTCAAGGGCTATCTGCGCGTCGGCGCCCGCATCGGCGACGGCTGCGTCATCGACCGTGAGTTCTCCACGGTCGATGTGTTCGTGGTGATGCCGGTCAAGGAAATCGGCGCCCGCTACGTCAACTATTATGGCGGGGAAGCGCAGCGCTTTGCGGCGTGAGGCAGTAGGCAGTAGGCAGTAGGCAGTAGTGAAGGCTGCCGCGAATTGCTGACTACCGACTATTCCCTATTCCCTAATCCCTCTCCCTACGGAATATCCTCCGGTCGCCGTCCCGGGCGGCTCTTGTAGGACGGAAAGGTCCAGCCGAATTTCAGCGCGCCGCCGCGCACCAGGAAAGCCGCGACGAAGCCGGCGACATCCGAGGCGAGCGGTGGCAGGCCGGCAAGATCGCCAAGTGTGTAGAGGCCGGCGCCCGCGAGTGCGGCGGTGACGTAGATTTCGGGCCTGAGCAGCACCGATGGCTCGCCGGCCAGCAGATCGCGCAGGATGCCGCCGAACGTAGCTGTCAGCACGCCCATAACAACGGAGACGACCGGCGAGCCGGTGATGGCCAGCCCCTTGGCCGCGCCCATTACGGAAAAGGCCGCCAATCCGATGGCGTCGAGCCAGAGCAGCCATTTCCAGCGGGATTCGACGCGGTGAGCGATGAAGAAGACCAGCACCGCAACCGCCGCGCAAACCAAGACATAGCCGGAGTTGGCGACCCAAAAGACGGGCAGGTTGAGGATGACGTCGCGAAGCGTGCCGCCGCCAATGCCGGTGACGCTGGCCAGAAACAGGAAGCCGATAATGTCGAGCTGCTTGCGCGAAGCCGCCAACGCCCCGGTCGCGGCAAAGACGGCGACGCCGGCATAGTCGAGGAGGTCGATGGGTGTCAGGGACATGAGGTAGTAGGGATTGGGAATTAGGGAAAGTATGAATAACACGAAGCCGCGCGATTGATACGCCTGCCTATTCCCTATTCCCTATTCCCTATTCCCTATTCCCTACTGGCTATTCCCTACTCACGCATCCTTCTCGGCCTGCTCGTTCACCGGCCCCGGCTCGACCGGCGCTTCGGTGGCCGCGATCTTGGGGCCGCCCTTGGCGACCCCGACCATGGCCGGCCGCAGCACGCGCTCGCCGATCGAATAGCCCGGCTGCACGACCTGGACGACGGTGTTGGCCGGCACATCTGGATTGGGCACTTCGAACATCGCCTGGTGGAAATTCGGGTCGAACTTCTCACCTTCCGGCTCAAGCTTCTTCACCCCATGCCGTTCCAGCGTCGACAGCATGGCGCGCTCGGTGATCTCGACGCCGTCGATCAGCGCCTTGAAGCCGGCATCTCCGGCCGCTTTCGCCTCGGCGGGGATAGCATCGAGCGCGCGGCGCAGATTGTCCGACACCGACAGCATGTCGCGGGCGAAATTGGCCACCGCATAGGCGCGCGCATCATGCACGTCGCGGGCGGTGCGGCGGCGCAGATTCTCCATCTCGGCCGCGACGCGCAGCGCGCGGTCCTTCAGCTCCTCGTTTTCCTTCAGCAGCCGCACCAGCGCTTCATAGTCGCCGTCGATGCCGCCGTGCGTGCGCTCGGCCTCGGCCGTTTCGATATCCTCGGGCGCGCGTTCGTCTTTTGTCTGGTCGCTCATCGCCATTTCCCGTCATTCGAATGGTTTGGATTTGCGCCCGATATCGAGGTTTGGCGGCCAAAAATCAAGGGGGAAGCCCAGGAGGACGCCCAACAGCAGGCAATGTTGCGGGCTGCCCGTCGGACTTGGTGCGGGACGCAAAGACGTTCAAAATTAATTCAAACTTTACCGTAACGGCAGCCTTTGCTTGCCAATACCCCGCTATGGGGAACCATTCAAAGCTTGGAGGAGTTTTGAAACCGACACAGGATTTGAGACAATGGACCGCAATACTGGCAACAGAAGCGAAGAGCTCGCCGCCGACATCAGGCGCCAGTTCGGCACCGAGGCGACGACGCGCTTCTTGCGCACCTTGCCGGCCTTCCGCACCGAGGCCGACATTCCCGCCCGTTTCCGGGACCTGCTCGACCGGCTGGACGGCATAGAAGCCAGCATGGCCGGCGGCCGACGCCGTCAATAGCGATGCTATCGCGCGACAATTACGCGCAGTAATTTTGCGTGAGCTTTTCCTTGCGGCAGCGGGACGCCCCGCCTATGCTTCCTGATGAACATGATTTCCCCCGAGACGGCCGCCAACAGCAAGCGCGCCTGGTTGAAGATCCTGGCGCGCTACAAGAAGCCCGACCGGCGACGCAGCACTCTTGAACTCGCCATCACCCTTATTCCTTTCGTTACGCTGTGGGCGCTGTCTTCGGCAGCCTATTCCTATGGCCACTGGTGGGGCTTGATCCTGATCCTTCCCGCCGCCGGTTTTCTGGTGCGGATCTTCATGATCCAGCACGATTGCGGCCACGGCTCCTTCTTCGCCAACCGCACTGCCGACGACTGGATCGGCCGCGCGCTCGGCGTGCTGACGCTGACCCCTTACGATTGCTGGCGGCGCGCGCACGCCACCCATCACGCCAGCGCCGGCAATCTTGACGAGCGCGGCATGGGCGATATCAGGACGTTGACGGTTGCTGAATACCGGCAGCTGTCTTGGCGGGGACGCCTTGCCTATCGTCTCTACCGCCATCCCCTGGTGATGTTCGGCCTTGGCCCGATCTGGCTGTTCATCTTTGAGCAGAGGCTGCCCGTCGGCATGATGCGCGGCGGCCTGACGCCCTGGGTGTCGTCGATGACCACCAATCTCGGCATCGCGGTCGCGGCAGCGCTGCTTATCTGGCTGGTCGGCCCCGGCGCTTTCCTGATCGTCCATTTGCCGATCGTGATCCTGGCCGGATCGGCCGGCATCTGGCTGTTCTACGTCCAGCACCAGTTCGAGGAGACGGAATGGGCGAAGGACGAAGAGTGGGAATTCCAGCGTGCCGCCCTGCACGGCTCGTCCTATTATGATTTGCCGCCGGTGCTGAACTGGTTCACCGGCAATATCGGCGTCCATCACGTGCACCATCTCTCGGCCAAGGTGCCGGGCTACCGGCTGCAGGAAGTGCTGCGCGACTATCCCGAACTGCGCGGCATCGGCCGCGTCACGCTCCTCGACAGCCTGCGCTGCGTCAAGCTGGCGTTGTGGGACGAGAACCGCCGCAAGCTGATCTCGTTTCGCGAAGCGCGGGCCTTGGCCTAAAAGCAATTCCAGCAAAGTGTGAGGCGGTTTTCCGGGCTTTCGCTTGGGAATTCCGTAAGACAAAGAAAAAACCGCCGCACCGAAGGCGCGGCGGCATCTCCCAAAAACCGGCTCAGGCAGCCTTGCGCTCCTCGCGCATCCAGACCTTGCAGCCCTGATCATGTCAGGCGCCTTTTCGGCGATCATGATGGACGGTGCATTGGTGTTGCCGCCGATGAGCGCCGATTCCTCCCTCGCGCCCGGCGGATATTTCCGTCCGGACAGCCAGGAGAAGGCCCGATCACAGTCTTTGTAAAGACAGGCGGAATTACCGTCGCGTCAGCTGTTGCGAACGCGCCGCCAGGAGTATTTCGGCCCCTTCGGCTCCGACGCTTCGGTCGGCTGATAGTAAAGGCCCAGCCCGCCTGTGCGGCCTTCTTCGAGGCGCTTCAGCAGAACCGGGTTGGAGATTTCGAACTCGTCGAAGCCGAGGCGCAGCATATGCGGCAGCTGGTCGACGAGCACCTGGCCCGTGGCGCGGACCGCGCCCTCGAAATGGTAGCGGCTGCGCAGCAATTCGCCCTTGGAAAACGAGCGGCCGTCGCTGAAGGCCGGGAAGGCCAGCGCCACCAGCGACAGCTGGTCGAGCAGATCCACAATCTTCTCCAGCTGGTCGCCCGGCAGCAATGCGACGCCCAGCCGCTCCTTGGCCGAGCGCCGCACTTCGGCATTGAGGCCGAGAAATGCCTGCAACGGCAGGATGAAGCGGCCATTGCCCGTCAGTGCATCCGCACTTTCGGCATGTGTCCACTCGTCCTCGCGAAAACCCGTCGGGCTCCAGAGGCGGGTCTCCGCTGTGGTCTGTTCAGTCATAGAAAATTCCTAAAGCCCTAAAAATCGAAAGTCCGCGAAAGCCGGTCCACACGAAACCGGCGGCCTCCGAGCGGAAGCCGCCGTCGCAGGCCAGCCTCACCTGAATATCACCATAGCTTAAAGGGATGCGTCGGTCAGCGACACTTCCAGTCCCGACAGATGGATGCCGCACTCGGTCTTGGCATGACCGGCCCAGCGTCCGCTTCGCGCATCCTCGCCCGGCTGCACCGGCTGCGTGCATGGGAAGCAGCCGATCGACAGATAGCCGTACGCAACCAGCGGATTTTCGCGCAGCGCATGCGCGCGCATGTAGTCAGCCTGGTCGGATGTCGTCCAGTGCGCCAGCGGATTGACGCGTACGCGCGGGCCGACCGCCTCGAACACCGGCAGCGCGGCTCGCGTCGCCGCCTGGAAGCGCTTGCGGCCGGTCAGCCAGGCCCGGAAGGGGGCGACGCCGCGCGCCAGCGGCTCGACCTTGCGCACGTCGCAGCAGGCATCGGTGTTGCTCTGGTGCAGATTGCCGGTCGGATCGACCCGCTCGAGCGCCGCGTCTTCGGGCTTGATCACCCTGATGTTGGTCAGCCCGAAATCGGCGACCAGCGCATCGCGATAGCCCAGCGTCTCTTCGAAATGCTTGCCGGTGTCCAGGAAGATGACCGGCAGCGTGCGGTCGACCTTGGCGATCATATGCAGCAGGACGGCGGAATCCGCGCCGAAGGACGACACGGCGGCGATCTCGTCACGAAACAATTCGCTCGCCGCGCGTTCGATGATGTCGAGCGGGCTCAGATGTCCATACAGCGCGTCGAAGCCCGCCGCTTTGGCGGCGATGCTGTCGTCGACGTCGACGATGCGGTCAAGCGGCCTTGGTTTCGCCAGCATAGAGCGCCTCCTTGAACGGCGCGGGACCGACACGGCGGTAGGCGTCGATAAAACGTTCACTGGGACCGAGCCGAAGGCCGAGATAGGTGTCGACGATCTGCTCGATGGCGTCCGTGATCTCTTCCGAAGAGAAGCCGCGGCCGATGATTTCGCCAACCGAGGTGTTCTCGTCGGCCGATCCGCCAAGCGTCACCTGGTAGAGTTCGGAGCCTTTCTTCTCGACGCCGAGGATACCGATATGGCCGACATGGTGATGTCCGCAGGCATTGATGCAGCCGGAAATCTTCAGCTTCAATTCGCCGATCTCGCGCTGCCGCTCCAGCGAGGCGAAGCGAAGCGAAATCTCCTGCGCGATCGGGATCGAGCGCGCTGTCGCCAGCGCGCAATAATCGAGGCCAGGGCACGCGATGATATCGCTGATCAGGTTGGAATTGGCCGTCGCGAGGCCAATGTCGACCAAAGCGTCGTAGACCGCTTTCAAATCGGCGCGCGCCACATGCGGCAGGATCAGGTTCTGCTCATGGCTGACGCGCAGTTCGTCGAACGCGTATTTCTCGGCGATGTCGGCGACCGCTTCCATCTGGCTGTCGGTGGCATCGCCCGGCACTTCGCCGATACCTTTCAGCGAAATCGTCACCGCGGCATAGTCGGGATGGCGATGCGTCACGACATTCTGGTCGAGCCAATCCGAGAAGCTTTTGGAATCCAGCCGCGCCAGCTTGATCGCCGCGTCGCCTTCCGGCCGGGCGGTCAGTGCCGGCGGCGCGAAATAGGCGTCGATGGCACGGATGTCGGCTTCCGGCAGCTTCAGCTCGGCGTCCTTCAGCTCCTGCCATTCGGCCTCGACCTGGCGGGTGATTTCCTCGACGCCGGTCTCGTGGACGAGGATCTTGATGCGCGCCTTGTACTTGTTGTCGCGGCGGCCATAGAGGTTGTACACGCGCAGGATCGCCGTGCAGTAGGACAGCAGGTCGGCTTCCGGCAGGAAGTCGCGGATCTTGCGCGCCACCATCGGCGTGCGGCCCTGGCCGCCACCGACATAGACGGCAAAGCCGAGCTCGCCGGCGGCGTTCTTCTTCAGATGCAGACCGATATCATGCGTCTGGATGGCGGCGCGGTCGCGCTCGGCCCCGGTCACCGCGATCTTGAACTTGCGCGGCAGGAACGAGAATTCCGGATGCACAGACGACCATTGCCGCAGGATCTCGGCATAGGGGCGCGGATCAGCGACCTCGTCGGCGGCGGCGCCGGCAAAGTGATCGGCGGTGACGTTGCGGATGCAATTGCCGCTGGTCTGGATGGCATGCATCTCGACGCTGGCGAGATCGGCCAGGATCGCCGGAATGTCGGACAGCGCCGGCCAGTTGAACTGGATGTTCTGGCGCGTGGTGAAGTGGCCGTAGCCCTTGTCGTATTTGCGCGCGATGTGGCCGAGCATGCGCAGTTGCGCGCTGTTCAGCGTGCCATAGGGCACCGCGATGCGCAGCATGTAGGCGTGCAGCTGCAGGTAGACGCCGTTCATCAGCCGCAGCGGCCGGAACTGATCCTCGGTGATCTCGCCGGACAGCCGGCGTTCGACCTGGTCGCTGAACTCGGCGACGCGGGCCTGGACAAAATCGTGGTCGAACTCATCGTAGCGGTACATGTTTCGTCTTTCAGGGCGCGTCCGCCCGTATTTTGTTAAGCTGCCCGCGCAGCCTGCTTGCCCAGATCTTCCCGGATGGTCGGGCCGGCGGCGCGGATCTTTTCGCGCAGCCGCACCGGCACGACGACGCCATTGACGACTTCAGCGTCGATCAGATTGACGTCGACAACCTGATTGTTGGCGTTGGCCTTGGCGCCGATTGCTTCCAGCCTGTCCTCTGCCGCTTGGTCATGGGCAAGGTCGGCATGGTCGACCGTCTCGGCCCAACCGCCATCGGCGTACCAGACGACGATGCCGTCGGAGAGGCGGTTTGCGGTCAGTATCTTCATGGCTCGACCTCTGCGTCGGCCGCGTTGGCGGCGCCCTCATAGTTATGTGCCGCAAGCGGCTCGGAACGTTCAAAGTTGGCGCCGGCAACCGCGTCGCCGATGATGGTCATCACAGGACCGGCCAGGTCGGCGCGCTCTTCCAGCGACGGCAAATCGGCCAGCGTGCCGTGGAAACGGCGGCGGTTCTGCAAGCTGGCATTCTCGACCACGGCAACCGCCGTGTCCGGCGACAGGCCGGCCTCGATCAGCCGTCCGGCGACTTCGGCGGCGACCGAGCGGCCCATATAGACGGCAACGGTGGCGCCGGAAATGGCAAGCTTGGCCCAGTCCGGCAGCGAATTGCCCTTCAGATCATGGCCGGTGGTGAACACCATCGACGAGGAGACGCCGCGCAGCGTCAGCGGCAGCTCGAAGTCGGCGGCGGCGGCAAAGGCGGCGGTGACGCCGGGGACAACATCATAGGCGATGCCGGCATCGCGCAGTGCGGCCATCTCCTCGCCGGCGCGGCCGAACACCAGCGGGTCGCCCGACTTCAGCCGCACGACGCGCTTGCCCTGCCTGCCAAGCTCGACCAGCAGCGCATTGATCTCGGCCTGGCTCTTGGTGTGGCATCCCTTGCGTTTTCCGACCGGCAGCCGCTCGGCGTCGCGGCGGCCCATGGCGACGATCGCCTCCGGCACCAGCGCGTCATAGACGATGACGTCGGCTTCCATCAAAAGCCGATGCGCGCGCAGCGTCAGAAGATCCTCAGCACCTGGCCCGGCGCCGACCAGGGCGATATGGCCCGAAGCCGGAGCCTTCGACAGCAACAGATCGGCGGCGGCGTCATTCGCCTGCGAAAGCTCGCCGGCTTCGACGGCGCGCGCCGGTGCACCCTGGAAAAAACTGCTCCAGAACTGGCGGCGGGCGTTGCCTTTCGGCAGCAGCTTTTCGGCGGCACCCCGGAACGAGGCGGCAAGCGCTGCCAGCGGCCCGAGCGACGGCGACAGCATGCGGTCGATGCGGCTGCGCAGCATCTGCGCCAGCACCGGACCGGCGCCTTCCGTGCCGATGGCGATGGCGACCGGGGCGCGGTTGACCAGCGCCGGGGTGAAGAAATCGCACAGCTCCGGCCGGTCGACGGCATTGACCGGAATGCCAAGGCGGCGCGCATCGTCGGCGACGCGGCGGTCGAGCGTCTCGTCGCCGCTGGCGGCAAACACCAGGATCGCGCCTTCGAGATGCGCGGCGTCGTAGGGGGCGTCGATACGGATGGCGCCGGTCGTGGCGATGAAGCTCAGCAATTCGGCGTCGGCAACATCCGCGATGATGCGCAGTGTCGCGCTTGACTGATCAAGCAGCCGCGCCTTGGCCAATGCTTCGCCTCCGCCGCCGACGATGGCCACGGCTTCGCCTTCGACCCGCATGAAGACCGGGAACGCGGTGAGCTTGGGATTGGCGTGCGGCATGACGAACAGATTCCGGAACAATTCGGCAGTTTTAGGCGCGGACGCGAAAAAGCTGAAGGAACCCACTCGCGCATCCCCTTGCGGGAGGCAATCGCTTTTCCGCAAGCCAAAGGGCCAAGAGAAAAATATTCCACATCCGCATACCAGGCGGATTCAAGCTGCTGCCGCAGGCCTTGTTCTGCGGCTCTTTTATCCGGCAGTCGGCCAAGCTGCAAAATTGTTTTTTCTAAATTCTACCAATTTAGTAGATTAAAGCCGTCACCTCGGACATTGCTCCGATGGACGATAGATCGGGCTCGATATGGCTGCGTGCGATCTCGGCGAACGAAGTGGAACGTTCCCGCTTCGCCACGCGTTCTGCCCCTGCCGTAACAGACAATCGTCGGCTGGATTTGAACCTTCAAACAGGAGCCCGCAAATGAGCAAGATCAACCTGAAACATGGCCTTCTGGTCATGGTGGCCGATGGCGAGAAAGCGCTGTTCCTGAAGAACGAGGGCGACAATCTCTATCCGCACCTGCAGCTCTTCCAGGAGATGAACCAGGACAATCCGGCAACGCGCGAACAAGGCAGCGACAGTCCCGGCCGCTACAATGACGGCCCCTCCGTACATCGCAGCGCAGTTGAGGAAACCGACTGGCACCGGCAGGGCAAGGAACGCTTTGCCGAAGAGATCGCGGACCGGCTCTACAAGCTCGCCCATCACGGCATCTTCGACGACATCGTGCTGGTCGCGCCACCGCTGGTGCTCGGCACCATGCGCAAGAAACTGCACAAGGAAGTCACGGACAAGGTGCAGGCGGAGATCCCAAAGACCCTGACCAACCGCCCGCTGATCGATATCGAGGCCATGCTGCAGGCGGCGTGACGCATCGATCATTCGGTATTGGCGCGCGCAGCGGTTTTGCTGCGCGCGCCTTTCGTTTTCGGTGCCTCTGGCCACCAATTTACGTCTTGCGGGTTGCGTCGCCCGCACCCCCTCCACCATATTGAAAAAGGCGGCGGCTTCGGGCGGCGCACACCCGACATTTCCCGAAAGGCGCTCCATCGACAATGCCGCATGACACGCCCCTTATCGCCACCATCGTCGCCGGTCTGGGGCTGGCATTCATCTTTGGGGCGCTCGCCAACCGTTTTCGCATCCCGCCGCTGGTCGGCTACCTCGTCGCCGGCGTACTGGTCGGACCGAACACGCCGGGTTTCGTCGCCGATGCCGGTCTTGCCAATGAGTTGGCCGAAATCGGCGTCATCCTGCTCATGTTCGGCGTCGGCCTGCATTTCTCGCTGAAGGACCTTCTCTCCGTCCGCGCCATCGCCGTACCCGGCGCCATTGTCCAGATCAGCTTTGCCACCGCGCTCGGCGCCGGCCTCGCATGGATGCTCGGCTGGTCGATGGGCGCAGGCCTCGTCTTCGGCCTGGCGCTTTCCGTCGCGTCCACAGTGGTGCTGTTGCGCGCGTTGCAGGAGCGACGGCTGATCGAGACCGAGCGCGGCCGCATCGCCGTCGGCTGGCTGATCGTCGAGGACCTCGCCATGGTGCTGGCGCTGGTGCTTTTGCCGGCGTTGGCCGGCGTGCTCGGCGGCCAGCCGCAGGTCGATGACCATGCGAGCCTTTTGTCGCTGCCGGCCAGCTACGGCATCTGGGGCGTCGTCGGCCTCACGCTGGCCAAGGTCGCCGCCTTCGTCATCGTCATGCTGGTGGTTGGCCGCCGCGTCATTCCGTGGATCCTGCATTACGTCGCCCATACCGGCTCGCGCGAACTGTTCCGGCTGGCGGTGCTGGCGATCGCGCTCGGCGTCGCCTTCGGCGCCGCCAAACTGTTCGGCGTCTCGCTGGCGCTCGGTGCCTTCTTCGCCGGCATGATCATGAGCGAATCCGAGCTCAGCCACCGCGCGGCGGAGGAATCACTGCCGCTGCGCGACGCCTTCTCGGTGCTGTTCTTCGTCTCGGTCGGCATGCTGTTCGATCCGTTCAGCCTGATGAGCAATGGCTGGCCGATCCTGGCGACGCTGGCCATCATCGTCATCGGCAAGTCGCTGGCCGCCTTCGTTATCGTCATCGCCTTCCGCTATCCGCTGGGAACCGCCTTGATGATCTCGGCCAGCCTCGCGCAGATCGGCGAGTTTTCCTTCATCCTGGCGGAGCTCGGCGTCGGGCTGAAGCTGTTGCCGCAACAGGGACGCGACCTGATCCTGGCAGGCGCCATCCTGTCGATCCTGGTCAATCCGCTGATGTTCCTCGCCCTCGACTGGATGAAGCCATGGCTGGACGCGCGCGCCGCCAAGGCAGCACCACCGGAAGAGGCCAAGCCGGTCGGCCCGGCGACGCAGCCCGGACAAGTGGCCTCGGTGGCCGCCGCGGCAAAAGAGAATGGCCCACCGCCACGCACAACGCTTTCGGGCCACACCATCCTGATCGGCTACGGCCGCGTCGGCAGCCTGGTCGGCGCGGCGCTGAAACAGGCATCGCTGCCCTTCCTGGTCATCGAGGACGCCGACAAGACGCTGGCGAGGCTCAGAGACGACGGCGTCGAAATCGTCTCCGGCAATGCGGCCAATGGGGGCGTGTTTGCCGTCGCCAATCCGCAGGGGGCCAAACGCTTGATCCTTGCCATCCCCAACGCGTTCGAGGCCGGGCAGATCGTGCTCAGGGCACGCGCCGCGAATCCCGGCATCAACGTCATAGCGAGGGCCCATTCCGATGCCGAGGTCGAGCATCTCAAAGGCCTCGGCGCCGACACCGTCATCATGGGCGAACGCGAGATCGCCCGCGGCATCGTGCAAGAAGTGCTGGAGCAAAAGCCGATGCCGCGCCCCGAAGCCATTGAGCCCTCCCCGGCCTGAGGCTTGCCACAGGCGCATCGATCATCCAACGAAGGCGGAGCCGCCATTGTGCGCGACGCTGGCGAGATACTTTGCCGGCGGCTTGCCAAGCGCCTTCTTGAACATGGTGATGAAGGCGGTGACGGAGCCATAGCCAAGATCGCCTGAAACCTGCTGCACGCTGGCACCCGAGGCCAGCTCCCTTATGGCGACGATCAGATGCAATTGCTGGCGCCAGCGGCCGAAGCTCAGTCCGGTCTGCTTCACCACAAGACGGGCGAGACATGCTTTCTGAGAGCGCGACGCGACTGGCCCACTCTGCAAGCGTGCTGCGGTCGGCAGGGTCCTGCGCCAATGCTTCCGCGATCCGCCGTAAGCGCGGCTCGGCGGAGATCGGCAGATGCAGTTGCTGGACAGGCATGCGCGGCAGTTCGGAGAGCAGGATCGTGGTCAGGAGCCCGTCCCTCGCCTCATCCTCCTCCACGCAATCGGCCAGCTCGACGATCAGTTCGCGCAGCAGCGGCGAGATCGACAGCGTGCAGCACCGGTCCGGCAGATCGGCGGCTCCCGGCTCGATATAGACGAAGAAAATCCGCGCATTGGCGGTCGCGATATTGCTGTGTTCCATGCCGCCGGGAATCCACACCCCGCAATGTGGCGGCACCATCCACAGGCCGCTCGGGACGCGGCATGTGACGCCACCGCCGAGCGCGAAGACGAGTTGGCCCTTGCGGTGCCAATGGGTCGCCACTTCCGCTTTGGTTTCGGTGACATCGACGCGAACCGCAATTGCAGGAGCGATCACATCATCGACGTCGAAATTGACCCAGGGGTAGCGGAGAGGCTGTCTCATGATTGACGGCTTTTAGCGACCATTCGCTATGATAGCTAAATTCTTTGATCCGGGATGTCGATAGGCTCTGGTTCGCGGCTGGCATTTCACAAACCGGCAGGAAGGCTTCCCATGCGCGCCCTCGTCATCTCTCCCGACAGCCCCACCGGACTGACGTTTGCCGAGGCCAACGAACCTCAACCCCTCGCCAACGAAGCGCTTGTCTGCGTCCACGCAACCTCGTTGAACCGCGGCGAACTGCGCCTGCTCACCATACGCCCAAAAGGCTGGATACCCGGCCAGGACATCGCAGGGATTGTCGAACGGGCGGCAGCCGATGGCTCCGGGCCTGCCGTCGGCGCCCGGGTTGTGGCTTTGGTCGACGAGGCCGGCTGGGCGCAACGGGTCGCCGTTCCGACCGACCGCTTCGCCGTCATCCCGGATGAGGTCAGCTTCGTTTCCGCCGCCACGCTTCCCGTGGCGGGCACGACGGCCCTAAGGGTCTTGCGCCATGGCGGCGACCTCGCGGGACAGCAGGTGTTGATCACCGGCGCCAGCGGCGCGGTCGGCCGTTTCCAGATCCAGATCGCCCGCGAGCAAGGCGCCGAGGTGACTGCAATCGCCGCCGCCCGGCACGCCGAGGATCTCCGCGGTCTTGGTGCTCACGAGGTCGTCGAGTCGATCGAACTGGCCGAAGGGCCATTCTCTCTGATCACCGAGTCGGTCGGCGGCCAAAGCCTCGCCCATGCCATCGAACGCGTCGCCCCCGGCGGCACCATCGTCATGTTCGGTTCGAGCAGCGGCGAACTCACGCCGGTTGGCTTCAGACAGTTCGTTCCGGGCCATGAGGGAGCGAGGCTTCAGACTTTCGCCTGCTACACATCCGGTCCAGCCATTGGCGCGGACATCGCCTCGCTGCTCGCTCTGGTCGCGGCTGGCCGGCTGGAAACCCGTGTGTCCATGACCGTGCCGTGGACAGACATCGCCCGGGCTCTGGACGCCCTGCGACAGCGCAGCTTCGGCGGCAAGGCTGTTCTCACCATCGCTGAATGAGCAGTCTGTCAGTGCTCAGACGTGCTGGCCGCCATTGATGTGGATTTCCGAGCCCGTCACATAGGACGCCTGCTGCGAGCACAGGAAGAAGATGATGTCGGCGACTTCCGAGGTGGCGCCAAGGCGCCTGAGTGGGATCGTCTCGACGATCTTGTCGGTGCCAGGCGACAGGATCGCGGTGTCGATCTCGCCCGGCGCAATCGCATTGACGCGGATGCCGTGCGGGCCGAAATCATGCGCCATCTCGCGCGTCAGCGAGCCGAGTGCCGCCTTCGAGGTCGCATAGGCGGTGCCGGCGAAAGGATGCACGCGCGTGCCGGCGATCGAGGTGACGTTGACGATCGAACCTTTTGCTGCCGCAAGCTCCTTGAAGAGACCACGCGCGAGCATGATCGGCGCGAAGAAATTCACCTGGAACACATCGCGCCAGACATGCATCGGCGTGTCGATCGAATCCATGCGGCTGTTGCCGTCCTTGAGCTTCGGCGAAATGCCGGCATTGTTGACCAGCGCGTGCAATTGCCCGCCATGCGCTTCCAGCCGGTGACGGATCTCCGAGACGGCGATGCCGACATCCTCCTGGTCGGCGAGATCGACCTTGATGTGGTCCTCTGGGCCGGCTGGCCACGGGCAATCCTCGGCAAAAGCCTGGCGCGAACAGGTGATGACCCGCCAGCCCTCACGCGAAAAGCGCTTGACCGTGGCATGGCCGATGCCGCGGCTGGCTCCGGTCAGCACGATGGTTTTTCTGGTGTCGGTCTCAGCCATGTCTGTCACTCCGGCCGGAGATGTAGCCGAATGCCGCAGAGGTGGCGAGAGGCCGAATTGTCACCGCAGCTCTCATATGAGGAACGGATTGCAGCTAGCCATTGGTTTGAAGCCAGAATGACGAGCCGCTCAGCCGCCGCCGAGAATATCCAGGATTGAGGTTTTCCGCTTCTTGGCCGGGCCGCCGACGCTGCCCGGCGGTACCGGGTGCTTGATCGAGGCCGTGGTGCCGCCGTCGCCCGGCATGTTGAAACCGTCGGCATCGACCGTTTCGGCCGGACGGCGGACCGGTGCTTGTGCCGGTACAGCAGCAGGTGCCGGCGCGGCAGCAGGCTCCGAACGGCTGACGGCCACGGCAGGCAACGGCGCCGCCTGATTGTTATCGACTGACGGAATATCGTCGGGCACGATGGTGTCGGGCGGCGTCGACTTCCAGGTGCCGGGCAGCGGCCGGACCGGCACACCTTCATGCGCGGCCACCATGAACTCGTGCCAGGCCTGTGCCGGCAGCGCGCCACCGGTGACCTTCTTCATCGGCGTGCCGTCATCATTGCCGAACCACACGCCGGTGGTGAGGTTTGCGGTGTAGCCGACGAACCAGGCGTCGCGCGAATTCTGGCTGGTTCCGGTCTTGCCGGCCGACGGCCAGGCGAAGGCCGCCTTCCTGGCCGTGCCGATCTCGACCGTGCCGGTCATCATCGAGTTCATCATGCCGACAATGTTCTGCTTGACGACGCGCGGCGCGCTGCCGCCATTGTCGTCATAGAGCACCTTGCCTTCGGTCGTGGTGATGCGGCGGATGAAATGGATGTCGGGCTTGTAGCCGCCATTGGCGAACGGCACATAGGCCGATGTCAGCTCCAGCGGCGTCACTTCCGAAGTGCCGAGCGCGATCGAGGTGTTGGCGATCAGATCGGATTGGATGCCCATGCGGTGCGCCGCCTCGACCACCGCGTCGGGGCCGACCTCCATGGTCAGCTGCGCCGCGACGGAATTCAGCGACTTCGCCAAAGCGGTCGCCAACGTCACCTTGCCGAAATACTTGCCGCCGTAATTGTCCGGTGTCCACTTGCCGATCTTGATCGGTGCGTCGTTGCGCACGCTGTCGGGCGTGCGGCCGGCTTCCAGCGCGGCCATATAGACGAACGGCTTGAACGCCGAGCCCGGCTGGCGGCGTGCTTCGGAGGCGCGGTCGAACTGGCTGGTCGAATAGTCGTAGCCGCCGACCATGGCGCGCACGGCGCCGGAATTGTCGATCGAGACCAGCGCGCCTTGGCTGACATTGAGCTTCTTGCCGCTCTCGTCGATCAGCCGGCGGATCGACTGTTCGGCGAGCTTCTGCAGGTTGAGGTCGACGGTGGTGTCGACGACGATGTCGCTGCGCACGTCACCAATCAAATCGGGCAATTCTTCCATGATGGTGTCGGCGACATAGTTTTCCGAGCCGGTCCAATAGGATGGCGCGCGCGTTGCCGGCGCGCTCATCGCCGAGGCCAGTTCCTTGGCGCTGATCTTGCCTTCGTCGCGCATGGCGGCCAGCACCAGTTGCGAGCGCTCCTCCGCCGCCTTCGGATCCCGCGCCGGCGACAGTCGCGACGGCGCCTTCAAGAGGCCGGCGAGAAGGGCCGCCTCCGACAGAGTGACATCGCGCGCGCTCTTGCCGAAATAGCGACGCGAGGCCGCCTCGACGCCATAGGCGCCGGAGCCGAAATAAACCCGGTTGAGGTACATTTCGAGGATCTGGTCCTTGGTATGCTTGTGCTCCAGCCAGAGCGACAGCAGCACTTCCTGCACCTTGCGCTCCAGCGTGCGGTCGGGCTTCAGGAACAGGTTCTTGGCCAGCTGCTGGGTCAGCGTCGAGCCGCCCTGCGAGAAACGCCGGCCCAGAACGTTGGTCACCATGGCGCGCGATAGGCCGATCGGGTCGATGCCGAAATGCGAATAAAAGCGGCGATCCTCGATGGCGATGACGGCTTCCGGAATGTAGGGCGACATTTCGTGCAGGCCGACCGCCTCCCCGCCACTCATGCCGCGGTTGGCAAGCAGTTGCCCGTCGACCGAGACGATCTTGATGTTGGGCGCGCGGTCGGGGATCGACCAGGTGGTGGCCGCCGGCATCTTGGCGCCATAATAGACGACAATGCCGGCCACGGCGATGCCGCCCCAGATGCAGAGCACGAAGCACCAGTAGAACATCCGCGCCATCACGCCGAACAGCCCGCGCCGGGGTTTGCCGCGCTTGCCGCGTGACGATGATTTTGCCTTGGAGGTTTTGCGCGCCGAAGATGATTTGCGATTGGCCGGCACGACCCGATCCTCCTCGTTCACCGAAAAACCGGCCGCGGATTTCGCCTTTGGCGATCCCTCGAAGCTGGGTTCGATGCGACTGTCTCTGCGGTTCGCCATGCGTTGCGCTGTCTTCCCGGTGTCAATGGCGCTCGGGTTGGAGGGTAGATGCGGCGGTTTAAGGGCGCGTTAAAGCAGGGTTTATGCACCCTTCTGAAATTCCTTAAGAATTTCTAAAATCCGCTGTCGCCAACTGGGTCCGAAAGCCGCATCCTCGCGGCCTGTCTGCCGCAAAAGGCAGAGGCCCTGGCTACCCCGAATATTTCAATTCTGCTGGATCGAAATGCCCTTGTCGTCGATCTTCAGTTCGACGCCCTTGGGCTTGGTCTGTTCGTGATAGACATATGCACCGAGCGCGATGACCACGACAACGAGCGCGCCGACAAGGAGATAGAGAGTGTTCTGTTTCACGGCGCGCTCCTTTGGCAGCAATTCCAGGAAAGCACAGGCTTTCTCCTGAGGAATTGCGTTGAATGAAACTTAGAGCGTCAAGCTCGCTTCAGAACCTTGACCAGCACCAGCAGGATGACGGCGCCGATCGTGGCGTTGATGATGGCAGCCAGAATGCCGCCGCCGATAGCGAAACCGAGCCTTGGAAATAGCCAGCCGGCGATCAGGGCGCCGATAATGCCGACGATGATGTTGCCGATGAGGCCGAAGCCGAAGCCCGAGACGATGAGGCCGGCGAGCCAGCCGGCAATGGCGCCGATTATGATGAAGATGAGAAGGCTTTCGATGCCCATGACGCGTTCCTCCAGGAAGAGAGGCTACGGAGCGGAAGGCCCCGAATCGGCCTCGATATCAACGACTTCAGGCTATGCGAAAGCAGTTGCACCCGCTAGCGGCGCTCATTGATCGTCGTCATCGTCGCTGGAGACTGGCCGCCAGCTGGTCGGGTCGACCTTTTTCTGGGTATCGCTGTCGGTGTAGACCCACCAGGCGCCGTCGCGATATTGCCCGACGGATTCGCTGACGACGCCGGCGCCGTCCTTCCACAGAACAGTGACCTTGGATCCATCCGTCGGGGCGGTCGCTATCGGTTTGCGGTCTGCCACGTCATCCCCCTCATTGAGTCGACAGAACGCCACGACGCGTGTCTGGTTGCAAGGCTGCCGGAAGCGTTATCTGAAGGCCATCAGCTGTGGGCAAAAATATCCTCTTCGTCCCAACCCATCAAATCGAGCTTGGCACGCGTCGGCAGGAAGCAGAAGCAGGCGTCGGCTTCCTTGGTGCGCCCGTCCCGCGCCAGGCGTCCAGCCAGGACCTCGCGCAGACGGTGCAGATAGAGAACGTCGGAAGCGGCATATTCGAGCTGTTCGGGCGACAGGGTCTCGGCCGCCCAGTCCGACGACTGCTGCGCCTTCGACAGGCCGACGCCAAGCAGTTCGAAGCAGATGTCCTTCAAGCCGTGCCGGTCGGTATAGGTGCGGGTCAGCCGCGAGGCGATCTTGGTGCAGAACACCGGCTCCGGCATGACGCCGAAGGCGTTGTAGAGCACGGCGAGGTCGAAACGGCCGTAGTGGAACAGTTTCGATATGCCGCGGTTGCGCAGCAGGCTGACGAGGTTCGGCGCTTTCTTCTGGCCGGGCGCGATCTGGATCACGTCGGCGGAGCCATCGCCGGGCGAAATCTGCACCACGCACAGCCGGTCGCGGTGCGGGTTCAAGCCCAGCGTCTCGGTATCGATGGCCACCGCGTCGACATTGTAGTGGGCGAGGTCGGGCAGATCGTTCTTGTGGAAGCGGATGTCGGCCATGGTTGTCTCCGGATCGCGGCGTAACTCGTCCTCGCCGCGATCCGCTGAAAAATCAACAAGAAAACTTCCCAGCCTCCTCAGCGCGTCAGCGCATCGAGAATGCGCGCCCAGGAGCGCTGGCCCTTGTGGAAGGAGGTCAGCTCGTATTTCTCGTTGGGCGAGTGGATGCGGTCGTCGTCGAGCCCGAACCCGACCAGCAGCGATTCCATGCCGAGATAGGTCTGAAAGTCGCCGACCACCGGAATGGAACCACCACCGCCCGTGGTCACAGCGGGCTTCGGCCATTCATCCGACAGCGCAGTCTTGGCCTTGGTCAGGAATGGCGAGTCGTAGGAAAGCTGAATTGCCGGCCCGCCGCCATGCGGGTGGAATTCGACCGAACAGTCCCCGGGAATGCGCGCCTCGACGAATTTCCGGAAAGCGGCGCGGATCTTCTCGGGGTCCTGCTTGTGGACGAGGCGGAAGGAGATTTTCGACGACGCTTCCGCCGCGATCACTGTCTTGAACCCCTTGCCGGTATAGCCGCCGATGATGCCGTTGAACTCGGCCGTCGGCCGCGCCCAGGTCAGTTCCATCACCGAGCGGCCTTTTTCGCCCGACGGGATCGAGAGGCCGATCGGTCCGAGGAAGGTTTCGGCGGTCTCGCCCAGAGTTTCCCATGATTTCAGGATCTGCGACGGCGTTTCCTCGACCCCGTCATAGAAGCCGGGAATGGTGATGTGGCCGTTCTCGTCATGGATGTCGGCGAGGATTTTCGCCAGGATGCGGATCGGGTTGGCGGCGGCGCCGCCATAGAGGCCCGAATGCAGGTCGCGATCGGCGGCCTTGACGGTGACCTCCTCGCCGACCATTCCGCGCAGCGAAACGCAGATCGACGGCGTCTCGCGGTCCCACATGCCGGTGTCGCAGACCAGCGCGAAATCGGCCTTGAGCTCATCGGCATTGGCCTCGAGGAACGGCTTGAGCGACGGCGAACCGGACTCCTCCTCGCCCTCGAACAGGATGGTGATGCGGCAGGGCAGATTGCCATGCACCTGCTTCCAGGCGCGGCAGGCCTCGACGAAGGTCATCAGCTGCCCCTTGTCGTCGGCCGAGCCACGGCCGGTGATTACCTTGTGACCGGGCTCGATCTCCTTGACCGCCGGCGCAAACGGGTCGTTCTCCCAAAGCTCGATCGGATCGACCGGCTGCACGTCGTAATGGCCGTAAAACAGCACATGCGGCGAGCCGGCGGGGCCTTCATGGTGCGCAACCACCATCGGGTGTCCCGGCGTGTCGCGCACCGAAGCGTCGAAGCCGATCAGCTTGAGGTCCGCCACCAGCCATTCGGCGGCCTTGCGGCAGTCGGCGGCATAGTCGGAATCGGTCGAGATCGACTTGATGCGAAGCAGGCCGAACAGGCGCTCCAGGCTATGGTCGAGATTTTTATCGAGACGGTCTAGGACGGAGGAAATAGTGGACATTACTGCGGGCCTTTCTTTTCGGTGCCGGACCGTAAAGGCAGCGCATCAAAACGAAAAGCCCGCGATCGTTGGACCACGGACCGTAAACACTTGTCAGAAGGCAAAAAAGAACCGCCGTGGTGGAGGGGAACCACGGCGGTCTTTTACTCGAAACGATGCGGCAGCCCGGAGAGGGGGGATAGGCTGCCGCAATTGTCCGGGATAGGCGGGGGACGGGCCTTGCTCCGGACTCGGCGAAAACTGCCGATGACCTTTATTTGTGTCTCGGATCGTGGCGTTTCAAGGGCACAAAAATTACACTTTTGTAACATAGCCGTGAGCGCCGAGGCAAACAGCAGCAGGGCCTATCGGCAGGCAGGCTCTGTCAGCATGTCGCCGCAACACCTGTTGGAAGCCCGCCTTTGCCATGGACCGCGCCGTCCCGGCGCGCTATCCCTGCCGGCATGAAAAAAGGCGACCATCTCTTCCTTATCGACGGCTCCGGCTACATCTTTCGCGCCTATCATGCGCTGCCGCCGCTGACCCGCAAATCCGATGGGCTGCCGGTCGGCGCGGTCTCCGGCTTCTGCAACATGTTGTGGAAGCTGATGCAGGACGCCCGCAACACCGATGTAGGCATCGTGCCGACGCATTTAGCGGTCATTTTCGATTATTCGTCGAAAACCTTCCGCAATGATCTTTACCCGGAATACAAGGCCAACCGCAACGCACCGCCCGAAGACCTGATCCCGCAATTCGGTCTGATCCGCCAGGCAACCGTGGCCTTCAACCTGCCTTGCATCGAGATCGAAGGCTACGAGGCCGACGACCTCATCGCCACTTATGCCAGGCTGGCGTGCGAGGCCGGCGGCGACACCACTATCATCTCCTCCGACAAGGATCTGATGCAGCTGGTCGGACCCACGGTCGGCATGTACGACCCGATGAAGGACCGCCAGATCGGCATCCCCGAAGTCATCGAGAAATGGGGCGTGCCGCCGGAAAAGATGATCGACCTGCAGGCGCTGACCGGCGACTCCGTCGACAATGTGCCGGGCGTACCCGGCATCGGGCCGAAAACGGCGGCGCAGCTTCTGGAACAGTTCGGCGACCTTGACGGGCTGCTCGCCCGGGCCAGCGAGATCAAGCAGGACAAGAGGCGCGAATCGATCATCGCCAATGCCGACAAGGCGCGCATATCGCGCCAGCTGGTGACGCTGAAGAACGACGTGCCGGTGACCGACGGGCTCGATGATTTCGTGCTGCATGCGCCGGATGGGCCGAAGCTTATCGGCTTTCTCAAAACCATGGAATTCACCTCGCTGACCCGCCGTGTGGCCGAGGCGACCAGCACCGAAGCCGGCGATGTGCAGGCTGTCGCCGTCACCGTCGAGCGCGCCGACACCGCGCACGGCCCCGATGTCGGTTCCGGCATAGCGGCGCCTGCGGCAACACAGGATGAAGCCAAAACCGAAACCGCCAGAGCCGGCGACGCCCCTTCGCTGCTTGCCGCACTTCGCCTGGAAACGGCCGCTGCGGCCAAAATCGATCCCGCCGCCTATGTCGCCATCCGCGACACGGCGACGCTCAAGACCTGGCTGGCCCAAGCCAAGGAGACCGGCATCGTCGCCTTCGACACCGAAACCACGTCTTCCGATCCGATGCTGGCCGACCTCATCGGTTTCTCTCTGGCGATCGGCCCCGGCCGCGCCGCCTATGTGCCGCTCGCCCACAAGAGCGGCGCCGGCGACCTGCTCGGCGGCGGCACGCTGGAGAACCAGATTCCGGTCCGCGAGGCGCTGGCGCTGCTGAAGCCGCTGCTGGAAGACAAATCGGTGCTCAAGATCGCCCAGGACGCCAAATACGACATCGTCGTCATGAGCCGCCACGGCATCGATATCGCACCCTTCGACGACACGATGTTGATTTCCTATGTGCTCGACGCCGGCACCGGCCACCACACTTTGTCCTCGCTCGCCGACAAATGGCTCGGCCATGCCACGACGCCGCTCAAGGATCTCGCCGGTTCCGGCAGAAGCTCGGTCGGCTTCGACCAGGTCGACATCGACCGGGCGACCGCCTACGCCGCCGGCCATGCCGACGTGGCGCTGCGGCTGTGGCAGGTGCTGAAGCCCCGACTTGCCGCCAAGGGCCTGGTCTCGGTCTATGAGCGGCTGGAGCGGCCGCTGGTGCCGGTGCTGGCGCGGATGGAGCAGCGCGGCATCTCGGTCGACCGCCAGATCCTGTCGCGGCTCTCCGGCGAGCTGGCGCAAGGCGCCGCACGCCTGGAAGAGGAAATCTACGGCCTTGTCGGCGAGCGCATCAACATCGGGTCGCCAAAGCAGCTGGGCGACATCCTGTTCGGCCGCATGGGCCTGCCCGGCGGCTCCAAGACCAAGACCGGGCAATGGTCGACTTCCGCGCAGCTTCTGGAGGATCTCGCCGCCGAAGGCCACGAACTGCCGCGCAAGATCGTCGACTGGCGCCAGCTGACCAAGCTGAAATCGACCTACACCGACGCGCTGCCGGGCTTCATCCATCCCGACACCAGGCGCGTCCACACCTCCTATGCGCTGGCCGCGACGACGACGGGCCGGCTTTCCTCATCCGATCCCAATCTGCAGAACATCCCGGTGCGCACCGCGGAGGGACGCAAGATCAGGACGGCCTTCATCGCCGACAAGGGCCAGAAACTGGTCTCGGCCGACTACAGCCAGATCGAACTGCGCGTGCTTGCCCACGTCGCCGAGATCCCGCAACTGAAGCAGGCCTTCGCCGATGGCGCCGACATCCACGCCATCACCGCCTCGGAAATGTTCAACGTGCCGGTCGAAGGCATGCCTTCCGAAGTGCGCCGCCGCGCCAAGGCAATCAATTTCGGCATCATCTACGGCATCTCGGCCTTTGGGCTGGCCAACCAGCTGTCGATCCCGCGCGAGGAGGCCGGCGCCTACATCAAGAAATACTTCGAGCGTTTCCCCGGCATCCGCGACTATATCGAGGCAACAAAAGCCTATGCCCGCGAGCATGGCTTCGTCGAAACCATCTTCGGCCGCCGCATCCACTATCCTGAGATCCGGTCGTCAAACCCGTCGATCCGTGCCTTCAACGAGCGCGCCTCGATCAACGCCAGGCTGCAAGGCACCGCTGCCGATATCATCCGCCGCGCCATGGTGCATATGGACGAGGCGCTGGAAAAGGCCGGCCTGTCCGCCCGCATGCTCTTGCAGGTGCATGACGAATTGATCTTCGAGACGGTTGAAGCGGAAGTCGAGGCGACGATCCCCGTGGTGCGCAGGGTGATGGAGAACGCGCCGATGCCGGCCATCTCGATGTCGGTGCCGCTGCATGTCGATGCCCGCGCAGCGAACAACTGGGACGAGGCGCATTAGCGCCGGATACGCCGCGATCCTTCACACCCCCCTCTGCCCTGCCGGGCATCTCCCCCGCAAGGGGGGAGATCAGCCGCCACTTCCGCTTTCGCCAATCTCCGACGTTGCTGCAATGGGCGCAGCGCTTGAACTGCCAATCTCCCCCCTTGCGGGGGAGATGTCCGGCAGGACAGAGGGGGGTGCTGTCCCGCCAGCGTCGAAACGTTAGGCAGCCTCAGCCAGGCACTTGGCACACGTCCCTCGAAACTCGATCACCGCCTTCTTCGCAGCAAACCCGGTCGAGCGCACCCATTCGTCCAGCCGATGGTCGACGTCATGGTCGGACATCTCCATCACCTGCCCGCATGTGTCGCAGATAGCGAAGGCTGTCATCGAATGCGTATGGTCGTGCGGTTCGGCGCAGGCGACGAAGGAGTTGAGGCTTTCCAGCCGGTGCACGAAGCCTGACTTCACCAGGCTGTCGAGCGCCCTATAGACCTGCAGCGGCGCGCGGAAACCGCGCTCGCGCAGCTGGTCGAGAAGCGTATAGGCGCTGAGCGGTCCACTGGCGGCCTCGAGCTTCTCGAGCACGCTCAGCTGATTCTTCGTCAGCACATCCCTTGCCGCCATGATCCCGTTTTCCGATCGTTTAGAGCATGATGCCGAAAAGTGTGAAGCGGTTCTCGGACGACATCATGTTCTATCTGTTTGATCCAGCGCCGCTCGCAAATCATTTCTGCCATGCGACGGTCTCAATCCCCTTGAGATAGCGATGAAGCAGGCTTTTTGCCACTGTTTCCGTTATCGCCATCGACACCATGACCACCACCGCCGATTGACGGCACCGACCACATTCAAAATACTGACAAAATTCGCGACGAAAGGTGCCGCACTTGCAAATTCGATCGGGCTTGGGGAAGCAATTATGATCAAACTGACACGACGGACGCTGCTCGTCGGCACGTCGGCGCTTGTGGCTGCCGGTACGGTTTCGTTCCGCGCTCTCGCCGCCTCGCGCACCTATCACGCGCTGCTGGTTGCCTGCACCGACTATCCGAACCTGCCGCAGAAGAACTGGCTGATCGGGCCGAAGAACGATGCCGGCCTGGTGCGCGACTATCTCCTGAAGAACACGCCCGATCCGGTGAAGTTCTCGGCCGAGAACGTGATCCTGCTCGCCAAGGACGTCGAAGGCGCCAACGGCCCGCCGACGCATGCGGCGATCAAGGCCGCCCTTGCCGACCTCGCCGGCAAGGTGCAACGCGACGATTTCGTCTATCTGCATCTGTCGGGCCACGGCGCCCAGCAGCCGCAGGCCAAGGCCGGCGACGAGACCGACGGCCTCGACGAGATTTTCCTGCCGTCCGATATCGACAAATGGATCAACCGCGAAGAGGGCGTGCCGAACGCGCTGGTCGACAACGAGGTCGGCGCCGCACTCGACGCCATCCGCGACAAGGGCGCCTTTGTCTGGGTGGTGTTCGACTGCTGCCATTCCGGCACCGCGACGCGCGCCGCGGAAGTCGATGACGAACTGGAGCGCAAGGTCGAGTTCGCCGACCTCGTCGGCGGCGACGACGCGGCGAGAGCAGCGGCGGTGAAGGCCTATGACGACATCTCGGCAAGCGCATCGCGCGGTTTCGACGAGAATGGCGGCCGCAAGCCGGCCTTCAACCTGACGCCGACCGGCGCAGAGCCGATCGCCAGGGGCAAGCTGGTCGCCTTCTATGCCGCGCAAACGGTCGAGACGACACCGGAAATGCCGCTGCCCAAGGGCACGCCCGACGCGCCGCGCTTCGGCCTGTTCACCTTCACCATCCTGTCGAAATTGGCCGAGAACCCCAACGTCACCTATCGCCAGCTCGGCCAGGCCGTGCTGCAGCAATATTCGGCCGACGGCCGCACAAGGCCGACGCCCCTGTTCGAGGGCGAACTGGACGCCCGCGTGTTCGGCACCGACAAAACCGACGCCGTCATGCAATGGCCGATTGCCGTCAAGGACGGCGATGTCGCGATCGGCGCCGGGCTGCTGCAGGGTCTGACCCCCGGCAGCAAGCTCGCCATTTTGCCTTCGGCGCTGTCGAAGCTCTCCGACGCCGTCGGCTATCTCGAAGTGAAATCGGCAAAAAACCTCGAAAGCCAGCTCGCACCGGTCGAATTCGACGGCAAGCCGGCGCTTGCGCCGACGGCGGTGCCCGCCGGCGCCTATGCGCGCGTTGCCGAACTCGCGGTCGACTACAAGCTGCTGGTGGCAAAGCCGGCGCCGACCGCAGGGCTCGAAAAAGAAACCGAGCTGGTCAATTCGGTTCTGGACGAATTGGTGGCGAAGCCGAAGTCCGGCTTCCACATCGCGCTGGTCGAGCCCGGCAAGAGCGCCGATCTGCGGCTTGCGGTGCTGCGCGAAAAATCCATGGACGGCGCTGCCGCCAACGCCAGCGACGAACCGGCGCTGTGGTTCCTGCCGGCGTCCGGCGACATCAGCCTGAAGGACGGCAGCAAGCCGCCACGCATCGTCATCGATCAGGATGGCCGCGACAAGCTTGCGGAAAACACAGCCAAGACCCTGACCACGATCTTCCGCGCCACCGGCCTGTCGCGGCTCGCCGCGGCGTCCGACTACCGGCCGGACGAGGTCAGCGTCCAGTTCCTGATCAAGCGCCAGGACAGCGATGTGCTGGAGCCGATCGAATCCTCGACGGTGCCGCGCGTTTCGCCGGGCGATCAGGTACACATTGCGGCCAAGAACGGGTCCGACGAGTTCGTCGACATCAACGTGCTCTACATCGGCAGCGACTATTCGATCACCCATATCGTCGCCGAGCGGCTGGCGCCGATCAACGAGCAGGCCGATCAGGGCCTGAAGGAAGGGCTGCTCGCCTTCACCGACACCAGCTTCGGCATGGAGCGCATGATTGCCGTGCTGACCGAGGCGCCGCCGCAGAGCGAGAAAGAGGATCTGAGCTTTCTTGCCCAGGAAGGCGTGCGCGCCGTGACGCGTGCCGCATCGGGAACGCCTGGTTTTTCCGACATGCTGGCCGACATCGGCATGGCGCCGGCAACGCGCTCCGTGATGCGGCTTGCCGACAAGAGCGGTCCCAAAGGCGCGGTGATGATCTTCCCGATGGAGACGGTGCCCCGCGCCTGACCTGACATCGCTTCGCCGGCTCTTGCCGGCGTGATATAGGAACATTCCCGGCTCGCGACACTTCTATGCGCCGCGGCTGGATGCAACAGATGAGGACATCAGTGACTATCCCCGTGCTCTCCTGGCGTGCAGCGACGGTCGGCCTTGCCGGCAGCCTGTTGCTGGTTGCCAGCGCCTCGGCGGACGAGAATTGCGGCCTGTGCGCCAAGCAGATCGTCACCAATTCCGAGCTCGCCACCTGCTTTCTCGACCAGTACGACCAGATCGCCAAGACCGGCAACACGGCCGTTGTCGTCGATCTCTCCAGCTGCGCCTCGCGCGGCGTGGTCGAGCCCTTGCCGTCACCCAGCAAGGCGGCTGCCGAACCGGACGTGCAGTTCATGATTTCGCGCACGCAGCTCGATTGCCTGAAAAAGAAGCTGGAGACACCCGGCATCGTGCTCGATCCCACCGCCATCATCCAACTGGACAGCTGCGGATGAAAAAGCCGGGGGGCGCTGCAACGCAAAAATCGCCGGCCACATCGGCGCCGGCACCGGCCAAGAAGCCGGCGACCTTGCCCGAAACCACCGAAGGCTTTCCGTGGCCGAGCAGTCACGAGATCAAGAAGGAAGCCAACCCGTTCACCGACCGCGACTGGCGCATGCTGATCTACGCCTGGTCGGGTCTCGCCGTGCGCCTGGCGATCGTCTTCACCTTGGGCTTCTCGGTCTTCCAGTTTCTCGCAAACCAGGAACAGAAGCGCGTCGAGCAGACGATGTCGCTGGTCGAGCTTTGGGAAAGCAAGGACTTTCAGCAGGCGCAACGCGCGCTCAAGGAGCGCCTGTCGGCACTCAACGCCAAATACGACAATCTGCTCAGCGCCACGCCGTCGCCAACCGAGGAACAAGTGTTTCGGCAACGCATCGGGATCGAGGCGATGACTGCCGGCGGCGGCACCATGCCGATCGCCGACTTCAACGACAATTTCGATCGCATCGTCTATTTCCTCAATCGTCTCTCGATCTGCGTCGAGGGCAAGCTCTGTTCGCGCGATGTCGCCGATGCCTATTTCCGCGACTATGCGGTGTCGTTCTGGAGCTATTTTGCCGGCTACATCGAAAAAGAACGCAAGGCCGGTTCCGCCAATTATGCCCAGGCGATCGAGAATTATGTGCGTCACGGGTCGCCGCCGCCCGCCGACTCCAAATAGCGGCGCAACAAGGTGCCGGGCAGCTCCCATCCCTTGCGTGCTATCCGGTGGCTAATCCTGGTCGGTCTTCTGGCGTTAACGTCAACCGCCGGTGCCGAGGACCTCGATTTCCACCTCGATCTCAACACCGGCGGCCACAGCGCCAGGGTCACCGACCTTGCCTTCACGCCGGACGGCGAGGAACTGGTCTCCGCATCTGACGACAAGACCATCCGCATCTGGGACTGGCAGAGCGGGGTGACGCTCCGCACCATCCGCGGTTATCTTGGCAATGGCAATGACGGCAAGGTCTTTGCGATTGCCGTGTCGCCGGATGGCAAGACGATCGCCGCCGGCGGTTATTTCGGCGCCGGCATCGGCGACAAGCCCCCTTATGGCGATGTCAGGCTGTTCGATTTCACCACCGGCAAGATCAAAACCGTGCTCAAGGCCGCCGACTATGCCATCTATGATGTCGCCTTTTCACCCGACGGAAACACGCTCGCCGCCGGCGGTGGCGATGGTTTCGTCTACCTCTGGCGGGCGGACGACAAATCCGCGTCGGGCTGGACGCTGACGGAAAAACTCGATGCCGATTCCTGGCGTGTGGAAAAGCTCGCCTTCGCCGCTGCGGGAACCCGGCTGGTGGCGACGACCACCGACAACGGCATAAGGCTCTGGGACATCGCCAAGTCAGAGGAAATCGCTTTACCCGCCGAGGCCGAACCGCTGCGCGATGTCGGCGTCGCCGCACTCGCCGTGTCATTGGATGGCAGCCTGTTCGCCACCGGCAGCAAGGACGGCGACGTCCAGCTCTGGCAGGCCAGCACCGGCAAATTCGTCCGCGCCATGCCGAAGCAGGATTTCCAGATCGGCGCTCTGAGCTTCGCCACGGGTTCGCGGCTTGTTGCGTCATGCAGCTATCGCTGCGCCGACAAGCATCGCTCGGCGGTCTGGAATACCGACAGCGGCGAGCAACTGCTCGATTATAACGGCCATGACGGCACGGTCTTTGCTGGCGCCGGCAATGCCGACGGCTCGCTGGTGGCGACAGCCGGCGGCACCCGCAACGCCATCCAGGTCTGGAACCCCATGACCGGCGAGCGCAAGGCGCTGCTGCAAGGGGTCGGCGAACCGGTGACGGCGATCGGGATCGATGCGGCGAGCAGCTCCATCGCTTGGGGCAACACCAACCCCTGCCCTGAACGCGTGTCCTGTCCCGAGCTGCAGGGCACGCTGGACAAGGTGCTGGCGCTACCGACGGCCGAGCGGTTCTTCGAGGACCCGGTGGCGTTTGCGGAACAGGGCGCCTATGCCCGCGCGGCACTCGCAGAGGGTGAGTGGTCGCTCCGTGCTGCCCCCGGCGGCAAGGACGGCCTGGAGAATGCCGTGCTCGAAATCGCGAGCGGCGGAAAGGTGATGCACAGCATCGAGAATTCCGCCACCAATGGCTTCGTCCATTCGGCTTACACGCTGATCGGCAATGGGCTTGGCCTGATCACCGGCGGCAGCGACGGCACGCTGTTGGAATACAAAACCGCGACCGCCGAGGTATCGGGTGAATTCACCGGCCACACCGGCGAGATCAACGCCATGGTTGCCGCCGAGAAGGAAGGGCTGTTGGTCACCGGCAGCGCTGACCAGACCGTGCGGCTGTGGAATTTGAAGACACACAAACTGATAGTGTCGATGTTCTTCGCCGGCTCCGAATGGATCGCCTGGATGCCGCAGGGCTACTATTATTCCTCCGCCGATGGCGACAAGTTGATCGGCTGGCACGTCAATCAGGGCCGCGGCCACGAAGGGCGTTTCATCAGCGCCGGCCAGCTGAAGAAATATCTCTGGAGCCCGGAAATGGTGCGCCGGGCCATCATCCTGCGCAGCGCCGAACAGGCGGTCCAGGAAATGCGCCCCGGCGTCGACCGCCAGCTGGAAAAGCTGCTCGAGCGCAAACCGCCGGAATTCGGCATCAAGCTTGCCGCCGACCAGAGCAACGTCCGCGAGGGCTATGTCGCCGTCGAGATTTCGGGCGCGCAGGAAGCCGGCGCCGATGTCGCCGGATTTTCGATCCTGTCGAACAGCCGCAATGTCGGCGATGTCACCGCACGGTCAATCGATGGTGGCAAGAGCACCATCGTCGAAGTGCCGGTCGAGAATGGCGAAAATACCATTCGCATCACCGGCACCAACGAGTTCGGCTATCTGACCGAGCGCAGTGTCACAGCGCTTGCCAGGAAAACCGAAAATCCAGCCAACAAGGGCAAGCTCTACGTCGCCGTGATCGGCGTCGACAAATATCCTTTCCTCACCGATGCATGCGCCGGCCACGCCTGCGATCTGCGCTATCCCGTCGATGACGCCACCGAATTCCTCAAGGTGATCTCGCAGAAATCCGCGCCCTTGTTTTCGGCGATGGAGACGCTGGTTCTGGTCAACCGCGAAGCGCTGGATGAGGCGCCCGATACCGGCAAGGACGTGTTCAAGGTCGCCAGCGCCGACACCATCCTGGAACCGGATTCCGACACCATCGACGACCAGCTCGCCGATTTCCTCGACAAACCCGGCGAGAACGACACCACCATCATTTTCGTCGCCGGTCACGGCATCAACATCGACGAAGACTATTATTTCATCCCCACGGACGGCCGCAAACAGGATCCCGACCGCTGGAAGCGCTCCTCGCTGGTCGACTGGGGCGACATCCAGAAATCGGTTGAGCGGGCCAAGGGCATGCGCTTCATGCTGCTCGACACCTGCCACGCCGCCAACGCCTTCAACCCGCGCCTGGAAAAAGACGCGCAGGACGCACGCATCGTCGTCTTCTCGGCCACCGCTGCCAACAACACCGCCGCCGAACTGCCCGAGCTCGGCCATGGCGTCTTCACCTATTCGATCCTCGAAGGCCTGCGCGGCCGGGCCAAGACCTCCGACGGCGGCGTGACGCTGTTCGGCCTCGCCGACTACATTTCGCGCGAAGTGCTGCGGCTGACCGCGTCCAAGCAGAAGCCGTTCTACTATGTCGGCGGCGTGGAGAACATTGTGCTGGCTGAGCCGTGAGAGGTCGGCACCCAGGCACCCACCTCTGGCCTGCCGGCCATCTCCCCCGCAAGGGGGGAGATCAGTCTCTTCATTGCTGGAGATCTATTTTCAAGGTTGATGATTGGCGAAAGTCGAGGCGACATCCAATCTCCCCCCTTGCGGGGGAGATGTCCGGCAGGACAGCGGGGGGTGCCTGGGCACGGACCAGCATTCTGGTCTTTGCCACCGCCTTGCTTATCCTCTCAGTGCTTCAAGCGTCTGCCGCCCCCATCACCTGCCCGCCCGGCGACACAAACTTCCCGTCCTTCTACTCCGACCCCACACTCTTCACCGACGCCATCGCCGCCGTCGCCAGAATCGAGCCGTCCAACCAACGCCTCACCGGCATCACAGTCCCCCACCACCTGCTCGTCGCAGATCTCGTCGCACTCGGTTTCCACGCCGCGTCCGGCTTCCGCTACAAGCGCATCGTCATCCTGTCGCCGGACCATTTCCACGAGACGCAGAAACTCTTCGCCACGACGCCGCGCGGTTTTGAAACAGTGCTCGGTCCAGTCCAGGCCGACACGGAAGCCGTGCACCTTCTGGAAGCGAACCGCGACATGGTCGAAGACTCCTGCCTGTTCGCCAGGGAGCATGGCGTGCAGGCGATGCTGCCTTTCCTGCATCACTATTTCCCCGAAGCTGAAATCGTGCCGGTGGCGATGTCGGTCAAAGCCAAGCGAGCCGACTGGGACCGGCTGGCGCAGGCGCTGAAAGCGATCGTCGACAAGGACACGCTGATCGTCGAATCCACCGATTTCTCCCACTATCTGCCGCAGCACGAAGCCAGGCGTTTCGACCAGCAGACGCTGAACATGCTCGCCGCCGGGTCGCTCGACGGCATCGCGGCGCTGCGCCAGCCGGATCACGCCGATTCGGTCGGTGCGCTCTATATCCAGACCAGGCTGCAGCGCGAACTGTTCGGTGCTGCGCCGCTGGTCGTCGCCAACGAGAACTCGCAGGCGCATTCAAGCGACTATGTCGAGCGCACCACCAGCTATGTCGTGGCGCTGTTCGGCGCCTTCGGCCCCGGCTTCAACAATCCTGCCCGTCCCGACGACAAGCTCTACTATTTCGCGGGCGACGTGAATTTCGCCCGCGCCATGAAGAAGATCCTGGTCCGCGACGGTGTTGCCGAGAAGATCGTCGAAAGCGTGCTGGCCCTGACCCGCTCGCGGCCGCTGATCGTCAATCTCGAAGGCGTGATCCTGCCCAACGTCCCTGAGGCGATCGACGACATGACGCTGGCCATGCCCGCAGACCTCGCCATCGACATGCTCAAGAAATTGCATGTCGCCGCTGTCAGCCTCGCCAACAATCACGCCTACGACCTCGGCCCGTCAGGCTATGCCGAGACGCTGGCCGCACACGATGCGGCCGGCATCGCCCATTTCGGGCAGGGCGAGACGCTGGCGCTTGCCGATCTCGACCTGGTCGGGCTGACCGACATCGATACCAACGGCTCCAGGAACACCGACCTTCTGACGCCTGCTTTGCTCGACCGGCTGCTGCACGACAATGCCGAGCGGCCGGTGATTGCCTTCGTCCATTGGGGCCGCGAGTACAAGACGGAGCCGTCGCCGCGCGAGGAGATGCTTGCCGACCAGATGCGGCTGCGCGGTGTCACGGCAATCGTCGGCGGCCATCCGCATGTATCGAGCGAGGCGATCCTTCCGCTCGGCGGCGGCGATGTTGCGGAGATCTATTCGCTCGGCAATTTCCTGTTCGACCAGAAGGCCGAACGATCGTCTGGGTCGATGCTGGAACTCAGGGTGTTCAGCCAGGGCACGATCTTTGCCAGGCTGATCCCGCTGCCCAATTATTTCGAGATGGGCTCGAAATAACGCGATTCCCGAAAGGACGTGACAGGACCTCAACAGCCTTGCAGATCTTCCGGCAGATAGCAGACCGCCGGCTTGGTGCTGGTTTCAAACAGCGACTGCTTCGGCCTGAAATAGAAGAACGTGGCCGGCTTGCTCTCCCGTGTGCTGCCATCGGCGAAATGGGCGGCGATGCTGAAGCGATGGATCGACGACATTGACGACCACATTTTCAGCCGTGCCGTGTAGGCGCTGAGATTCTTGTTGCCGCGCACCGGCATGGGGATGCTGTAATCGGTCTTGCCGATCGGAAATTCGATGTTCTGGTAGCGTAGCGCTTCGGGCGACGCGCCGCCGCCATCGCCGCATTCGGCGAGCGATTCTGGGACCTCGATGCTGACCAGCGAGACGATGACGCGAAACGGCTCGCTCTGCTGGTAGACAGCGCCCTGATCGTCCGCCCAGGAATAATCGAGCTTGCCAATCCCGGTCACGCTCATTTTCTCGACGCTGCCGCTGATGTAATCGGCAACGTCGCCGAACTTGACCTTGTTGGCCACCTGGGCGCGGCAGACATCCAGGCTGTCCCTTGACGGGCAGGTGAAGCGCTCGGTCTCGAGCGTGGTTGTGTCGACGCCGGCTTCAATCAGCACGTTCTTGATCGAGACGTCGACGCCGTCGCCGAAAGTGCCGATGTCCTTCGTGAACGTGCGGCTCGGCTCGCCGGTCGCGTTGTCCTCCTCGTCGGTCCTGGTGAACTGGATCGACATCTTCATGTCTTTCACGTCGCCCCAGCCATTGTTGACGATCGAGAAGTCGGGGCGGAAGCCGACGCAGCCATAATGCTCGCTGATCGACAGCATCGGCTTGCGGTAGGCCTCGCTCGCGGCCACCTTCATTTCCAGGCTGTCGATCTTGACCCTCGACCGGTCGGTGGTCTTGAGGTCGACTTCGGCGAAGGCCGGCGCCGTCTCCCAGTCCATGCCTTCATAGACATTGCCGGTACGAATCTCTCCGGTGCCGTTCCAGGCATCATTGTACTGGTCCGACACCGGATAGATCGCGATGTCTTCGTCGCGCACGAGATGCTGGTACTGCATGTCGGCCTGCTGCGTCATGCGCTGGTCGACGGCAATGCCGATCTCGACCTTGTCGGCGGAACCGCCGCCGGTCTGCGCCTTGAGCAACCCGCCCACTCTGGCATCGGCCAGCACATCGGGGCGCGCACCGCCGATCTCCTTGCCCATCGCCCATTGCGACCAGTAGACGGTGCCGCCGGGCAACCGGGTGCGGCCCTTGCCGTCCTTCAGCCCATCGGCAAAAGAGCCGACGAATATCTTGCCTGTCTTCGTCTCCAGCCTGCCCTCGCCATTCGGCACACCGGCCCTGAATTGCCCTTCATAGCGATTGCCGTCGGCATCGACATGGATCGCATGGCCGTCGAGCTGGCCGGCGACCCAACGGCCGTCGAGAATCTCGCCTGAACGCAGCTCCAGCCGGCCTTGTCCATCGGGGCGGCCATTCCTGATCTCGCCGAAATAGCTGGAATAGATCGTCTTGGGGTCGTAGCTCGCCGAGCCGCGTACGCGCCAGACCAGCCTGCCCTTGCCGTTGACGGTGCCGTCGGCTGCGACGGTGCGGTCCGGCGACACGCCGGACGCCGGCTCCCAGGTGAAATCAAGACCCAATTCCGGGTGGGAATCCCAGACCCGTACATTCTTGCGCAGCACCGAACGTGTTTCGCTTTTATAGAGGATTTGCACCCGCTCGGCCCAGGCGCCATCGGGTGTGGCACCGCCTTGATCGGCCATAGCGGAAAAGCATGTCAGTGCGGCCAGCATGGATGCAGCCGCCATCGCTTTGACTCCGAAGATCATTCTTGCCCGCGCCATCTTACCCAACCCCTTGGATCGCCTAGCGTAAGCACCGCTGTAACACAGTGCAAGAGAGGTGTTTCGATACAAAAAAACCGGCGGCGGGAACGTCCCGCCGCCGGTTTGGTAGTGCTGGTTATCGCCGCTGTTTGCCGGCGAAAGATCGGGCCTTATTTGTACAGGCTGTTGATCCACGCCACGTTGGCAGCGTTCAGGCGCACCGCAGTGTTGGCGTTGGGGCTTTCGGCCACGTTCACGCCGGTGACGACGCGCTGCTTGGCGCCATTGTCGTAGGCGTAGACCGAGCTGCCGCTCGACCCCGGATAGGTGTCGCAGTCGTACTGGAAATACTCCGCGCCGACGTTTTCGGCTTTCACTTCGCAGGTCGCCTTCCACATCGTTCCCATCGGCTTGTCGCCGGGATAGCCAACGATGTTTGCGGTGAAATCGCCGAGGTTCTCATAGTTGGCATAACCCAGCCAGCCGAGATTGGTGCCGACATCCTGCTTCAGCGTAATGATGCCGAGGTCCCACGGAATGACCGAGCCGTAGTAACCCTGATAATTGTCGATGAAGCCCTGCAGGATATAGACGCTCTCGTAGCTGAAAGCGCCAAACGGTGCATCGTCGGCGGTGTTGCCGTTGAGCGACGGCACGAAGATGACGTCGTCGAGCCAAGCCTTGTCTTCATTGCTGTAGAGGCAATGCGCGGCGGTGAGCACCGTGCGCGGACCGATCAGGGTTCCCGAGCAGCTGCCATAACCGCTCTTGGCTTTGCCTTCGATATACCCGATCGCGGTGAACGGGTAGGTCTTGGTGTTCTTGATCTGCTCGCGATCGTCGGCCCCGAACACCTGGCGGCCGGCTTCGTCGCCGCCCGTCAATCCGGTCTTGTCGGCGTTCGGTGTGTTGGCGGGCGCGTTCAATTCCTTGATGACAAGGTCCTTCAGCGTCTCGCCTGCATCGATCTTGATGTCCTTGCCATCGGCGGAACGTCCGACGATGCCATAGGATTTGACCGCCGCGCCCTCGTCGGTCAGCGGCGCTGCCCGGCTGGCTTCATCTTCGGTCAGTTTCGGCGGCGCGATCGGCTTTGCACGGCCGGGCTGGTAGTCGCCCGTTCCGAGATCGCGCATGCTTTCGCCATTGCCGGCATTCGCTGAGCCGGGATCGGCGGCGAAGGCAGGCATCGTCCACAGTGCGGTGGATAGCAGTGCGGACGCAATGATAGTGCTTGTCAGTTTCGTCATGGTGAGACTCTCCCAAAAGTCAGCAAGGAGTGGAGCAAAATACAGAAATATTGTCGAGATCGTGGTGGAGTTAAAAAATTAGTTTGGTTACCCGCCGTATCGGATCATCGGTCCGGGCGGCCTCGTTAAAGCCCTCCGCCAAACGCACCCGCGTCGATATACTGCCTAAAATAATCCAACATTGGCAATGACAAATCGCTTCCACGTAGCCCGTGGGGGGCTATAGGGTTTGGGTGGGCTCTGCCCGATGGGGCACGATTAGCAAAAGTCGTATTTCGGTTTTATGACCGCGCGGATGTCGTTCGTTCTGGCAGAAGGCGATCGAGGTACCGGTACCGCTTCTGTTGGTTATGCGTCATGGCGGCATGGCTCGGCATTTTTCATCTCAGGAGGGTTTCAAGGTGAACATTATCCATCGGTTCAGGCCGCTTGCCGCTGCATCGCTGTTGGGCATCGCGGCCGCTTTCCCCGCCGTCAACGCGCTCTATGCAGCCGACGACGCCGCCAGGCCGGAAGCGGCGGTCTCGCCGATGCAGCGCGTCGCCGAATCCCGGGACAAGGCCAAGGCCGAGAATCCCGACGGGGCCGACCGCGTCTATGGCGGCAAGGAAGCCGACAAAGGGGCCTATCCGTTCCAGGTGGCGCTGCTGACCAGCGCCCGGCTGGACCCCAGCCCGGCCTCGCAGCCAAACGCGCAATTCTGCGGCGGCAGCCTGATCGCGCCGCAATGGGTGCTGACGGCGGCGCACTGCCTCAACGACAAGGGCCGGCCGATTTCGCCCGACACGGTGACCGTGCTGACCGGCGCCACCGATCTTACCGAAGGCAAGCGCTACAAGGTGGTCGAGGTCATCGTCAACGAGGGCTACAGCGAACAGACGCTGGACAATGATCTCGGCCTGCTCCGGCTGGCGGAGCCCGCCGATGCGCCGGTCATCAAGATCACCAATGAGCCGACGCCAGACAGCGGCAAGACCACGGTCATCGGCTGGGGCAAGATGCAGGACGGCACCTTCCCGACCGCGCTGATGGTGGCCGATCTCGATCTCGAGCCGAGCGCTGCCTGCAACAGCGGCATCAAGTCGATCTATGCGCATGACTTGAAGGCGGCACTTGGCGATCTCTCGCATCGGATGCGTTATTCGGAAAAGGGCATCGATGCCGCCGCCAATGCGATCGCCGCCGATATGTCGGATCCGCTGACCAAGAACATGATTTGCGCCGGCACCGACAGCGGCGAACGCGACGCCTGCAACGGCGACAGCGGCGGTCCGCTGTTCATGACCGGCGCCAACGGTCCGGTCCAGGTCGGCGTCGTCTCCTGGGGCGAAGGTCCGTCCGACGGCACCGCCGCTTGCGGCCACAAGAATGCCTATGGCATCTACACGCGATTGGCCAACTATACGGGTTGGATCGAAGCCAAGATGAAGACCCCGGCTCCGGCAGCCGCGGCGGCGCCCAAGGCCGGTCTCGGCACGGCCAAGAAGCCCTGAACGGGCCCGAAGCTTGATAAACGCAAAACGGCGGGATCTTTCCCGCCGTTTTGATTCATGTCCGGTGCCGGCTGTTCCGCTTACTTCCGCGGCGGGCCTTTGCGCTCGGCCGACGCCGCCCACAGATTGATGTCGGACTCGCGTGCGTAAGTGTCGATTTCGGCGAGCTCGGCATCGCTGAACTCGAGCACCTTGAGCGCGCCGACGCAGTCCTCGACCTGTTCGGGCCGGCTGGCGCCGATCAGCGCCGAGGTGACCCGGCCCTTGCGCAGCACCCAGGCCAGCGCCATCTGCGCCAGCGTCTGGCCACGCTTGCCGGCGATCGCGTTCAGCGCCTGGATGTTAGCGATGGTCTTTTCGTTGATGAAGGCGGGCCGCAGCGACTTGCCTTGGCTGGCGCGGCTACCCTCGGGGATGCCGCCGAGATATTTGTCGGTCAGCATGCCTTGCGCCAGCGGCGAGAACACGATCGATCCGACACCGAGCCCTTCCAGCGTATCGAGCAGTCCGTCCTCTTCGACCCAGCGGTTGAGCATCGAATAGCTCGGCTGATGGATGATGCAGGGCGTACCGAGCTGCTTCAATATGTCGGCCGCCTCGCGCGTGCGCTGCGAATTGTAGGACGAGATGCCGGCATAGAGCGCCTTGCCGGAACGCACCGCATGGTCGAGCGCGCCCATCGTTTCCTCAAGCGGCGTATCCGGATCGAAGCGGTGCGAATAGAAGATGTCGACATAGTCGAGCCCCATCCGCTTCAGGCTCTGGTCGAGGCTCGCCAGCACATATTTGCGGCTGCCCCATTCGCCGTAAGGCCCTGCCCACATCTCATAGCCGGCCTTGGTCGAGATGATCAGCTCGTCGCGATAGCTGGCGAAGTCGGTGCGCAATATCTCGCCGAAGGCGATCTCGGCCGAGCCCGGCGGCGGACCGTAATTGTTGGCGAGATCGAAATGGGTGATGCCGAGATCGAAGGCCTTGCGCGCGATCGCCTGCTTGGTCTTGTGCGGCGTGTCGTTGCCGAAATTGTGCCACAGGCCGAGCGAGATCGCCGGCAGTTTCAGGCCGGATCGCCCACATCTGTTGTAGAGCATTTTCTCATAGCGGTGTTCAGCCGGCTGCCAGCGCATGGGTACAGATCCTGGATTGTATGGGTGTCGGCGCGCGCGCGCCGACACCCTTCTACCTCATTTCTGCTTCGCCAACAGTTCTTTTGCGTCCTTGACGCCGAGTGCAGCCGGCCGCTCGCAGCTGGTCTGCATGGCGACGAACTTGCCGGTCTCGCCCGACCGCAACAGGCCGGTCATGACGTCGACGGCATGCAGCGCGAGCTCCATCGAGCAACGATGCGGCCGGCCCTCGGCGATCGCCAGCGCCATGTCGGCAAGGCCTGCGGTGCGGTAGTTGGCCATCATGCCCTGGCCGTGCATTTCGTTGGGCACGCCGAACGGATGCTGCCATTTCGGCAGTTTCTTCACCGGTTTTGCCGCCTTGGTTATGCGCACGTCGCCACCGAAGAAATTCGGATCCGGCACGAACACCGTGCCCGTCTCACCATAGAGTTCCATCGGCGCGTGACCATGCGCCCAGACGTCCCAGCTGGTGTTGAGCGTGATCACGGCGCCGTTCTCGAACTCCAGCAGGCCGTGGATCGTTGTCGGCGTGTTGACCGGGATTTTCTCGCCCGCGCGCGGTTTCGACGAGATCGTGCGCTCCTTGGCAGGCGTTGTCGCGAAGGCCGCCACCTGCTTCACCGGCCCGATCAGCTGGATCAGGTTGGTGATGTAGTAGGGCCCGATGTCGAGCACCGGCCCGGCGCCGGGCTGGAAGAAGAAATCGGGATTGGGGTGCCAGTGCTCCATGCCGTGGCCCATCACATGACAGGTGCCGCTGGTGATCTTGCCGAGCGCGCCGGTGTCGATGAGGTTGCGCACCAGCTGGTGCGCGCCGCCCAGGAACGTGTCCGGGGCCGAGCCGATGCGCAGCCCTTTCTTCTCGGCCCGGCTCTTGAGGTCGAGGCCTTCCTTGACCGACAGCACGAACGGCTTTTCCGAATAGACGTGCTTGCCGGCATCGAGGATCTGCTTCGACACCCCGTAGTGCACCGCCGGGATGGTGAGGTTGACGATGATGTCGATCTCGTCATCCTTGAGCAGTTCTTCGACGGTCTCGGCGCGCAGCTTGAACTCCTTCGCCCGTGCCTTGGCCGCGTCCATGTTGATGTCGGCGCAGGCGCGCATCTCGATGCCGCGAAACAGAGGCGCCAGCGAGAAATACGCTTTCGAGATGTTGCCGCAGCCGATGACGCCGATACCCAGTTTCTTTGCCATGATGATTGTTCCTAGTAAGCCTTGACGGATGCGAGCGAGCGGCTGGCGAAGCGCTCGATGTCGTTGGGGTTGTCCTGTTCCATGACGTAATATTTGGCCGCGCTCTTCGCCTGAAGTGTCTTGATCAGGCCGGCCCAGTCGATGGTGCCGTGGCCGACATCCGCCCAGCCGTCCTCGTCAAGGCCTTCGCCTGACTTGGCCATGTCCTTGACATGGACGGCGCTGATGCGCTTGCCGTGCTTTTCGATCCACGGCAGCGGATCAACGCCGCCGCGGATTACCCAGGCGACGTCCATCTCCCAGCCGATGTCGGGCGCAGCCGACAGGATGTGATCCTGCGGCACCGAGCCGTCGGCGAGTGTCTTGAACTCGAAATCATGGTTGTGCCAGGCAAAGCCGTAGCCGGCTTTTTTTGCGGTCTCGCCGACCTTGGCCAGACGCTCGCCAAAGCCGCGCCAGCCGGCAGCGTCGGCCGGCCGCTGCTCGGCCAGCAGATAGGGACAGATGACGAGCGTGATGCCGAGTGCGTCGGCTGTTTTGCGTACGCCGTCGAAATCATTCTCCAGCGCATCGATCGAGAAATGTCCGGTCGGCATCGAAAGCCCGTTCTTGTCGAGTTCGGCGCGGAACGCCTTGGGGTCGTCATAGACGCCGCCGAAACCTTCGACTTCCTTGTAGCCGAGCTTACCAAGCATTTTCAGGATGCCGTCCCACGGCTGGAAATTGCGGGCGCTGTAGAGTTGGAATGACCAGTTCATCGTCTCTGTCCGTTTCTTGGGTGGTTAAGGCTTGGGGATGTTTTCGGGGGATCGTTTTCGCGAGATCGTTTTAGGGGGATCGTTCTTGGGAGGATGGTTTGCGGATGATTCTAGAGGGTCACAGGCGATTGCCGGTCGCAGCGTCGAACAGCGAGGCGCGCGCCGGATCGAAACCGAACTGGATCGGATCGCCGCTGCGCAGCGTCCGTTCCGCCTCGACGCGGAAGGAGAGGTTGCGGCCGGCAAGCTTCGTCCACACCAGCGTGTCGGAACCCATCGGCTCCACGATCTCGACCGAACCGCCGGCGGAAAACGGCATCGACTTAGCCGCGTCACCGAAAGCGATATGTTCAGGCCGGATGCCCAGCACGCAAGCGCCGGCCGGGCGCTCCGTGCCGTCAAAGGTATAGCGATCGAGCGGCACCGAAACACGGTCGGTCCTGAACACTGGAGCAGCACTGGCCTCCAGCTCCCCTTCGAGGAAATTCATCGCCGGCGAGCCGAGGAAGCCGGCGACAAACCGGTTGACCGGCCGGTTATAGATCGTCTGCGGCGCGTCAAGCTGCTGGATGACGCCGCCGCGCATGACCGCGATACGGTCGGCCAGCGTCATCGCCTCGATCTGGTCGTGGGTGACGTAGATCATGGTGTTCTGCAGCTTGCGATGCAGAAGCTTGATTTCGACGCGCAGTTCCGAGCGCAGCTTGGCGTCGAGATTGGATAGTGGCTCGTCGAACAGGAAGACGTCGACGTCGCGCACCAGCGCCCGCCCGATCGCCACGCGCTGGCGTTGGCCGCCGGACAAGGCCGCGGGCTTGCGCTGCAAAAGCGGCTCGATCTGCAGGATCTCGGCGGCGCGGGCGATGCGCTTGGCGATCTCGTCCCTGGGCACGCCGGCAACGCGCAGGCCGAACGACAGGTTCTTCTCCACCGTCATTTGCGGATAAAGTGCATAGGACTGGAATACCATGCCGATGCCGCGATCCTTGGGCTCTTCCCAGGTGACGTTCTTGCCCTTGATGAAGATGCGGCCTTCGGAAATATCGAGCAGCCCGGCGATGCAGTTGAGCAAGGTCGACTTGCCGCAGCCCGAGGGACCGAGCAGCACGATGAACTCGCCCTCTGCGACCTCGAGATTGAGGGTCTGCAGCACCGATACCGAGCCGAAATTCAGGGACAGGTCCTGGATCGAAACGCTGGTGCCGTTGGCTGCCGTCATCGCCATCACCCTTTCACCGCACCGGCGGCGATGCCGCGCACGAAAAGCTTGCCGGAAATGAAGTAGACGATGAGCGGCACGAGCCCGGTCAGGATGGTGGCGGCCATGTTGACGTTGTACTCCTTCACGCCTTGCACCGAATTGACGATGTTGTTGAGCTGCACCGTCATCGGATAGGTGTCGGGGCGGGTGTAGACGACGCCGAACAGGAAGTCGTTCCATATGCCGGTCACCTGCAGGATGATGGCGACGACGAAGATCGGCAGCGACATCGGCGCCATGATCCGCAGGAAGATGCCCCAGAAGCCGGCGCCGTCGACCCGTGCCGCCCTGAACAGCTCTTCCGGCATCGAGGCAAAATAGTTGCGGAACAAAAGCGTGAGGATCGGCATGCCGAAGATGGAATGGACGATCACCAGGCCGCTGAGGCTGCCGTAGAGGCCGATCTCGCGCAGGATGATGACGATCGGATAGATCATCACCTGATAGGGGATGAAGGCGCCGACGATCAGGATGACGAAGAATGTGTCGGCGCCCTTGAAGCGCCAGTTGGCCAGCGCATAGCCGTTCACCGAGGCGATCGCGATCGACAGCAGCACTGACGGCACAGTGATGCGCACCGAATTCCAGAAGCCGCGCGAAAGCCCGTCGCAATTGAGGCCGGTGCAGGCGGTCGCCCACGCCTTCACCCACGGTTCGAACGTGATTTCGAGCGGCGGCGAGAAGATATTGCCCATCCGTATCTCGGGCATGCCCTTGAGCGAGGTTACGACCATCACGTAGAGCGGCAGCAGATAGTAGACCGCCACAACGATCAGCGTGCCATAGAGGTAGATATTGCGGCGCGAGAAGACATGCCGCGGCTTCGGCCCGCGCGGCCCGGAGGCTTCGCGCTCGGCGGCACCCGCGCTGGCGGGCAAAGGGACGGCCGGGTCAGCCACGCTTCCTGCCTCCAAATTCAAGGTAGGCCCACGGCACGACGACGATCACCACCGAGAGCAGCATCATGGTCGAGGCGGCAAAGCCCTGGCCAAGATTCTGTGCGAAGAACATGTAGTCATAGACATATTTGGCCGGCACTTCGGAGGCGATTCCGGGGCCGCCGCTGGTCTGGGCGACAACGAGGTCGTAGACCTTGACGATGCCCGACGCGATGATGACCAGCGTGGTGATGAAAACCGGCCGCATCATCGGGATGACGATGAACAGATAGGTCTTCCACATCGGGATCCCGTCTACCCGCGCCGCCTTCCAGATGTCCTCGTCGATGCCGCGCAGGCCGGCCAGCATCAAGCACATGATGAGCCCGGTGCCTTGCCACAGCGCCGCAATCGAAATGCCGTAGATGACGATGCTGGAATTGTAGAGCGGGTCGAAGTTGAAGCTCGTCCAGCCGAGGTCCCGCACCACATGCTGGATGCCGAAATCCGGATTGAGCAGCCACTGCCAGACCAGGCCGGTGACGATGAAGGAAAGCGCGAACGGATAGAGGAAGATGGTGCGGAACGTGTCCTCGAAACGGATCTTCTGGTCGAGAAGCGCTGCAAGCAGGAAGCCGATGACCAGTGAGAACACCAGCGAGATCGCGCCGTAGATCAAAAGGTTCTCGATCGAGATCAGCCAGCGCGGCGTCGCCCAAAGCCGGTAATACTGGTCGAGCCCGGCGAAATTCAGCCGTGGCAGCAGCTTCGAATTGGTAAAGGAATAGAACACCGTCCAGACGGTGCCGCCGACGAAAACCACCGACGCGGTGAGGATCATCGGGATCGAGGCGACCTTCGCATTGATGTTGCGGAACAGCGGGTTGGGGCGTTCGCTCTTGCTCATCTCGTCAGCCGGCTGGGTAAGGGCGGTGCGATCCCGGCCCTGCTTTCGCAAGGCCGGGAGCGAGGTGTATTGCCTCCAACGTCAGTCTGCCGAAGCGATGAGGTCGGCGAAGCGCTTCTGCGCGTCTTCGATGGTCAGGTCCGGCTTGGCGAAGAATTCGGCGAAGAGATCTTCCTTCTGCTTCTGGGTATCCTGCGAAAGCAGTTGGTCCGTCCACGGGATGACGGCGCCCTTGGCGAGGATGGCCAGACCCTTCTTCATGCAGTCGTTCGCCGCATTGAGATCGACGTCACCGCGCACCGGCAGCGAGCCCTTCTTGAGATTGAAGGCGACCTGAGTCTTAGGGTCGAGCAGCGTCTCTGCCAACACCTCCTGCGCCTTGGACTTGTCGGCATCCTTGAGCAGCGGGAAATAGAAGGCGTCGCCGCCGGTGGCGATAACTTCGTTCAGACCGAGGCCCGGCAGGCAGGCATAGTCCTTGCCGGCGACCTTGCCGGCAACCTGGAACTCGCCTTGCGCCCAGTCACCCATGATCTGGCCGCCGGCCTTGCCGGTGATGACCAGATTGGTCGCCTGGTTCCAGTCCTGCACATTGGTGTTCTTCGCCATCTTGCGGGCATCGTCGGCGGCCTTGAAGACCTTGGCGATCTCGGGCCCAGCGGCGAACTTGGCGTCCTTGTCCTTGTAGACCTTGAGGAATGCATCGGTGCCGCCGACCGCCGCCAGCAGCACATCGAAGGCGCCGGAAGATTGCCAGGCTTGTCCGCCGACAGCGAGCGGGATGATGCCCGCCTTTTCCAGGGCGGGCGCTGCCGCCACGAATTCATTCCAGTCCTTCGGCAGCGGCACGCCGGCCTTCTCGAAGGCTTCGTTCGACAGCCACAACCACTGCCAGGAGTGGATATTGACCGGCACGCAGTAGATCTTGCCGTCTATGGTGCAACTGTCGAGCAGGCTCTTCGGCCGCACGATTTCCGTCCACTTGCCCTTGGTGGCGACATCGGTGAGGTCGCGCATCAGGCCGGCCTGCACCAGTTCTTCGGCCTGCCGGCCGTGATTGAACTGGGTGGCGCCCATCGGATCGCCGCCGGTGATGCGGCTGATCATGATCGGCCGTGCCGTGCCGCCGGATCCGGCAATGGCGCCGTCGACCCAGTGATTGCCGGTCGCGTCAAAAGCCTTCGCGAATTCCGCAACCGCCGCCGCCTCGCCGCCCGACGTCCACCAATGGGTGACTTCCAGGTCGGTGGCGGCCGCCGGGCCGGCAAGCTGAAGCGCGGCCGTCGCGGCAAGGGCAGCGGTCAAAAGTCTATAGCGCATTTCGGTTCCTCCCAGAATCTGAAACGTTACAGATTTTCGATACGGCAATTATGCGGAGCGTGCAACCCCTGAGATAAACGCGCTCGAATGTTTTTTCGAGGCGCGAACAAATTCGTTGCGTGCAAACCGGCAAACTCCGCGCAAAACCGGGTGCTGCGCTGCAAAATCATGCTGCAGCGCAAGAAAACCGTCTCGAACCTGATTGTCGCGCAACGTTTCTGGCCGCCAAAACCCTGCCAAAACCATGGCTTGAGAGACCCACGCGCTGCGATGTTGGAAATCTGTAACGTTTCAGTATATTGAGGCCTGACGGCGAAGAACCGTGCCACATCGTCATCGAAGCGATTGTCGGCTGGTCCGGCGGCTGCTATGCGCCTGACGGGGCGGGACGAATGGACAGGGACCAGACGGAGAAGGACGACGAGGCGTCGGCGCATGAGCGGCCGACGCTGAAAACGCTTGCCTTCATGACCGGGCTCGGCGTCACCACCGTCTCGCGCGCGCTCAAGGATGCACCCGAGATCGGCGCCGAGACCAGGCGGCGGGTTCAACTCGTCGCCAGGCAGATCGGCTACCGGCCGAACCGCGCCGGCGTGCGCCTGCGGACTGGCAAGACCAATGTTATCAGCCTCGTGCTCAATACCGAGCGCGAGATCATGAGCTTTGTCTCGGACATCATCTACGGCGTCTCGGAGGTCATTGCCGACACACCCTATCACCTGATCGTCACGCCCTACTCGCGCTCGCAGGATCCGCTGGACCCGGTAAAGTATCTGGTCGAGTCCGGCTCGGCCGATGGCGTCATCATCTCACGCACGCAGCCCAACGATCCGCGCGCCCGCTACATGCTGGAGCGTGGCATACCCTTTGCCACGCATGGCCGCACCGATATGGGGCTTGTCCACCCCTATCACGACTTCGACAATTACGCCTTCGCCGCCGAAGCGGTGCGCCATCTGGCCAGCGTCGGCCGGCGCCGGCTGGCGCTGGTAGCGCCGCCGGTCGGGCTCACCTATTACGACCACACGGTCAATGGCTTTGCCGACGCACTGAGCGAGGTCGACGCCAGCGAAGTGCCGTTCAACGCTGTTTCGATCGACCAGTCGATCGATCAGATCAGGACGCGGACCGCGCAGTTGATGCGCCGCGACGTCAGGCCGGACGGTTTCGTCAGCAGCGCCGCCGCAGCAACGCTGGCCATCGTCGCCGGCATCGAGGATGCCGGCCTGAAACTCGGCCGCGACGTCGATGTCGTGTCCAAGCAATCGTCGGAACTGCTGCATCTGTTCCGCCGGGAGTTGCTGATCGTCAACGAAGACTTCCGCCTCGCCGGCACCGAGCTTGCCCGCGCCGTGCTGGGCTGGATAGGCGGCGCGGCACCTGGCTCTTTGCAGACTGTGGTCAAGCCAGGCGACGTCGTCGCGTATCAGGGCTGACTGGCACGACCTGAGAGGCCGCCTCACCTGACCCTAGCCGGCAGCGCCGCTGCCCCATGGGCCATGGAAAGCCCCCTGCTCGCCGATGCGCTCGAAACCATGCGCGCCGAAGAAATCGCGCTGCGCCTGGATCAGGTTCGAGGTGCCGCGGCCCTGGCGGTAGCTGTCGAAATAGGCAAGCGCCGACGCCAGCGCCGGCACGGGCGAACCGGCCTCCGACGCTCTTGCGACGATGCGCCGGAGCGACGGATGCGCCTCCTGCATCATGGTGGTGAAAGCCGGCGCCATCAAAAGGTTGGTGGACGCGCCGCCTGAGCCGAAGGCTTCCGCCATGGTGTCGAGCATCTGCGAGCGGATGATACAGCCGGCACGCCAGATCTTGGCGATGGTCGGCATCGGCAAGTTCCAGTTGAACTCCTTCGAGGCGGCGCTCATCACCGCGAAACCTTGTGCATAGGCGGCGATCTTGCCGGCGAGCAGCGCCAGCTCCAGGTCTTTCAGAAGTGCCGCCTTGTCGCCGGAGATCTTGATGACGCCGATATTGCCATAGGCTTTTTCGGCCGCCTGCCGCTCATCCTTGATCGAGGACAGCACGCGGGCCGCCACCGCCGCCTCGATGGCCGTCGCCGGAATGCCGAGCTGCTGCGCCTCGATGACAGACCATTTGCCGGTGCCCTTCTGGCCGGCACGGTCGAGGATGATGTCGACCACCGGCTTGCCGGTCTTTGCATCGTCGGCGGCCAGCACCTTGGCGGTGATCTCGATCAGATACGAATCGAGCCGGCCCTTGTTCCAGTCCTCGAAGACCTTGCCGATCTCCTTCGGCCCCATGCCGAGACCGTCACGCAGGATGCCGTAGATCTCGGCGATCATCTGCATGTCGGCATATTCGATGCCGTTGTGGATGGTTTTCACGAAATGCCCGGCGCCGTCTGTGCCAAGCCAGGCAGCGCACGGTTCATCCTTGTACTTAGCCGAGATCGCGGTCAGCACGCGTTCGACGCGCTTCCAGGAGTCTTCGGTGCCGCCGACCATGATCGACGGTCCATGGCGCGCGCCTTCCTCGCCGCCGGATACGCCCATGCCTATGAAGGTGAGACCTGAGCCCGACAGTTCCGAAAAGCGCCGCATCGTATCGCGGAAATTGGCGTTGCCGGCATCGATGACGATATCGTTGTCAGACAACACGCCGCGCAGCGCTTCGATCTGTTCGTCGACCGGCTTGCCGGCCAGCACCATGATGATGATCGGGCGCGGCGGCTTGATCGCAGCTGCCAGTTCCTCCAGGCTGTAGCAGGGCACTACCATGTCCCTGAGCGAACCGGCGCCTTCGAGGAAGGCATCGGTGCGCGCCTTGGTGCGGTTGAAGACGGCGATGCGGTGCCCGTGCTCGGCAATGTTGAGCGCGAGGTTGGAGCCCATTGTGCCAAGGCCGATCAGGCCTATTTCGGCTTTTTCCATCGTTTCTTCCCTGCTTTCGGATTTTGTTGAGGCCGCGTTTTTCGGGATGCCCATTTTTCGGCGAGATGATTGACGGGCCTTTCGCGCCACGTCAACCGCCTCGCCGAATTGTGTTGCGTCTGCGTTGTGTCAGACCGAGTCAGGAAGGGTCAGTTGGTGACCAGGCGACGCCTTGCCGATCGAACATATGACGTTAGGTTGAACTTATGGCAGTCAAACGGATGGACAATGTCGGGATCGTCGTCGATGACCTCGACGAGACGATTGCCTTCTTTCGCGAGCTCGGCCTCGAACTGGAAGGGCGGGCGACGATCGAAGGCGAGTGGGCCGGACGTGTCACCGGGCTCGGCGATCAGCACGTCGAGATTGCCATGATGCGCACACCGGATGGCCATAGCCGGCTCGAGCTCTCCCGCTTCCTCACGCCGACGGTCGTCGCCGATCACCGCAACGCCCCGGTCAATGCCCTGGGCTACCTGCGCGTCATGTTTACCGTGGACGACATCGACGACACGCTTGAAAGGCTCCGCAAGCGTGGCGCGCAGCTGGCCGGTGAAGTCGTCCGTTACCAGGACGTGTATCGGCTCTGCTACATCCGCGGGCCGGAAGGGCATCTCATCGGGTTAGCCCAGGAACTCGGCTGAGCGCCCTTCGCAGGCGGGCTGAATATCACTCGGCGCGGATATCGATCGGCGCTTCGATCTTTACCACTTCGAAATCCGAAACCAGAATATCGAGCCGCGCCGTCCAGCGGCCTGGAATCGGAATGACGAGATTATCGACGCGCCAGGTGCCGTCGCCTGGCTTGGTCGCCGGACGCTTGATCGGCTCGATCCCCGAATCGGGCTTGGACAGCACCAGCGTCACTTCCTTGGCGTCGAGCGGGCCGAAATCGCCATCCATGATGACGATGGAGGCGGTGACCTCCCCGGTATGGCCGGGCGTGATGTCGATGTCGGCCATCGCCTTCATAGTGTGGATATGGGTCGACGTCGGTTGTGCCGCGGCGATTGCCAGGGCCCGTGGCGGCGGCGTGAAGCGCCAGCCGGCGGCAACGCCGAAGATCAGGAGCACGATCAGCATTTCGACTGAGATCGAGCGGCTAAGCCGTCGCCGCACTTCCGTCGCTCCGGCCTCGGCCAAGGCGGTGAGCCGCCATCGATTGACCGCCGCCAGCGTGAACAGAAACACCAGCAGCGCCAGCTTGATCAGCAGCAGCCGGCCATAGGCGGTGTTGACCAGTGCCGCCGGTGTCTGCACCTGGATGATGGCGAGCACCACACCGGCGGCGGCAAGCACTACCACCACGGGCATGATCGCGCGCGAAAACCGCCGCAGGAACGCCCCGGCTTCCACCGATTGGCTGCTCAACGCCAGGCCGAGCGGCAGCAATGCTCCAGCCCAGAAAGCGATGCCGGCGCCATGCAGGAACACCATAGGCCGCGTCAGCCATTGCGGTTCGGCTGCACTGGCATGGCCGCTGGCGGCAAGGGCTGCACCCACACCGGCCAGCCCGGAGAGCGCCAACGGCCTGGCGCCAGCACGCGATCCGACCAACGACAGCAGGCCAAGCCCGAGCGCCGCCAGCGAAATCAGCACCGTCCAGCCGAAGCTGGTGCCAAGCGCCGTCCGCCAGACCACCGGTTGCGCCAGCCGGGCGAGTGGCGCGCCCAGCGCGTCCAGCCCCTCGAACCCGAGCGACAGGGGTGCTGCGACCAGCCCGCACAGGATGGCGGCAATGACGAAGCGCTGGCCTGAGCGCTGGCCTTGCGCCAGCCATGTCAGCGCGAAGGCGCCGCCAATGCCGAGGAAAAGCCCGATGTAGAGAAGAACCTTGCCGGTCCAGATCGCTGACCGCAAATCTATGTCGACAGCTTCCCCCACCGCCGGCGCCGCACTTGGCGCGCCAACGGAAAACAGCACCGAGCCGCCGACCGGATGGCCATCGGCGGAAATCACCCGCCAGCTCAAGACATGGGTGCCCGGCCCGAGCTTTTGTGGATTGTCGATCTCAACCGTTTGGTCGCTCAACCGAAACGAGGTCAAAGCGACAGGCGTACCGTCGGGCCGCACCAAGGTCAGCACCAGCGGCGACACAGGCTCGCTGAAGGTCAGCGAAAATTGCGTCGGCGCTCGCTCCAGAACCGCGCCGTCGGCAGGCTCGGCCTTGATCAGCGCCGCATGGGCAAAGGCCTGGTTTGGCGTGGCAAGGACGGCAAGCAGCAGGATCGCGGCCAGCAGGCCGAAGCACCTGCCGGCTGTCCGTTCTATCCGCTGAAAACAGGCCACGTTCATGCCATCCACCAAAACAGTGGCGCGCCGCTTCGAAGCAGCGCGCCGCCAATGCATCATTTCTTCGGCAGCAGGTTGAGGCCGGGCGCCGGATCTTCCAGCGCATCCTCCTCCTGACCAGCCGCCGGAATCTCTATCCAACGCGTGGTGGCGCCATCGCATTCCTGCACCACCGGAAAATAGAGTTTTTGCCCGGCCGGCAGATCGGCGGCCAACGTGCCGCGGAAGACGAACTCGTCATAAAATTCATCCGGCAGGCTGCCGCCGCTCCAGTCGACTTCCTTGACGCCCGAGGTCACCGCCTCGCCATAGAGCTGGTAGGATTTCTCGTACTTGCCTTTCTTGACCTGCAGCGTCCAGCCGGGCTTGGGCATCGGCTTCACCCCGATCACCCCTTCCGGGATCTGCACGCGCACGGCAATCTCGCCTTGCCTTCGCAGCCATGCGGCACGCGCAGCACGGCCTTGTAGGTCGAACCGACCGCAGCCTCCTTTGTTTCGAGCGTGATATGGGCTAAGGCGGCACTTGTCCCCAGGACGAGGAATGCAGCGGCCGGCAAAAGATGCTTGTTCATGATGGGTCCCTCTCGAAAAAATTGATTGGCAATAATTGGTCAGTCGTTGTCTTCCAGGGGTGGCGCGCTGCCTATGGCTTGCACGGCAAACTCGACGGTCACGGTTCCGGCCCTCTCGAAAGTCAGCGTAGCGGCAAACATCTGGCCTTCTTTAGGGGGCTGCTTCAAATCCATGAACATCACGTGGTAGGCGCCGGGACCCAGCGTGATCTTGCCGCCCGCCGGAATGTCCAGGCCGCCACTGACCGGGCGCATGGTCATGACGCCGTCTTTGACTCCCATTTCATGCAGTTCGGCCTTGCCCGAAATGTCGGAGGCAATCGACAGCAGCCGGTCCGGCGCGCTGCCCTTGTTGACGATGGTGAAATAGCCGCCGGCGACCTTGGCGCCGGCTGGCGTGGCACGGGACCAGGGATGCTCGATCTCGATGTCACCGGCCTTGAACTCATGCGCAAGGACGGAATGGGCGCCGGCGAACAACAGTGCAAAGGCAAAGAGGGCGCTGCCGAGACGCTGCTCGATAGTGGTGAAGATAGGGGTGCTGCAGCGCAACGCGCCGGCATGACGAAAACGGGACATGGGTAGCCTCCATGAATATGAAGTCGCACCGTTGTTAGGCTGCGAACGTGTTTATCATTGGATGATTATCGCCCGCGCGGGTTACGCCAAGCGAGCGGCGGCTTTTCAGCCGGCAAGCGGCGGGGCGCGCGGATTGGCCGGAGAGCGCTCACGCGTGACGTCGTGATGCCTGACTGCCGGCGGGAGAAACGCGACTGTTTCAAAAGACAGGCTCACCGGCGCCACGCCGACGCCTGCCGGCGGCGCATGGGCGACGGAGGCCGTGCTGCAGCCGAGCATGCAGCACGCCGGCATGTGCGGCTGGTGCGGATCCCCGCCGGGAAACTGGACCGCCCCCTCATGTGTACAGATGACGTTGCCGAAAGCGTCGAGTTGCGAGGCGTCCGGCGCAATGCCGAAAGCAAACACGCCGAGCGTCGACTGGAGCAGCAGCACACAGGCCGCGACAAAGGCGGCCGTCATGCTCCATCTCTTACGCCGGAAGTTCAAAGACCTGCCTCTTCACGCAGCAACGCTTGGATATCTAGCACGCGGCATGCCGGCGGAAAATCGCCAAACCATAGCTGCGGCAACGCGGCGCGTTCGATGCTTGTCGCCAAAAGTGCGCAGCGGTTTTGGGATAAGGGCATGCATAGGACCTTGTGCGCATAACCTCCCTTCGGACGTCGCAGTCAGGAAGCCGGGCGGCCGCCGATTTCCGGAATCGACGTCAACAGCGTGTGGCGCGCCGACTTCAGATGCTTGCGGCAGGCGGCGTCGACCTTGCCGAGATCGCGCGATTTGAGCGATGTGATATAGGCGAGATGCTCGCTCACCGCGACTTCGTTGCGCTCGCGCTCCTGCGCCTTGTTCCACTGGTAGTGGTAGTGAAAGATCATGGCGATGACGTCGTAGAAGTCGACGATGAAGCGATTGTGCGACGCCCGGTGGATCAGCCGGTGGAAGCGCTCGTCGAGCTCCGAGAATTCGTTGAAGCGGGTGGCGATTTCGCTTGCCAGAAGCCGGTGCTCGTCTTCCAGCCGGTCGAGATCCGCCCAGACCGGACTATCCCCAGGCAAGGCGGCAAAGGCCGCCGCCGAGCGTATCTCGAACATCTCGCGGATTTCAGTGAGTTCGAGCGCAAAGGCACGGGTAAATCCTTTCAGCACCCAGTGGCTGTTGCGCCGCTTCTCGATCAGGCCGAAGCGGGAGAAGCGGATCAGGAACTCGCGCACGCTGGTGGTGCCGACGCCGATCTCGCGCGCCAGTTCGAGCTCGTTGATCTGCATGCCGGCCTCTGCACCGCCGGCCAGCAACCTGCGCATAAACGACCGCTCGATGATCTGGGCCAGTGTGTCTGTCTCCTCCTCGGGGAAGAAATCATCCGGCTTCGGCGTCCTGAGCACTGTCTTGCTGCGTTTGTTCCACGCGATCAGCCCGGTCTCTTCCATGCGCGCCAGAATGGTGCGCACGGTGGTACGGCTGACGCCAAGCAAAGTGCCCAGCTCCGGCTCCGACGGCAGGCTCTGCGTCTCATCGAGCAGCCGCAGACCCCTATTGTAAGCGTCCTTGTAGACGTTGTTGCTCTTCGACATCCCTGCCCCGTTGCGCGCCGGCGCTTGCTGTGGCTGGCTTGAAGCGCGATATCACATATGTCCTGGCGCTCACCCGGCAAGGCAAAACGCTCTGCGTGTCAGACGCCGCTCCCCACAAGCCAAGCGTCCATCGGACGCATGGTCTCCTCCTGAAAAAACAATTGACGCACAAATGTTTTTTCACGATAAAAGACATTATATGTAAACAGACGCGTGTCAATCCGCGCATCCCCAGGAACAGACCCAGGAAACTGCCCGTGAACGCCTCGAACAGCATTCTTCTGTCCCCCGCCGACAATGTCGCGGTCGCCAATGGCCGCATCGAGATCGGCACCCCTCTGCCCGGCGGCGCCGTCGCCACGGCCTTGATCGAGCCCGGCCACAAGGTGGCGATCAAGCCTATCGCCGCCGGCGAGGCGGTGGTCAAGTATGCCCAGGCCATCGGCCGCGCCACCCAGGACATCGCGCCCGGCGACCACGTCCATTCGCACAATCTGGTTTTTGAATCCGGCCGCCTGCCGGTGGTGCCGCCGAGCGAAGCGGAGCACGCCACCGAAGCTGACCGCGCCCGGACATTCATGGGCTATCGTCGCGCCGATGGCCGTGCAGGCACGCGCAACTTCATCGGCATCATCGCCAGCGTCAATTGCTCGGCCACCGTCTGCCACGCCATTGCCGACGAGGCCAACCGCGTGCTGTTGCCGAAATATCCGGGGATCGACGGCTTCGTCCCGATCGTCCATGGCCAGGGCTGCGGCATGAGCGGCACCGGCGACGGCATGATGGTGCTGCACCGCACGCTCGCCGGCTACACCCGCCACCCGAATTTCGGTGGCGCGCTGATGGTCGGCCTCGGCTGCGAGGTCAACCAGCTCACCCTTTACGGCCAGAAGGGTGCGGCGGCGGGAAAACGCCATTTCAATATCCAGGACGCCGGCGGTTCGCGCAAATCGGTCGCAAAGGCGATGGGCGTGCTCGCCGAAATCGCCGAGGAAGTCGGCCAGTATCAGCGCGAGCCGATCCCGGTCTCGGAGATCGTCGTCGGCCTGCAATGCGGCGGTTCCGACGGCATGTCGGGCATCACCGCCAATCCCGCGCTGGGAGCGGCGGTCGACATCCTGGCCGGCGTCGGCGGCATCGGCATCCTGTCGGAGACGACGGAGATCTATGGCGCCGAACATCTGCTCGCCTATCGCGCGGCAACGCCGGAGATCGCCAAGAAGCTCGACGGTTTTGTCAAATGGTGGGAAGACCACGTCGCCAAGCACGGCGCTTCGATCGACAACAACCCCTCGCCCGGCAACAAACGCGGCGGCCTGACCACCATTCTGGAAAAGTCGCTGGGCGCCGTCGCCAAGGGCGGCCAGACTCCGCTCAACGGCGTCTTCGGTTATGCCGAAAAGGTCACCGGCAGTGGCCTGGTGTTCATGGACACGCCCGGTTACGACCCGGTCTCGGCGACCGGTCAGGTGGCGGGCGGCGCCAACATCATCGTCTTCACCACCGGCCGCGGCTCCTGCTTCGGCTGCCGGCCGACGCCGTCGATCAAGGTCGCCACCAACTCGACCATGTACCACCAGATGGAAGAGGACATGGACGTCAATTGCGGTGTCATCGCTTCGGGTGAGAAGACCATCGCCGGCATGGGCCGGGAACTCTTCGAACTCATCGTCGAGACGGCATCGGGCCGCAAGACCAAGAGCGAGGCGTTCGGCTACGGCGACAACGAGTTCGTGCCGTGGCACCTCGGCGCGACGCTCTAACCACCGACGAAAAAAGCGGGCTGCAACGACGGCTCACAAGGGGAGGCTTTGGATGGACAAACGCCGCATCGGCACGACTGCGCTCGAGGTCACTGAGATAAGCTTCGGCGGGGCGGCGATCGGCGGGCTCTACCGGGCCTGTCCGCGCGAAGCGGCGATGGAGACGCTGCAGACAGCCTGGGATGCCGGCCTGCGCTATTTCGACACCGCGCCCTTCTATGGCTTCGGCCTGTCGGAACGGCGGACCGGCGATTTCCTGCGCTACAAGCCGCGGGATTCCTATGTGCTGTCGACCAAGGTCGGACGGTTGTTCCGCCCGGTGCCGGAAGACCAGGTTCCCGATCATTCCTATGTCGACCCGCTGCCCTTCGCGCTCGACTACGACTACTCCTATGACGGCATCATGCGCTCGGTCGAGTTCTCCTATGCCCGGCTCGGGCTGAACCGGATAGACATCCTGTTTGTGCACGACATCGGCACCTACACACATGGCGTCGAGAAGACGAAGCTGCACTTTCGCCAGCTGATCGACGGCGGCTTGAAGGCGCTGGAAGAGCTTAAAACGTCCGGCGTGATTTCCGCCTATGGGCTCGGCGTCAACGAGGTGCAGATCTGCCTCGACGTGCTGCGCGAAGCGCCGCTCGACTGCATCCTGCTGGCCAGCCGCTATTCGCTGCTCGACCGCTCGGCTGAAGCCGAGTTGCTGCCGCTGTGTCGTGAGCGACAGACTTCGCTCATCATCGGCGGCGTTTTCAACTCCGGCATCCTGGCGACCGGGCCGGTGCACGGCGCGCATTTCGATTATCTGCCGGCGACGCAGGACATACTCGAGCGTGTTGGGGCGATGGAGAAAATCGCTGATGAGGGCGGATATCCGCTGGCGGCGGCTGCATTGCAGTTTCCGCTGCAGGAGCCTGTCGTGGCCAGCGTGCTGACCGGAACGGCCAAGCCCGCCAACCTGACGCGCAACCTCGACCTGTTCAACGTCCAGGTGCCGCAAGCGGAATTCGCCCGCTACGCTCCCTACACCATCGTTCAGGAGCTCGGCTGACGAAACGCCACGATCACGGCTCTCAAGAAGGAATGAATATTCCATATTGACTCTACGGTGGAATTAATATTCCATGATGATCAAGGAGGATCGGGAGCGTCTGGACGTGGCACTGAGGATCGGCAGGGAGGTTTCCCCGCCGAGCCATGCGCAGGCCGATATGAAACACCGCTTGCGTCGGCCGGACCGATGCACTATCAAAAAGCGGCAACTGTTTTTTATTGATAAAGTTCTGTTTGGGCCGCGCCTATCCAAATGGAGCTTCCGCAACCTTCACCGGGCGATCTAGGGAGGATTCCTAATGAAATTCGTGACCAGCATTCTCAACCGCCGTTCACTGGTGGCACTTGCTGCCGCCTCGATGTTTGCAGGCACGCTGCACACGGCGCCGGCTTCGGCGGCGGACGTGACCATTCCGATCATCGTCAAGGACACCACGTCCTTCTACTGGCAGATCGTCCTGGCCGGCGCCCGCAAGGCCGGCAAGGATCTCGGCGTCAACGTACCCGAACTCGGCGCCCAGGCTGAAACCGACGTCAACGGCCAGGTCTCGATCCTCGAGAATGCCGTCGCCGGCAACCCGGCCGCGATCGTCATCGCGCCGACCGAATTCAAGGCGCTTGGCAAGCCGATCGATGAAGCGGCCAGCAAGGTCAAGGTCATCGGCATCGACTCCGGCGCCGACTCCAAGGCGTTCACCTCGTTCCTGACCACCGACAATGTGCAGGGCGGACGCGTCGCCGCTGACGGTCTTGCAGCAGCCATCGGCGAAGCCAATGGCGGCAAGATCGAGGGCGACGTCGCCCTGATCACCAACGCGCCGGGCGCCGGTTCGCTGGAGCAGCGCAAGCAGGGCTTCACCGAGCAGCTGGCCGCGAAATATCCGGGGCTCAAGCTCGTCGCGGACAAATATGCCGACGGCCAAGCAACGACCGGTCTCAACATCGCCACCGACCTGATCACCGCCAACCCGAACCTCAAGGGCATCTTCGCGTCCAACCTGATCATGGCGCAGGGCGTCGGTCAGGCTGTCGCCGAGAACAACCTTGGCGGTAAGCTGGCGCTGGTCGGCTTCGACAGCGACGAGAAGCTGATCAAGTTCCTCAATGACGGCGTCATTTCCGCGCTCGTCGTCCAGGATCCGTACCGGATGGGCTATGACGGCATCAAGACCGCGCTCGCCGCCTCGAAGGGCGAGAAGGTCGAGGCCAATGTCGACACCGGCGCCAACCTAGTGACCAAGGCAAACATGAAAGATCCCAAGATCGACGCCCTGCTCAACCCGAAGCTCTGAGCCCGTCAACCAAAAATCCTTTCCGGGGCCTCGCGCCCCGGAAACACCGGATGCAAGCTTGAATATCCACCGGCTTGAATCACCTCGACGATGCGGCTTGACTGCATCGCGACGTGCCAACCGTAAGGCCAATCTGGGAGGATTGTCATGACGCCCACGGCGCAGGAACTGCACCCGGCCCCAACGCTTGCGCCCGGCAGGACGATCCTCGAACTGCACGGGCTGGAAAAGCGCTATCCCGGCACGCATGCGCTGAAGCCCGTTCACCTTGCCTTCAAGGCAGGTGAGATCCACGCCATCGTCGGCGAGAACGGCGCCGGCAAATCCACCCTGATCAAGCTTCTGACCGGCGTTATGCCGCGCACCTCCGGCGATGTCGTCTGGGAGGGCAAGCCGGCAGCGCTGGCAACCCCGCACGAGGCGATGGCGCTCGGCATCAACGCCGTGCATCAGGAGGTCGTGCTCTGCCGCCATCTCACTGTCGCCGCCAACATGTTCCTCGGCGAGGAGAATTCGCGCTTCGGCATCCTGCAGCAGCGCGCCATGGTCAAGGAAGCGCAGAAGATCATCGACGGTCTCGGCTTCGACCTGCCGGCGCATGTCATGCTGGGTGACCTCACCATTGGCCAGCAGCAGCTGATCGCCGCCGCCCGCGCCACCGTGCGCGGCACCAAGTTCCTGATTTTCGACGAGCCGACCGCCTATCTCACCCGCAAGGAAGCTGACCAGCTGTTCACGCTGATCCGCAGGCTCAAGGGCGAAGGCGTCACCATCATCTACATCAGCCATCGCATGGAAGAGGTGTTCGAACTCGCCGATCGCGTCTCGGTGCTGCGCGACGGCACGCTGGTCGGCACCCGCAACATTGCCGAGACCAATGACGCCGAGCTGGTCAAGATGATGATCAACCGCTCGATCGAGCAAGTCTACCACAAGGAGCATTTCACCCCCGGTGCCGTGATCGTCGAGACCAGAAACCTGTCGGGCAAGGGCTTCGAAGACGTCTCGATGTCGGTGCGCGCCGGCGAGATCGTCGGGCTCTATGGCCTGATCGGCGCCGGGCGGAGCGAGTTCGTCACCACGCTCTATGGCCGCCACAAGAAGTCGGCCGGACAGGTCCTTTGGCAAGGCAAGCCGGTCCACATCAATTCCGAGCACGACGCGATCAAGCTCGGCATGGCGCTGGCGCCGGAAAGCCGCCGCGACCAGGGCCTGTGCCTGAACCTGCCGGTCGGCCTCAACCTCAACCTGCCGATCTACAAGCGCATCTCCAACAACCTGCTGATTTCGAACACGAAGGAAAAGGCTGAAGCCGATCGCCAGATCGCCGGCCTCCGCATCAAAACGCCAACACGCGGCGCCCTGGCCTCCAGCCTGTCCGGCGGCAACCAGCAGAAGATCGTTATCGGCAAATGGCTGGCGCACGGCGCTAAGCTGTTCATCTTCGACGAGCCTACGGTCGGCGTCGATGTCGGCACCAAGGCCGAGATCTACCGCCTGTTCGGGGAACTGTTGTCCAAGGGCGCCGGCATCATCCTGATCTCGTCCTATCTGCCCGAGGTTTACGAGCTCGCCGATACGCTGCACGTGTTCCGGCGCGGCAAACTGGTCGCCAGCCATGGCTTTCGCGCCGCTAGCCACGAAGACGTGCTGACGCAGGCGATCGGCTGACAAAACAAGAAACGGGAGAAACCATGAGCATCGAAACCGTCGCGATCGAAAAACCGAAACGGAACTACAACGTCCTGTTCGGGCTGACGCTTCTGGCGTTGCTGGTTCTGCTCTGGATCGTGCTGTCGGTGGCGACGCCGAGCTTCGCCTCCTCCAACAACATCGCCAATCTTTTGCGGCAGGGCTCGATGATCGCCATCATGGCGGTCGGCCAGACCTTCGTCATCATCACCGGCGGCATCGACCTCTCGGTCGGCGCCGTGGTCGGCTTCGCCACCGTCATTGTCGCCATGATGATCAATGCCGGCTTCCCGATCTGGGTCGCCATTCTGGTGACGCTGCTGGTCGGCGTTGCCATCGGCCTGTTCCATGGCTTCGGCATCGTCAAGATGGGCCTGCCGCCCTTCATCATCACGCTGGCGACGCTGACCTCGTTGCGCGGCATCGGCCTGTTGATGACCAACGGCAACTCGATCAACATCAACAGCGACAGCTTCACCGCGTTCTCGCGCAGTTCCTTTGTCGGCATCCCCAATCTGTTCTGGATGGTGATCCTGGTCGGCATCCCGGCCTACATCTTCCTGCACCACAGCCGCTGGGGCCGCTATCTCTTCTCCGTGGGATCCAATGCCGAGGCCTCGCGCCTCTCGGGCGTCAATGTCCAGCGCACCATCTACATGGCCTACACGCTGTCGGGCCTGTGCGCGGCCTTCGTCGGCGTGCTGCTGGCGGCGCGCATCGGCATCGGCAACCCTACCCAGGCGGAAGGTTGGGAGTTGCAGGCGATCGCCTCATCGGTGATCGGCGGCACTTCGCTGTTCGGCGCCGTCGGCTCGGTGCATGGCCCGCTGCTCGGCGCCTTCATCCTGGCCACCATCAACAACGGCGCCAATCTGCTCAACGTCAACTCGTTCTGGCAGCGCATCATCACCGGCGCGTTGATCATCATCATCGTCTATTTCGACGGCCTGCGCCGTCGCGGCAAGTAATCCTCCCTGACCTTCCGTGTCGGTCCGCTCAACAACGGACCGGCGCCTTTTTGAACACTGGAATTGCCGAATGAAAGCTGTTGTCTGCCGCTCGCCCGGCGAGCTTGTCCTGGAAGACCGGCCGGCGCCAGGAGCGCCGCTTGCCGGCTGGGCGCTGGTCGCCGTCAGCCATGTCGGCATCTGCGGCACCGACTACCACATCTTCGAAGGCAAGCACCCGTTCCTTGCCTATCCCCGCATCATGGGCCATGAAGTGTCGGGCACCGTCGTCGAGACCGGGGAAGATGTCGACCTTGCCGTGGGCGAGCCCGTCATCATCAATCCCTATCTCGCTTGCGGAAAATGCATCGCCTGCCGGCACGGCAAGCCGAATTGCTGCGTCAGGATCGAAGTGCTTGGCGTGCATCGCGACGGCGCCATGGCCGAGCAGATCCTGGTGCCGGCACGGAATCTCTATCCAGCAAACGGCTTGTCGCTGGCCGATGCGGCGGCCGTGGAATTCCTCGCCATCGGCGCGCATGCCGTGCGGCGTGCCCGCGCCGAACCAGGCGCCCGCACGTTGGTCATCGGCGCCGGGCCGATCGGCCTTGGCGCAGCGCTGTTTGCGCGCATCGCCGGGCTCGATGTCAGCCTGCTCGACATGAGCACGGAGCGGCTGGATTTTGCAAAAGGCGAACTCGGCTTCGCCACGCTCGACGGTTCACAAAAAGCGGCAGCCGAACTGGTGCGCGACGCAACCGGCGGCGAAGGGTTCGACGTCGTCTTCGACGCCACCGGCAACACCGCCTCGGTGCAGTCGGCCTTCGCCCATGTCGCGCATGGTGGCACGCTCGTGCTGGTCAGCGTCGTCAAGGACGACATCGTCTTTTCCGATCCGGAATTCCACAAGCGCGAAATGACATTGATCGGCAGCCGCAACGCGCTGAAAGTCGATTTCGACCACGTCGCCGCCTCGATACGCAACGGCGCCGTGCCTCTGGCAAAACTCGTCACCCACCGCACCACGCTGGCCGGCACGCCGGATGATCTCGCCCGCTGGGCGCATGAGAAATCGGGGTTGATCAAGGCTGTGATCGAGGTGGGGTAAGACATCCGAAAAATTTGGTGGAGCGATAAGTGCCGAGTTAAGGCAGATCGCATACCTCGGCGATTTGCGAAAAGGCCCGTCGCTTCCTCATCCATGGGCAGAGCAAGGAGCGAAGCGACGCGGCGCAGACCCGAGGATTCATTCGGTGACGTCTGCGCTAGAATCCAGCGGTGCAAAAAGAGGCGTCCATTCGCATCTCCTACCTGCACCGCTGCGGCGCGCGACAGTCGCGGCATGGGTCCTCGGGTCTCCGCGTGCGCTGCGCTCCCGCTCCGCCCGTGGATGAGGAAGTGAGCGGCTAAGCCGCCCGCTTCCACCCATCCCTGATATGCCTGTATCCCTCGCGATAAACTGCCTCCGGCGTCTCGGAAAAATCCCGCCACACCTTGGTCGCCGCCGCCAGATCCTTCAGCGACCTGCCAAACGCCTCGATCGTCAGCCAGTCGTCATAGCCGCTCTTGCGGATGGCCGCGAAAGTCTCTTTCCACGGAATGTTCCCGCGTCCCGGCACGCCGCGATCGTTCTCTGAAATGTGGATGTGCACGACATTCCTGCGGTGCTTCGTATAGGCGCCGATCGGGTCGGCTTCCTCGATATTGGCGTGGAAGGTGTCGTACATCGCCTTGATGTGCGGCCGGTCGATGGCATCGACGTGCTCGGACAGATCGGCCATGGTGTTCAGCAGATAGCACTCGAAACGGTTGAGCGCCTCCAACCCGATGGTAACGTTCCGCTTGCCGGCATGATCGCCAATGGCGCGCTGCGAGGCGATCGAGCGCTTCTTCTCGGCAGCGGTCGGCCCGCTGCCGGAGAAGGCGCCGAGCGTCGAATGCAGCGGCCCGCTCAGCGTACTCGCGCCGAGCGCCTGGGCGCAATCGATCGCCCATTTCATGTAGCCGATGCCGGCCTTGCGGGTCGCGGCATCCGGCGAAATCAGATTCATCGCCGGGTCGCCCATCGCCGTAACAGCCGTGCGCTCCAACCCGATGCGGTCGAGCAAATCGCCAAGCTTCTTGTAGTCCTCTGGCGTGCCTGAGAAGATCGGTATCTCGACGCCGTCGAAGCCGGTCGCCTTGATGTCGCGCAGCAACGGCTCGTGTTTCTTAGACACGGAAGTCGTCCACAAAAACATGCACATGCCGATTTTCATCGACAGCCCCTCCCCATTTGACGGCGCGCGCTGGTTTCTTTCGCACCTCGCACCATGCGCCCTCATTCGGCCGCTTCGCGGCCACCTTCTCCCCGAAGGGAGAAGAGACTTGGCGCCGGCGCTCCCTAAAGTTTCGTCCACGCCCCGTTCTTCTTCGATGACTTCACGCAGGCCCCGATGAACGCCATACCTTCGACGCCGTCCTGGATGGTCGGGAACACCACGTCCTTGCCCGGCTTGCCGCCCTTCTTGCGTGCCGCGCGGATCGCCCGCGCCGCCTCCTGGTAGATGTTGGCGAAGCCTTCGAGATAGCCTTCCGGATGGCCAGACGGAACGCGGCTGACGCGTCCCGCAACTGGCAGCGCGCCGGCGCCGTTGCGGGTGAGCAGCTGCTTGGGCTGGCCGAACGGCGTGTACCAGAGATAGTTCGGATCGGCCTGCACCCATTCCAGCCCGCCTTTCGAGCCATAGATGCGCAGCTTCAGCCCGTTCTCGTGGCCGGGCGCCACCTGGCTTGCCCAGATCATGCCCTTGGCCGGATGCACCTTGCCGACCGGCTTGAAGCGCAGCATGACATTGACATTGTCGTCGAGCAGTCGCCCCGGCACGAAAGCGTCGAGATCGGCCGACAGGGAATCGAGCTCCAGACCCGAGACGAAGCGCGCCAGATTGTAGGCATGGGTGCCGATGTCGCCGAGCGCGCCGCCCGCGCCCGCCTGCTTGGGGTCGGAGCGCCACGCCGCCTGCTTCTGGCCGGTGGCGGCAAGATCCTCGGTCAGCCAGTCCTGCGGGTACTCGGACTGAACGATGCGGATGTCGCCAAGCTGCCCCTTGGCCACCATCTCGCGCGCCTGCCGGATCATCGGATAGGCAGTGTAATTGTGCGTCAGCACGAACACCTTGCCGGTCTTTTCAACCACGGCCGCGAGCTTCTTGGCCTCGGCCAAAGTCGTCGCCAGCGGCTTGTCGCAGATGACGTGGATGCCCGCCTCGAGGAAGACCTTGGCCGCCGGCACGTGCACATTGTTGGGGGTGACGATCGCCACCGCCTCGATGCCGTCCGGGCGCTTGGCCTCGGCCTTGGCCATCTCGGCATAGGAGGCGTAGCTGCGCGCCGGGTCGAGACCGAGTTCGGCGGCGGAAGCCTTGGCGCGCTCGGGATTGGCCGACAGGGCGCCGGCCACCAGCACGAAGTCATTGTCCATGCGCGCCGCGATCCGGTGCACCGCGCCGATGAAGGCGCCTTGGCCGCCGCCGACCATACCATAGCGGATCGGGCCGCCCCCCGCTTCCGACTTCGATGCGCCGACCATGTCTTTCTCCTGCTTGTGTCAAATACCCATCATGGCGCGCAGCATCTTCTTGTCGGTGGTGCCGCCGGCGAAATCATCAAAGGCCTTTTCCGTCACCCGGATAATGTGGTGCTGGATGAAGGGCGCGCCTTCGGCCGCGCCGTCCTCCGGATGCTTGAGGCAACACTCCCACTCCAGCACCGCCCAGGAATCGTAGCCATACTGGGTAAGCTTGGAGAAGATGCCGCCGAAATCGACCTGCCCGTCGCCAAGCGAACGGAATCGCCCCGCGCGATTGGTCCAGCTCTGATAGCCGGAATAGACGCCTTGCCGCCCCGTCGGATTGAACTCGGCATCCTTGGCATGGAAGGCCTTTATCCGCTCGTGATAGATGTCGATGAATTCGAGATAGTCGAGCTGCTGCAAAAGGAAATGCGACGGGTCGTAGTTGATGTTGCAGCGCTTGTGACCGCCAACCGCATCTAGGAACATCTCGAAGGTTGCGCCGTCGAAGATGTCCTCGCCAGGATGGATCTCGTAGCCGACATCGACGCCGTTTTCGTCATAGACGTCCAGGATCGGCTTCCAGCGTGTGCCGAGCTCGGCGAAGGCCTCCTCGATCAGCCCGGCCGGCCGCTGTGGCCAGGGATAGAGGTACGGGAAAGCTAGGGCGCCGGAAAACGTCACCGAGGCTTTCAGGCCAAGATTCTTCGAGGCCTTGGCGCCGAACTCCATCTGTTCGACCGCCCATTTCTGCCTGGCCTTGGGGTTGTTGTGCACCGCAGGCGGTGCAAAGCCGTCGAACTGGGCATCATAGGCCGGGTGCACCGCCACCAGCTGCCCTTGAAGATGCGTCGACAGTTCGGTGATCTCGACGCCGGCATCCGCGCAGATGCCTTTCACCTCGTCGCAATAGGTCTTGGAAGATGCCGCCTTCTTGAGGTCGAACAGGCGTGCATCCCAGGTCGGGATCTGCACGCCCTTGTAACCGAGACCGGCCGCCCATTTGGTGATCGAGGCCAGCGAATTGAACGGCGCGGTATCCCCCGCGAACTGCGCCAGAAACAGCCCCGGACCCTTCATTGTCGACGGCATCGGCATCCTCCCAATTCATTTTTCCAAGGACCAGGCATAGCGTCTGATGAAAGCAGGGCCAGCCTCTTTGGTCTCTCGTGATGTGCATTCTCGTATCGGCATTCTGGTATTACCAAATACCGAAAATGGGTCAAGCCATTTGACTCACGCGCAAAGCTGCCAGGGCATTCCATTTTTGGCGATATATACCAGCATAATCAATACGGTACACAGATGTCGATATCGCATGGCGGCGGTTCTTGCCGCGCGACAAAAATTGCTGTAGACCTCCATTAGGGCCCAATTGGTCGAACCAGTTGCGCAAAAACGCTGGAGCGCCTTGGGGAGGAAACACGCGACGCGCCTTGTGGGGCGCGTCGCAGGCGAACTGGCACAGACGAATTCTGGGAAGGATAGACCATGCATCTTTCGACGCACAACTGGATGCGCGCGGAACCGTTGGAGGTGACGCTGAAGCGCATCAAGAAATTCGGCTACGAGTCGATCGAGATTTCCGGCGAGCCCGAGCAATACAAGACCAAGGAGACCCGCGCGCTGCTGAAAGAATACGGCATCCGCTGCTGGGGGTCGGTGACGCTGATGCTGGGCGAACGCAACCTTGCCGCCAGGGACCAGGGCCAGCGCGAACGCTCGGTGCAGTACGTCAAGGACGTGCTGACCATGGTCAGCGAACTTGATGGCGAGATCATAACGCTGGTGCCCGCGACCGTCGGCAAAGTGGTACCGGACGGCACCGAGGAAGAGGAATGGAAGTGGGTGGTCGACGCCACCCGCGAATGCTTCACCCATGCCAAGAAGGTCGGCGTCAAGATCGCGGTCGAGCCGCTCAACCGCTTCGAGACCTATCTGTTCAACCGCGGCGCGCAGGCGTTGGCCCTGGCCGATGCGGTCAGCCCCGAATGCGGCGTCTGCCTCGACGCCTATCACATCCATATGGAAGAATTTAACGTCCATGACGCGATCCGTCAGGTCGGCAAACGGCTGTTCGACTTCCACGTCGCCGACAACAACCGCTTTGCCGCCGGCCTTGGCCAGATTGATTGGCCACGGATCGTGCAGACGCTGAAGGAAGTCGGCTATGACGGCGCGCTGACGAACGAATTTGTCGCGCCAGTCGACCGCACACCCGCCGCGCCCTATCCCGACATGGTCGAGCGCAATCCGGTCGACATTTCTCCCGAACAGCTGAAGTTCATCCAGGATCACGGCTCCAGCGTGCTGACGGAGAAATTCTACACCGACCAGATGCGCATCACGGCCGAAACGCTGCTGCCGCTAATCAAGTAGCCGATCGGGATGCGCATCAAAACGGTCCAGGCGTGGTGGGTCCGCGTGCCGATTGAGGCCGCGAAGCAGCATCGCAGCGACTTTGGCCAGGTGACGACGTTCGACGCCGCCATCCTGCGCATTGAGACTGACGACGGGCTGATCGGCTGGGGCGAGGGCAAGAACGCCGCCGGCAGCGCCGGCAGCTATGGTGCGCTGGTCTACATGCTGAATCACGAGGTCGGGCCGCAGCTGATCGGCCGCGACCCCGCCGACATCGGCATGATCTGGGAGATGCTCTACAACGGCGTGCGCCATGACAGTGCCGCGCGCGCCGGCCATGCCATGCCGCAGCTGGCGCGGCGCGGCATGAGCATTGCGGCAATCAGCGCCGTCGATATCGCGCTCTGGGATATTCTGGGCAAGTCGTTGGGACAGCCGGTGTGGCGGCTCATCGGCGGCCGCAAGCTCGACCGCATGCCGGCCTACGCCTCCGGCGGCTGGGCTGCCGCCGACGCTATCGGCGAGCAGCTCAAATCCTACATCGCCAAAGGCGGCTTCAAGGCGCTGAAGATGCGCGTCGGCGCCATGGACGGCGCCCCGCACATTTCCGCCGCCCGCGTCCGCGCCGCACGGCAGGCGCTCGGTCCTGACGTCGAGTTGATGGTCGACGCGCACGGCACCTATACGGTGGCCGAGGCCAAGCGCTTCATCAGCCTGGCCAGCGATCTCGACCTCGCCTGGTTCGAGGAGCCTGTTATCGCCGACGACAAGGCTGGTATGGCCGAGGTGCGCGCCTCGGGTTCGATCCCGATCGCCACCGGCGAAAGCGAAGCGACGCGCTACGCCTTCCGCGATCTCGCGGTGCTGAAATCCGCCGACATCTTCCAGCCGGATCCGGCCTTTTGCGGCGGTATCAGCGAGGCGATGAAGATCGGCACCATCGCCAGTGCCTTCAATCTGCGCTTTGCCCCGCATCTGTGGGCCGGCGCGCCATGCTTCTTCGCCGGCCTGCATGTTTGTGCGGCCTCGCCTGCCAGTTTTACCGTCGAATATTCGCTCGGCGCCAACCCGATGATCCACGATCTTATCGAAGAGACTGTCGAAGCAAGGGACGGTATGATAGCGATCCCTGAAAAGCCGGGTCTGGGATTCACCATTTCGGAGCGGTTCCTGGAGGCGCACGCGCAACGCGGTTGACGATGAAAGAAAAGAACCTTCTCGCCGAGCTCGCCGCCTATCTCTTCGCCCATTCGGACAAGGAGACCGGCCGCACGCCTTCGGAGCGCGAACTGGCGGAGCATTTCGTCGTCAGTCGCGGCCAGATCCGCGAGGCGCTGGCCATTCTGGAGGCCATGCGCATCGTCGAGCGCCGCGCCAAATCCGGCATCTATGTCGACACCAGGCAGGCCAGTGTCGAGGCGCTGGCGCTGTTTGCCCGTGCCGGCCTGCCGCTCGACCCGGTGCAAATCTACGAGACCGTCGAACTGCGCAAGATCCACGAGATAAAGGCCGCCGAACTTGCCTGTTCCCGCGCCACTGAAGAGAATTTCGAACGCCTGCGGGAGATCCTGAAAGCCTCGGAGGAGTGCATCGCCGCCGGCGAAGGCCTCGCCAAGGAAGACCGCGAATTCCACCTCGAAATCGTGCGGGCGACCAAGAACGGCGTCTTCCACAATATCTGCAGCGTCTATTACCTGATGGGCGAGCAGCGGCTGCCGATCTACTTCAACGATCCCGAGCGCTCAGTGCGCTCGCATGCCGAGCATATCCAGATCTACGAGGCGCTGCTGCGTCGCGACGGCAATCTCGCCCAGGCGCTGATGAGCGCCCACCTGCAAGGCGCGGAAAGCTACTGGAAGGGGATCATCGAGGGCCGCGAGGCGCAAGCGCAAAGCCTGGCATTTGAGAAAGCCTAGAGCAATTCCAGGAAAAGTGTGAAACGGTTTTCCCGGGAAAGCGCGCAGCGCTTTCCCTTGCGACAAACACGAGAGCCCCATGCCCAGAATCCTGTCGACGCACACGCTGCATCCGCGTGCCTCCGCAATGCTGGCGGGCGCCGGTGAACTCGTCGTCGCCTCAGCGCTCGATGCGGCAACGCTGACCGCCGAGGCGAAGCATGCCGACGTCATCATCGTTCGCGCACCGCTGCCGCCGTCGCTGTTCGAAAACGCCACGAAACTCAGAGCCGCGGTCCGCCACGGCGCCGGGCTCGACATGGTGCCCATGGAGGCCGCGGCCGCGGCCGGCGTGCTGGTCGCCAACGTGCCGGCGGTCAATGCGCGTTCGGTCGCTGAATATGTGATGTTCGCGGCCCTTGCCCTGCTTCGGCGCTTCCGTTCGGTCGACCGCGACTTGCGCGCCAAGGGCTGGAATGCCGGCCGCGACCACGCCAGCCATGCCAGCGAGCTTGCCGGCAAGACCATCGGCATCATCGGCTTCGGCGCCATCGGTCAGGCGGTCGCCCATATCGCCGCGCACGGCTTTGGCCTCGACGTCGTGGCGACGACCCGCAGCATGCAGCCGGCACCCGACAGGATCGGCTTCCTGTCGATCGATGCGCTGATCGAACAGAGCGACATCATCGTGCTCTGCTGCCCGCTGACGCCGGAAACGCGCGGCCTGATCAGCCGCGAACGCATTGCCCGCATGAAGCCGCACGCGCTTTTGGTCAACATTTCGCGCGGACCGGTGATCGATGACGAGGCGCTGATCGAGGCCTTGCGCAAGGACCGCATCGGCGGCGCCGCACTCGACGTCTTTGCCACGCAGCCGCTGCCGGCAAACCATCCCTATTTCGGTTTCGACAATGTCATCGTCACCCCGCATATGGCGGGGATCACCGAGCAATCGATGATGCGCATGGGGGTGGGTGCTGCCGGCGAGACCTTGCTGGTGCTGGCCAACCGGCTGCCTGTCAATCTGCGCAATCCCGACGTGGTCGAGCATTACCGCAGACGGTTTCCTGCCGACTGACGTTTCTGCGAGCCGCCTCAATTTTCGCGGATTTGCCGTCGACCTTCGCCGACATGGTCAAGAGCGTCGTGAGAGTTCTTCTTCTGATTGCCGGTACAAGCGTGCCGCCACCCGAGGCTCAGGCCGAAAGCAGCTACGTGCCTTGCGACAACGGCCTGCGCTGCGTGATGGCGCCCTGCCCTTCTACCAGCGCGCTCGACCTCGCCACCGGAAAGGTCGTCAAGGGTGTGTGGGTCGACATCGACGGCTTGCCGCAGCAGGACAAGGCGCTTGACCTTTCCGACAAGCTCTATGCCGGCAAGCTCGTTGTCACAGGAACAATCGAGAACCGGCCACACAGCTTCAACGGCAAGCAGCACGACGTGCCAACATTGGTCGCGACGGGCATCCTGCGCACCGCCAAGGACAGCGAACGCAAGCACTGCTCGTCGCGCTGACTATCACCGACCAAGCAGCCCTTCGACTTCAGCCGCGATGCGCAGCAAATGGTGGTCATGGCCATTGCGCGCCACCAGCATCAGCCCGGCCGGCAGCGTCATGCCGGGCATCGGCAGTGAGATCGCGCAGAGGTCGAACTGGTTGGCGACCTGGGTGTTGCGCAGCAGCAGACCTTCCGTGCGTTCACGCAGAGCCGTATCCTCGGCCATCGAAACGATAGTCGGCGCTGTCACCGGCGTGGTCGGCAGAGCCAGCACATCGACCGAACCCAACCGCTCGTCCATGGCTATGCACAGTGCCGCGCGACGACGCATTGCCCTGATATAAACCGGCGTCGGTATGGCCGCCGCCCGCGACAGCGGCCCGCTGACATGGGGATCGACCGGCACCGATGCGCCCGTCGCCAGCCAGTCGGCATGGATTTCAGCACCTTCCATGGCCGCGATCGAGCCGCGTTTGGTGGCCAGGCGCAGATCGGCAATGAGGTCGTCGATCGAAATGTCCGTGAGCCACGCGCCTGCCTGCTCGATCCCGGCAAGGCTGCGATCGAACGCGGCGGCAATCTCCGTTTCCGTGTCTTCGAAAAGCAGGCCGCGCGGAATGCCGACACGAAGCCCGGCAAGCGCTAACGGCAGGTGCAGTTGCGGCATCTGCTCGCCCGTCATCGCGGCGTCAGCCAGGGCACACGCAGCAACACTCAGCGCCAGCGGCCCGATCGAATCCAGCGTCGCAGAAAGGGGATAGGCACCAGTCAGCGGCACGCGCCGCGCCGTCGGCTTGAAACCGACGACGCCGTTCAGCGATGCCGGGATGCGCACCGAACCGCCGGTGTCGGAGCCGATGGAAATGTCGCTCGTCCCCTCGCCAACGGACACGGCGGCGCCCGACGACGAACCGCCCGGAATGCGGCTGGTGTCGGCGGCATTGCCCGGTGTGCCGTAGTGCATGTTGTCGCCGATGGCGGTGAAGGCGAATTCGGTCATGTTGGTCTTGCCGATGATGACGGCGCCGGCCTGGCGCAGACGGTTGACGACCGCAGCGTCGTGCCGACGGGGCGCGGTGTCCCTCAACATCAGCGAACCGGCCGTGGTCGATTCACCGGCGACATCGAACAGATCCTTGATCGAGATGATGGCGCCGTCGAGCGGCCCGAGCGATACGCCGGCCTTCTTGCGCGCATCGGTGGCCTCGGCCGCTGCGCGCGCCGCCTCGGCATAGAGTTTGGTGAACACCTTCTCGCCTGCCGCGCAATTGGCAAGACGTGACAGGATGATCTCGAGACGATCGCGGATTGATTGCATGTCGATGTCGGATTCCGTCAAGGTGGAGCGTCTTTAAGGCATATGGCCCGCTAGGTCGGCGGAAGGAATAACCCGGACAGCGTGCCTTTGCACCTGCAAGCGATAGGAAGAGACTGATGCTGTACAAAGGCAGCTGCCACTGCGGCAAGGTAGCGTTCGAATTCAAAGCCGAACTGACCGGCGCCGTGCGGTGCAATTGTTCGATGTGCAGGCGCAAGGGCGTGCTGTTATGCGCCATCCCGCATGACAGCCTGAAGGTGCTCGCATGGGGCGATGATCTCGGCACCTATACGTTCAACAATCACGTATTGGCGCATCGCTTCTGCCGGACCTGCGGCATCCATCCCTTCGCCGAGGATGTCAGTCAGGGCAACGAACGCAGCGCCTACGTCAACCTTAACTGCGTTGCGGATATTGATGCTGCCGGTCTGTCGATTTTCGACTTCGATGGCCGCTCGGTCTAAGCTTACCGGTAACCCGCGGCATCGGCAGGTTTGCCGGCGTCCTGTACCTCCGGAACATAGCGCCAGGCGTCCGGGCGTGAGCCGTCGAGATCGGTAAAACCATAAATCTGCGCCAACCCACCGCTGGACAGCGACTGGCCGTTCCAGCGCGCACGATCCGGATCCGCCGCAAGCGACGCAACCGCGCGGCCGACAAAGCGCGGCGATTCGGAAATGACGAAATGCGGCACGTTGGCGGTGGCGTCGCGCCAATTGTCTTCAGTGACGCCAAACGCCTCCAGCATCATTTCGGAACGAAGCCAGCCGGGCGTCAGCGACACCGAGGTGGCGCCATGCGCAGCAAGATCTTTGGCGTGTGCCCATGCCATGCGGTTCACCGCGACCTTGGCGAGATCGTAGAATGGCGACAGCCGATAGTGATCGGCATTGTACTCGGCGGTGCCGTCAGTGACCTCGACCAGCAGCCCGCCCGGCCGCTCGATCATCAGCGGCAGCGCATGATGCGCGGTGATCAGATGCGTGTCGATGCCGAGCCGCAACAGGCGCAGGCCGTTTTCCAGATTGTGGTCCCAGACCGGCTTATTCCACTCGAACAGCTTTTCGCCGCCCCAGACATCGTTGACCAGAATGTCGAGCCGACCCTGTTCGGCCCGGATGCGCTCGACCAGACTGCGCACATCATCAGTCACCATATGATCGACTTGCACGGCAATGCCCTTGCCGCCCATGCGAAGAAACCAGCTCCGCCGTCTCCTCGATGGTTTCGGGCCGGGCATAGTCGGATTGCTGGCTGCGTGTGGTGCGCCCCGTGACATAGACGGTGGCGCCGGCGGCACCGAGCTCAACCGCGATTCCCCGCCCTGCGCCACGCGTGGCGCCGGCGACCAAAGCGACTTTTCCCTGCAATGTCATGGTACGCTCCCAAACGAAACAATGATTAATCCAGCTGGCCTTCGCCGCTCACATCAGATATAAATGATCATTCGGTTATATCTGGATGTCAAGATGACTCGACCAAAAACGCAATCCGACGAGCAGGTGCTGGAAGCCGCGCTGAGATTGATTCACGATCAAGGCCCCGAGGCGCTCACCTTTGAGCGGCTGGCAAAGGCCTGCGGCCTCTCGGGCGCGACACTGGTGCAGCGCTTTGGAAACAAGGCGCAGCTGAAGCAGCGCACCTTGCTCTGTGCCTGGGGCGGTCTCGACGACAAGACCAGGATGCTGACGGCCACGGTTGCCAAAACCCCGGCAGGCGCCATCGAGCTTCTGGTGGGACTATCGCAGGGCTATGGCGGCATCGAAGCCTATGCCGAAGGCCTGCTCGTGCTGCGCGAGGATCTGCGCGACCCCGTGCTCAGGGCGCGGGGCGCCGCCTGGAAAGCGTTCCTGAGCGAGGCCCTTGCGGCTTGCTTCGCCGGAACGCCCGACACCCCGCGCGACATCGGCCTGCTGATGGCATCGCATTGGCAGGGCTCACTGCTGTGGTGGAGTTTTGACCCGACGATCGAGGTGGCCACCTATGTCGAGGAAAGCCTCAAGTGCTTCGTTGCAGCCATCACCAAGACAGCGGCCCGAAAACCGTGATGGGCCGCTGCGCAAGCTGGGAGTGGATGTAGTCTAAATTAGCTGGCGTGCCGCAAGCTCACGCCGCTGCCCTTGTCGAACAGCACCACCTTGTCCTGATTCCAGGCAAAGCGCACCGGCTGCTCGATCTGGACATCGGTTCTGGCCGGCACCGTGGCGCGCAGCGTCGTGTCGCCGACCCGCAGAGTCAGGATCTTTTCCACGCCATGGTTCTCGACATCGTGGACGCGTGCCTCGACCGGCGCACCGCTTTCAAGATACACATCCTCAGGTCGAATACCGAAGACGAGCGGGCGACCGTCGGTCGCACCGCCCGCCTTGGCACCCCCAGAGAAAGGCAGTTCGAAATTCAGCGGCGCCATCACCGCGCGGCCGTTGACCAGCTTGCCATCGATCAGGTTCATCGGCGGCGAGCCGACGAAGCTGGCCACATAGGTATCGCGCGGATTGTTATAGATCTCGTGCGGCGTGCCGGTCTGGATGATGCGGCCATGGTTGAGCACGCCCACCTTGTCGCCCATCGACATCGCCTCGATCTGGTCGTGGGTGACGAACAGGAAGGTGGCGCCAAGCTGGATCTGCAGGTTCTTCAGTTCCGTGCGCAGCGCCTCGCGCAGTTTGGCGTCGAGCGCCGACAGCGGTTCGTCCATCAGGAACACGCGCGGCTTGCGCACGATGGCGCGCCCGATCGAGACGCGCTGCATTTCGCCGCCTGAAAGGCGGTCAGTCTTGCGGTCGAGCAGATGCTCGATCCGCAGTGTCTTGGCCGCCCGCGCAACACGGTCCTTGATCTCGGCATCCGGCAGCCGACGTATCTTCGGCTTCAGGGGAAATTCGAGATTTTCGCGGACCGTATAGCGCGGATAGAGCGAATATTGCTGCAGCACGAGCGCCACGTCGCGCTCGGCCGCACCCCAGTCGGCGACGTCGACGCCGTCGATGAACACCTGACCCTCGGTCGGCTTTTCCAGACCCGCGATCATGCGCAGCGTCGTCGTCTTGCCGGCGCCGGTCTCGCCGAGCAGCACGAAGAACTCGCCATCGGCGATCTCGAGATCGAGCCCGGCCAGTGCGGTGTGGTTGCCGAAGCTCTTGGAAATATTCTTGAGCTGGATATGAGCCATCAGAGCCTCACCTCAAGCGACTTGCCGCTTGCCGTGTCGAAGAAATGTGCTTGCGTCGGATCGATCCTGGCGAAGACCTTTTCGCCCGGGCCGCCGACGAAGCCGCTCTTGGTGCGCGCGCGCAGCATCTTGGAGCCGACCTTGAGATCGACAATGTCGAACGAGCCGAGCGGCTCGACGATCTGTGTCTCGACCGGCAAGAAACCCTCCGCCGCTTCATGGCGCACCAGCACGCCTTCGGGCCGGATGCCGAGCGCCAGCTGGCCGCCGGCATGGCCGTTGAGCTTGGACAAAAGCGTGCGCGGAAATTCGAAGCCGGCGGCAGCGCCACCGACGGTGACCGAGGCCGCCGATGCGGTCTCGGCGATCGCCGCATCGGCGACGTTCATCACCGGGCTGCCGACGAACTGCGCCACGAACAGATTGGCCGGATGCGAATAGACCTCGTCGGGCGAACCGACCTGCTGCAGCACGCCCTCATGCATGATCACGATGCGGTCGGCGAGGCTCATCGCCTCGATCTGGTCGTGCGTGACATAGATGGTGGTCGAGCCCTGTTTGATGTGCAGCCGCTTGATCTCGGCCCGCATCTCTTCGCGCAGCTTGGCGTCGAGGGCGCCGATCGGCTCGTCCATCAGCATCGCCTTCGGCCGCCGCACCAGAGCCCGGCCGATGGCCACACGCTGCATGTCGCCGCCCGACAGCGCCGACGGCTTCTTGGCCAGCAGTTCCGTGATCTGCAGCGTCTTGGCGACCGAGCGCACCTCGCTATCGATCTCGGCCTTGCTCTTGCGCGTCGCGCGCAAGGGAAAAGCAATGTTCTCATAGACGCTCATATGCGGGTAGAGCGAGAACGACTGGAACACCATGGCGATGTCGCGGTCGGCGGCCTTGAGGTGTTGCACCGGCTTGCCGTCGATGAGGATGTCACCGCCGTCGATCGTCTCCAGCCCGGCAACCGCCCTCAATGTCGTCGTCTTGCCGCAACCCGACTGACCGAGCAGCACGATGAACTCGTTGTCGTCGATCTTGAGGTTGAGGTCCTTGATGACCTGGACCGCACCGAAGAATTTCTGGACGCCGCGAAGCTCAATCTGGGTCAATGCTCTGCTCCCGGATTGCGCACCTGGCCGGTACCGGCCTTCTCCGCCGGCGCGATCTTCGAGGTGATGTTGAAGCCGATCAAGCCGATCAGGATGATGGTCACGCCATAGCTGTGCAGCAGCAGGTTCCACGGCTGGCAAAGCGCGATGATGCCGAGGACCATCAGCACCTGAGACCCCGGTTCGAGATATTTCTGGTTGATGGCTCGAAAGCTCATTTGCGGATCGCTCCGAAGGACATGCCGCGCAGCAAATGGTTGCGGAGCAGGAAGGTGAAGATTGCGACCGGCAGCAGGAACAGGAAGGTTCCGGCGGCGATCACCGTCCAGTCGGGCAGGCCGGCGCCGACCTGGCTGGGGATGAAGGGCGGCGCCGTCTGGGCGCGGCGGTTGGTCATGATCAGCGCGAAGGCATACTCGTTCCACGCCGTGATGAAGCAGAAAACCGCGGTCGCGGCGATGCCGGTGGCGGCCTCCGGCAGCACGATCTTGAAGAAGGCTTCCATGCGGGTGTAGCCGTCGACCAGCGCTGCCTCTTCATACTCCTTCGGGATCTCGTCCATGAACCCCTTCATCAGCCACACCGAAAAGGACAGGTTGAAGGCGGTATAAAGGATGATCAGCCCGATATGGGAATCGTTGAGGCCGACGGCCCGGTACATCAGGAACATCGGGATCGCGACCACCACCGGCGGCAGCATGCGCGTCGACAGGATGAAGAAGAGCAGATCCGCCTCCCCCTTCACCTTGAAGCGCGAGAAGCCGTAGGCGGTGAAGGTACCCATGCCGACAGCCAGCACCGTCGAGGTGATGGCGATGATCAGCGAGTTCATGAAGCGGCTCGGATAGCCGGACCATTGCACCTGGCCCTTGCCGTCGCGCACGATCTTTTCACCGCCGTCAAACACGACACGTTCCCACCAGGGTGCCGCCGCATACTCTTCCGGGGACGGCGGGTTGCGCATCTGCGAGCGCTTGGTGAACAGCTTGACGAACGGCGATATCTCGGGCTGGAACACCACCGTCGGCGGGATGGTCGTGGCAAGATTGCGCGGCTTGAACGCCGTCGAGGCGATCCAGTAGATCGGCGCCAGGAAGATGATCGTCACCAAAAGGACGGCGACGATGGCGACGCGATTGAAGCCTATTTCGGAAGAAGTGCGGACGGCGGCCATCTCAGCGCTCCTTCACCTTGTTGAGGTACTTGACGTAGATGTTGGTGATGGCCAGCACCATGATCAGCACGATGTAGGCGAGCGCGCAGGAGCGCCCGGTCTGCCATTCCTGGAACGCCATCTTGTACAGCCGGATAGAGATCAGCTCGGCCGTCGGCTGGCTGGTCAGGATATAGGCGAGGTCGAAGGTCTTGAACGCTTCCATGGTGCGGAAGATGACCGCGATCATCAGGATCGGCGCGACCAGCGGCAGCGTGATGCGGAAGAAGGTGTAGAACGGTCCGGCGCGGTCGATCGCCGCTGCTTCGTAGAGATGCTTCGGCACCGCCGAAAGGCCGGCCAGCGACAACAGCATGACGAAGGGCGACCACATCCAGATGTCGGTCAGCGCAACCGCATAGAGCGCCATCTTGGGATCGGCCAGCCACTCGAAATTGCCGAGGCCAAGCGCATAGTTGATGACCCCCCATGACGGATCATAGAGCAGTTTCCAGAACAGACCGACGACGGCCATCGACAGCATCATCGGCAGCAGCAGCAGCGTTGTGATGAGACCCTTGAGGGGAATATCCCGGTTGAGCAGCATGGCCACGCCGAAGCCGACGAGCAGCTGACCCGCGACCGAGATGATGACGTACTTCGCGGTGATGGCGAAGTTGGACCAGACATAGGGATCGTTGAGCAGATCGCGATAATTCTGCAGCCCGACGAAATTCGCCGGCGCGTTGGTCGACGCGCGGAAATCGGTGAAGGAATAGCCCAGCGAATAGATCAGTGGGAAAATATTGAAGACGATCAGGAACAGGATCGTCGGGATTATGAAGAGGTTGCGGATCGACATGTCGCTCAAGCCGCGTGCAGCGGCCCGCGAGGAAGTGTCCAGCGTGGTGATCATCGTGGTCGCCAAGACCCTGCTCCCGTTTCGGAAAAAAAGAACGGAGGAGGCACGGATGCCTCCTCCGCGAGAAAAGCTGCTTATTGGCCGCGGCCGTATTTCTTGAACGTCGCGTTCCAGTCGCCTGCGAGCGCGTCCAGCGTTTCCTTGGCGGTGCCTTCGCCGCCGATCATGTAGGGATAGACGCGCTGGTTGAGCTGCTGCAGCAGCTCGGCATATTCCGGCACCGCCCAGAAGTCCTTCACCTTGAACATGGTCTCGTAGAAGGCCTTGTTGTACGGCGTGGCGTTCTGGAATTCGTCCGACTTGAGCACGGCGGCGCTGCAGGTGTAGCCGCCGAGCGCCGCCCACTTCTTCTGGGTCTCGTCCTTGATGAACCATTCAAGGAACTTCGTCGCCTCTTCCTGCTTCTTGGAGTAGGAGACGATGGAGATGCCCTGACCGCCGAGTGCGGCGAACTGATCGCCGTTCGGGCCTGGAGGATTGGCGAAGAAGCCGGTGTTCTTGGCGTTCGGGTTCGACGCCTCGTTGATCAGCGAGGGGAAGAACGCGAAGTAGTTCATGCTCATCGCGGCCAGGTTTTCGGTGATCGCCTGGTTGTCCTCGACGAAGAACGACTTGGCCCAGCCCGGAGGCGTGAACGTGTAGAGTTCCTTGTAGGCGTCGAGTGCGGCGATTGCCTTGTCGGAGTTGATGAAACCGTCGACCTTGTAGGTCTTGTAGTCACCCAGTTCGCCGCCGAAGGAGAACAGCGCGTTTTCGAAGCCCATCGCCATCGCGTCATAGGAATTGTCGGTGTAGATGGCGATGCCGTATCGCTTCTGATCCGGCCGATAGAAGAACTCCGCGATGTCGCGCAGCGCCTTGAAATCCTTCGGCACGTCGAGATCGTAGCCGTATTTGGCCTTGAAGGCTTCCTTTTCCTTCGGGTCCTCGAACCAGTCCTTGCGATAGGACCAGCCGACAGCGTCGCCTTCGAGCGGGATCGCCCAGTACTTGCTGCTGCCGCCCGGATACTCGGCGTAATATTTCACCGTTGCCGGCGCCATCACTTCGCCAAGCTTGTGCTTGTTGAAGAAGTCGGTCAGGTCGACATAGTGGCCGCCGGTCGAGCCGGCGCCGAGCCATTGCGAGTCGCCGACGACCATATCATAGGCGTCGCCATGGGCGTTGAACTCGGTGAAAGCCTTGGTCTGGAAGTCGGACCAGGGCGTGGTTTCCACCGTGATCTTGACGCCGGTTTCCTTCTCGTACTCGTTGCCGAGTTCCTGCAGGTAGTTGGCCGGATCCCATTCCGCCCAAAAGATGGTGAGCTCCTTGTCCTGCGCGTAGACGGACGTTCCGCAGGCAAGTACTAAGCCGATACCAGCAAGCAGGCTGGTCATTGTCTTGCGCATAATGATTTCCTCCCTTGTGCGCATTCTACCTTGTCATGAGAGCCGGCGGTGAAGCCGGCCCTGGTAGTTCCTCCCGAGATCGCACCTTTCCGGTTCCAAGCCTCCTCGCTTTGCCGGAAAATGGATCGCAGCTCTCACTTTTGATCCGCTTTTTCTGTCCTGATCTGGTATTACCAATTTTGGATAGCCGTCAAGCTCTTTCTTGGATCACCACCGGACCTTGTATAACCGGATTTTTCATGTATCCGACTGTTTTCCCTGAATTTTCCTACTCGTTGATATAGGAGAGCCTTGTTTCGGCACTGCCATCCCGGTTAACATCAATAGTGGGCATCCAAATCTGGTCGAACCAGATTGGCGCTATTTCGCCAATGCCGCTGTCGGGGCCGCATCGATTTCAGCCGTCGATTCCGCCACCGCGGCGCGCACAAGGGCGCCCGCCGCCCATTGCGCGACCGACCGCATGCCGCGGCTATCGAGCCCCCATATATCCTTCAGCACGATCAGCACTTCGACGCCGAACATCATCGACAGCGCCTGCGCCAGGCGCTTGAACTCGCGCGGCGGCAGCCGGCCTTTGAGCGGTGCGATGGCATCCTTCAGCAGCTGGACGCGATGTCCGCGCGTGAATTGCGGCTCGCCGCCCAGCGTGCCCGCCTGCCGCTGCGCCCATTGGTCGAGCGACAGTTTCAGCGCTGCCTTGAAAGTTGCCTCGAAAGCTTCGATGCGCGGCATGGCGGTATCGAACAATTCGGCAACGCGGCGCCCGGCATCGGTGGACGTCGATTGCCAGGTCAGGATCGGCCCAAGCCCCTCGTCGACCACCGCCTGCACCAGGGCTGCCTGGCTGGGGAAATAGCGATAGGCGGTGGCGCGCGACACTTGCGCCGCCTCCGCGACTTCGCTGACCGACGGGGTGACGCCCGCCTGCATCAGCCGCGTCGCCGTCTTCAGCATCAGCCGTTTTGTGCGGGCACGTGGGCCGCGTTCGGCAGCCTCGTTGGCGTCGTCGCTCCCAGCGGCTTGTTGACGTGAGACTTCCATGTCAATACGATACGCGCGTCTCAAAAAAATGCAATGGGCTTTGCTTTCGGAAGACCAAGCAAAAGAGCGGCAGGCGGTCCAGCGCCGGGTCGGCGGTGACGGGAGAAACGCGATGAAACGCATCTACGTGGTGGGCACAGCCGACACCAAGGGCGAGGAACTTGCCTTCCTGGCCGATGCTATTGCGGTCACCGGCAGTTCGGTTGCCCGCGTCGACATCGGAACGCGCGGCGCCACCGTGCCGGTCGATATCCCGGCCAGCGAGGTCGCGGCGCATCATCCGGATGGAGCCAGTGGCGTGCTCGGCATCGATGATCGCGGCACGGCAGTGGCCGGGATGGGCGCCGCCTTCACCAGTTTCATTTGGTCGCGCGACGACATATCAGGCGTGATCGGTATTGGCGGCGGCGGCGGCACGTCGATCATCACTGCCGGCATGCGCGCGCTGCCGCTTGGGCTGCCCAAGATCATGGTCTCGACGCTCGCCTCCGGCGACACCGCGCCCTATGTCGACGTCTCCGACATCATCATGATGCCATCGGTCACCGATATGGCGGGACTGAACCGGCTGTCACGCGTCGTGCTGCACAACGCGGCGCAAGCGATCGCCGGCATGGCTGCCAAGCCGGCGCCGACTGCCACCGGCAAGCCGGCACTCGGGCTCACCATGTTCGGCGTCACCACGCCTTGCGTGACCGCCATCGCCGACCAGTTGCGCGCCAACTATGACTGCATGGTCTTCCACGCCACCGGAACCGGCGGCCGCTCGATGGAGAAGCTCGCAGACTCGGGCCTGCTCGCCGGCGTCATCGACATCACCACGACGGAAGTCTGCGACCTGTTGTTCGGCGGCGTGCTGCCGGCGACGGAAGACCGCTTCGGCGCTATCGCCCGCACCAAGCTGCCCTATGTAGGCTCGGTCGGCGCGCTGGACATGGTCAATTTCTGGGCGCCGCCGACCATTCCCGAGAAGTTTAGGGGCCGGCTGTTTTACGAGCACAATCCCAACGTCACGCTTATGCGCACCACGGTGGACGAATGCCGCGGTATAGGCGAGTGGATCGGCACCAGGCTCGCTCGCTGCGAGGGCCCTGTGCATTTCCTGATCCCCGAAAAAGGCGTCTCGGCACTCGACATCGAGGGCGGCGCCTTCTTCGACCCCGAAGCCGACGCCGTGCTGTTCGATGCCGTCGAGCGCACCATCAAGCCGAACGCCGCGCGCCGGGTCTCACGCCTGCCGTTGCACATCAACGATCCGGAATTTGCCAAAGCCGCAACCGCGGCCTTCCTCGACATCGCCAGATAGTGAGAGCCAACAAATGCCCGCAATACCGCGCAAGGACATATTGAAGAAGTTCAAGGCGATGATCGCCGACGGCGTGCCCATCGTTGGGGGCGGCGCCGGCACTGGCCTGTCGGCCAAGGCCGAGGAAGCCGGCGGCATCGACCTCATCATCATCTACAATTCCGGCCGCTATCGCATGGCCGGGCGCGGCTCGGCTGCGGGCCTGCTCGCCTATGGCAACGCCAACGAGATCGTCAAGGAAATGGCATACGAGGTACTGCCGGTGGTCAAGAAGACGCCGGTGCTGGCCGGTGTCAACGGCACCGATCCCTTCGTCATCATGCCGTTGCTGCTTGCCGAGCTGAAGACGATGGGCTTTTCCGGCGTGCAGAATTTCCCGACCATCGGCCTGTTCGATGGCAGCATGCGCCAGAGTTTTGAGGAAACCGGCATGGGCTTCGGGCTGGAGGTCGACATGATCGCCGAGGCGCACAAGCTCGATCTTCTGACCACGCCCTATGTCTTCAACCCCGACGAGGCGCGCGCCATGACAAAAGCCGGCGCCGACATCGTCGTTGCCCATATGGGGGTGACGACCGGCGGCTCGATCGGAGCCACGTCGGCCAAGTCGCTCGACGACTGCGTGGTCGAGATCGACGTCATCGCCAACGCGGCGCGCTCGGTGCGCAAGGATGTCATCCTGCTTTGCCATGGCGGGCCGATCTCGATGCCGGACGACGCGAGATACATTCTCGACCGCTGCAAGGGCCTGCATGGCTTTTATGGCGCGAGTTCGATGGAACGGCTGCCGGCTGAAGCCGCGATCGCCAGGCAGACGGCGGATTTCAAGGCCGTCACGCTGCACGACCAGAAGAAAAAGAAGGGATGAGATCATGACCGACAAGAGCAAGGTATTCGTATGCCCGAAGGACGTGAGCGCCTTCGGCTTTGACTGGGGCAAGCTGTCGCTGACGGTCGCGCCTGAAGTGAATGGCGCTGAGCGCTTTTCCGGCGGCGTCGTCGACCTGCCCTCAGGCAAGGGCCACACCCGCCACAACCACCCCGGCGCGGAAGAAATCATCTTCGTCATCTCAGGCAATGGCGAGCAGATGGTCGAGGACGAGAACGGCAATCCGGTCGTCGCCAAGGTCGGCCCCGGCTGCACCATCTATGTGCCGGAAAGCCGTTTCCATTCGACACTGAACACGGGCGATGGGCCGATGCAGCTCTTCGTGGTCTATTCGCCGGCCGGACCCGAACTGGTGCTGCGGGAGTTGCCGGATTTCAGGTTGATCCCGGCGGGGAAATGTTGATTTCGTCCAGGGGTAGCGCCGCCCCTCATTGTCTTGCCGGACATTTCTCCCCGTATAGTGACGGGGAGAAAGATGCTTTCATCGGCGATTTCGCCAATCGCCCGAGCTGCCTTCTTCTCCCCGTTCTACGGGGAGAAGGTGCCGGCAGGCGGATGAGGGGCGGCGCCGGCCTTCGTTCTATAAAGCCCCACCTCTATTCCAGCCCCGCGCCCGATCCCCAAACATCACATATCCCGTATCCGTCACCGCCAACGTGTCCTCCAACTTGATGAACCCCCGCGTGGGGTGAAGCATGGTCGTCTCCACCGACAGCACCATGTTTGTCTCCAGCGGCTTGGCGGCATAGGTGCCTTCATAGGTCACCGGATGGTTGGTCATCAGGAACGGAGCCTCATGCGTGATCAGCCCCATGCCGTGGGCGAAGAAATCCGTGTAGGGCGCGACCTCGGAGGCCTTCAGCACGCCCTCGGCATGCGAAATCATATCGCCGCCGACGGTGCCTGCCCTCACCTTCGAGAACGCCGCCTGCTGCACCGTCTCGACCTCGGCCAACAGATCTTCCAGTTCGGCATCCGGTTCGCCCAGAATGCCCATGCGGCAGAGGTCGCCAATATAGCCGTGATAATTGCCGCCGGAATCGATCGACAGCACGTCGCCCTTTTTCCAAGCCTGCGGTGACGCCGCGCGGTTGTGGCTGGCGCCCAACGTCAGCAGGCAATATTCGAAATGCGCGCCGCGATTGGTTTCTTCGCGCCGCAGATGCTCGATGATCTCCGCCTTGGTCGTGCCTTCATGCGCCCACTGGATGGTCGCCAGCATGGAATCCGTGATCAGCTCGGAGGCAATACGCAGCTTTTCCAGCTCGGCGTCCGTCTTGATGGCGCGCATGCTCTCCAGCATGCCGGTCGCGTCGATCAGCCTGGCATCCGGTAACGCCCTGCGGATCAGCGCATAGGCGTCCGACGGCAGGAAGGCCGGCTCGATGCCGATGCGGGCGCCGGCCTTGCCGATCTTGCTGATGTGCTCGACCGCAAGATTGGCAGCATCGAGCGTGCCCCAGCAGGCGGCATGCAGCGTCGGCGTCCAGAACGGGTTGTTCTGATGCTCGGCGCCTTCCATGCGGTTGCCGATATAGGCGGCATGATCGGGCCCACCCTTTTCATAGACGACGACGGGGAGGTAACGGCTATGGCCGATCGCATCCATGGCGGCAAAGAAGATGAACTTGTAGCCGCCGAGCAGATACTGCGTGTTGTGCTTGGACGTCGCGAGCAGAACATCGATGCCGGCCTCTTCCATCAGCCGGTCGACCCTCGCCTGGTCGAACGGGATATTGCTGACGGCGCTCTTGCCCGGGGCAATGTTCATCTTTCTCTCCCTGATATCAGTGGGATCGCCGGCCGTACTGCGTCCAATCCCTTGGCTTCGATCAAATCTGCACCATTTCGTCCACTCTGGTCTAGCCAGAAACAGGTTAGATGGTTCGGCAGGCTGTCACCAAGTCGTCATTGCTGCACATTTAGGCAATCTGGTCCTACCAGAATATCAGAATGAAAGGGCTACCTCTAAACTGGTCCAGCGGACGAAAATTTCAAAGCCAAGCAAGGATGCGCCAATTCCGTCTCTGGCGAAACCCTTGGCAAGGGCCATAATCGCCGTGAGGATGCTGGCGGGTGCCGCCAGCTCCGAGGGGTGCGCCCATCTGGTCGCGGAGAGGACGGAGTTTGATCATGTCGGATATTTCCAGACGCACGCTGCTAGGCGGCTCAGCTTTGCTGCTGGCCTCCACCGCCATGCCCACATTCAGCTGGGCGCAGACGCCGAAGAAGGGCGGGCGGCTGGTGCTCGCCGCCGATTCCGAACCGCGCAATCTCAATCCTGCGATCGTCGCCTCCAACGGCGTCTTCTTCATCTCCAGCAAGATCGTCGAAACGCTGGCCGAGGCCTCCTTCGACGGCAAGGACGGGCTCCAGCCGCGGCTGGCACTCAGCTGGGAGGGCGCGGCCGACGGCCTGTCGGTGACGTTCAAACTACGCGAGGGCGTCAAATGGCATGACGGCAAGCCGTTCACCTCGGCCGACGTCGCCTTCTCGGCGCTGCAGATCTGGAAACCGCTGCAAAATCTCGGCCGCACCGTGTTCAAGGATCTGGCCAGCGTCGACACCCCTGACGATCTGACCGCCGTGTTCAAATTCGCCAAGCCGACGCCGTTCCAGCTGATCCGCAACGCCTTGCCGGCGCTGTCAAGCGTGGTTCCGAAGCACATCTACGAGGTCGGCAAGATCGAGGAAAACCCGGCCAACAATGCACCCATCGGCACCGGGCCGTTCAAGTTCGGCGAATACAAGGCCGGCCAGTATTACAAGCTGACCAGGAATGCGGATTACTGGGCCAAGGACGAGCCGTATCTCGACGAGATCATCTACCAGGTGCTACCCGACCGCACGTCGGCTGCAGCGGCGCTCGAGGCGGAAGAGATCCAGCTCGCCGCCTTCTCCGCCGTGCCGCTGGCCGACCTCGACCGCATCTCCAAGGTGCCGGGCCTGAAGGTGATCTCCAAGGGCTATGAGGGGCTGACCTATCAGCTCGTCGTCGAGATCAACCATCGCCGCAAGGAACTGGCCGACGTGAAGGTCCGCCAGGCGATCGCGCATGCCATCGACAAGGACTTCGTCGTCAAGACGGTGTTCCTCGGCTATGCCGCCACCGCCACCGGCCCGGTGCCGAAGAACGATCCGCAATTCTACACTGCCGACGTGCCGATCTATCCATTCGACGTCGCCAAGGCCAACACCTTGCTCGACGACGCGGGGTACAAGCGCGCCGATGACGGCAAGCGTTTTGCGCTGAAACTCCTGCCGGCACCCTATTTCAACGAGACCAAGCAGTTCGGCGACTATCTGCGCCAGGCGCTGGCGGCAATCGGCATCGACGCCGTGATCGTCAACAACGACTCGGCCGCGCACATCAAGGCCGTCTACACCGACCACGCCTTCGACCTCGCCGTCGGCCCGCCGGTGTTCCGCGGCGACCCGGCGATCTCGACCACCATCCTGGTCCAGAGCGGCATTCCCGACGGCGTGCCGTTCTCCAACCAGGGCGGCTACAAGAACGCCGCGCTCGACGCGCTGATCGCCAAGGCTTCGGAGACGCTGGATACGTCAGCGCGCACCGACCTCTACAAGGAATTCCAGAAACAGGTCGCGGCGGACCTGCCGCTGATCAACGTCGCCGAATGGAGCTTCATCAGCGTCGCGCGCGATACCGTGGGCAACATCGCCAACAACCCGCGATGGGCGGTGTCGAACTGGGCGGACACCTATCTGGAATCGTGACACATTTGCGCGGATGAAAGTTCGCAAAGAAATTGGTGTGAAGGCATGGCGTAGGGCCTCGTTTCGTCACACCCCCCTCTGTCCTGCCGGACATCTCCCCCGCAAGGGGGGAGATCAGCAGCTTCGCTGTCGCGTACATTCGGCATCGAAGATTGGCGAAGGCAGAGGCGACATCCAATCTCCCCCCTTGCGGGGGAGATGTCCGGCAGGACAGAGGGGGGTGCCTAGACACCGCACCTCTCCCGACTGGCGCGCCGCCATGCGTCCCCCATGACCCGCGCCCTCACCCTCACCCGCCGTCGCCTCGCCGGCAGCATCTTCGTGCTGCTGATCGTCATCATCGGCACATTCCTCCTCCTGGAAGCCGCCCCCGGTGACGCGGTCGACGCCTACATCGTCTCGACCGGCGGCGACGCCGGCATGATCGAATTGCTGCGTCATCGCTGGGGCCTCGACCAGTCCGAGCTGACACGGCTCGCGAACTATCTCTGGGCGCTGCTGCATTTCGACCTCGGCCAGTCCGTTACCTTCTCGCGGCCAACTCGCGATGTCATCCTGGAACGCCTGCCGACGACACTGCTCCTGATGGTGACCGCCACCGCGCTCTCCTTCGGTTTGGGCTCGGCGCTCGGCATCTACGCCGGCGCCAGACCCGGCAGCTTTCGCGACCGCTTCCTGTCGATCGGCTCGCTGGCGCTTTATGCCGTGCCGGGTTTCTGGCTTGGCCTGGTGCTGATCGTCGTCTTTGCCGTTGACCTGCGCTGGCTGCCGATCGGCGGCATCGAGAGCCTGGCCTCGGACAAGACCGGTTTTGACCGCGCCACCGACATCGCCGTCCACCTCGTCCTGCCGGTTTCCGCGCTCGGCTTCATCTATCTCGCGCTCTATCTGCGCATGATGCGCGCCGGCATGGCCGAGGCGTGGCGGCAGGATTTTGTACTCGCCGCCCGCGCCAGGGGGCTGTCACGCCGCCGCATCGTGCTCGCCCATGTCGCCCGCAACGCGCTCTTGCCGCTGGTCACCATGCTCGGCCTGCAATCGGCGCAGATGCTGGGCGGCAGCGTCGTCATCGAAAGCGTCTTTGCCGTGCCCGGGCTCGGCCGGCTGGCGCAGGAAGCGGTCGCTTCGCGCGACACGCCGCTGCTGCTCGGCATCATCCTCACCAGCGCCGTCCTCGTCATTGCCATCAACCTTGCAGTCGACATCGCCTACGCCTTCCTCGACCCGCGCGTCGGCGCCGGCGAGGCCAGCGCGTGAGCGCGCTGCCGCGGTTCCTGCGCCGGCCGGAAGCGGTCGCCGGCGCGATCATCCTGGCGCTTCTGTTCGCCATGGCGCTGTTTGCGTCGCTGCTCTTCCCCGGCGACCCGCAGGCCATTGCCGGACCAGCACTGCTGCCGCCCTTCCAGGACTGGTCGCTGCCGCTCGGCACCGACCGGCTCGGCCGTGACGTGCTGGCCGAACTGTTCCACGGCGCCCGCACCTCGCTGGCGGTCGGCCTGGCGGCGGCAGCGGCGGCACTCTTCATCGGCGCGGTCGTCGGCACGCTGGCCGGCTTTGCCGGCGGCCTTGTGGACGAGGGGCTGATGCGCATCACCGATGCCTTCCAGACCGTGCCGAGTTTTCTCCTGGCGCTGGCCTTCGTCAGCGTCGTCGGGCCGTCGCTCGGCGTCGTCGTCACGGCAATAGCGCTTGGCGCCTGGACCGGACCGGCGCGTGTAGCGCGCGCCGAAGTGCTGTCGATCCGCGAGCGCGATTACGTCGCCGGCGCTCGCGTCATCGGCATGCATCCGCTTGAGATCGCTTTTCGCGAGGTGTTGCCCAACGCGTTGCCGCCGGTGCTGGCCTTGTCCTCGGTGATCGTGGCCGCCGCGATCCTCACCGAGGCGGCGCTGTCCTTCCTTGGTCTCGGCGACCCCAATCGCGTCACTTGGGGCGGCATGATCGCCGAGGGCCGCACTGTGCTGCGCACCGCGCCCTTTCTGTCGATCGTTCCGGGCATCGCCTTGGTGCTGACCGTGCTTGGCGTCTATCTCACCGGCGAAGGCGTGGTCGAAACGACGGCGGTGCGGAGGAGCCTGTCGTGACCGCACTGGCTGAGATACGCGATCTGTCAGTGCGCTATCGGCGAGATGGCAGCGAGGTGACGGCGCTGAAGGGGGTCAGCCTGGATGTTATTGCCGGCGAGCGGCTGGCGATCATTGGCGAAAGCGGTTCGGGCAAGAGCACGCTGGCGCTGGCGGTGGCTGGACTGCTGCCGGCGAGCGCCAAGATTGAAGGGCATGTCAAGTGGCAATTTCAGGCGCCGCGATCCTTCCCACCCCCCTCTGTCCTGCCGGACATCTCCCCCGCAAGGGGGGAGATCAGCAGCTTTGCCGACGGCTTCCCTTCTGCAACGTTCGTGGTTGGCGAAGGCGGAGATGAGAGAGCAATCTCCCCCCTTGCGGGGGAGATGTCCGGCAGGACAGAGGGGGGTGTGACGGAACGCCGACCTCTCAAATTAACCGAGCCCAGCACGCTCCCCCTTCCCGGTCGCGACATTGGTTTCGTCTTCCAGGACCCCTCCGCCAGCCTCGACCCCGTCATGACCGTCGGCAAACAGATCGCCGAAGTCGCCCGCACCCACCTCGGCCTCGACTGGCCACAAGCTTACGCCAAAGCCAAAACCCTGCTCCAACGTGTCCGGCTGCCCGACCCACAAACCGCCATGCGTGCTTTCCCGCACCAGCTCTCCGGCGGCCAGAAGCAGCGCGTTGCTGTTGCCGCGGCCATTGCAGCCGGTCCGAAACTGCTGATCGCCGATGAGGCGACCAGCGCGCTGGACACCATTGTGCAAGCCGAAATCGTCAGCCTCATTCGGCAACTGGTGGCGGAGGACGGCATGACGCTGCTGTTCATCAGCCACGACATCGCGCTGGCCGCCGAACTCGCAGAGCGTATCGCTGTATTCCGGAACGCCGAACTGATCGAACTCGGCCCGACGGAGCAAATCATAAACGCCCCGCGCCATGCCTATACGCGAACGCTGCTCAACGCCCATCTCGGCCTCGACGCCGATCCGCTGCTACGACGGGCGCCGGCATGAACTTGCTCACCGTCTCCGGTCTTACCAAGCGATACCGTCGTGGCGGCAAGGCCATCGCGGCCGTCGACGGTGTCTCCTTCGCCATCGAACCCGGCGAGACGCTGGCGCTGGCCGGGCCCTCCGGCAGCGGCAAGTCGACGATCGCGCGGCTGGTGCTTAGGTTGATCGAGCCCGACGCCGGCACCGTCCAATTCGAAGGCGATGACTTTCTGCTCTTGAAGGGTGCGGCCCTGCGCACCAAGCGCGCGCGCCTGCAAATGGTGTTCCAGGATCCGCTCGCCGCGTTCAACCCGCGCGCCACGGTGGCTCGCGTGCTTGACGATCCCTTGCGCATCCATGCCATCGCTTCCCGCGCCGAGAGGCCGGCCCGCATTGCTGCCTTGCTGGATCGCGTCGGGCTGGCAGCCGATCTCGCCCCGCGCGCCATTCACGAAATCTCCGGCGGCCAGCGCCAGCGCGTCGCCATCGCCCGAGCCATCGCGACCAAACCGTCGCTGATCGTGCTCGACGAGGCGGTGTCGGCGCTCGACGTTTCGGTCCGCGGACAGATCCTTGAGTTGCTGCTCGACCTGCAAGCCAGGGAACGGATCGCCTATCTCTTCATTTCGCATGATCTCGGCGTCGTACGGGCCATCGCCCACCGCGTCGTTCTTCTCAACGCCGGGCGGATCGCCGAGAGCGGCGACCCCCGCAACGTAGTCGACGCGCCGCAATCGGCAATCGGCAAGGCGCTGGTTGCGGCGGCGCCAAGATTGGACAGAAGCAGCAGGCAAGTACCATGACCGAACCAGAAGCCAGAGCCGAAAAACTCTCGCGCGAACTCGATTCCGCCTTCCGCAACCGCGCCGATCTCTACCGTCTGTTTCTCGACGAGCTGACCGGCGAACTCGGCGCGGAAAAGGCCGAGGCGATCATGATCCGCACCATCGAGCAGCGCGGCAAGGAGGTGGCGGCGGCCGCCTTCGCCCGTTTCGGACCTAACGACGCGCCGGCCATCGGCGAGGCATTTTTGGCCGTCAGCCCGGATGGCGGCCTGATGTATCCGACCGATGTCGAGCGCGGGCCGGACCACATCGCCTTCAAGGTGAAGCGTTGTCCGCTGAAGGACGCCTGGGTCGAGGCCGGTGTCGGTGATGAAAAACTCGCCACGCTCTGCCGCATCGCCGGCGCTTTCGACCGTGGTCTGTTCGAGGCAACGGGCGTGCGCTTCGACAATGTCACCTGGACGCCGGGCCACGGCCCCGGCTGCTGCCACATCGCGCTGACCAACAGGGATGCCGCCGGATAGCCAATGCTGATCAGTCGGCGGCAAACACATGCAGCTCCGTGCCCGCCTGTTCGGCAGCAGTGCGCAGGTCGGCCTTCGGTTCGCTGTCGGTGACGATATCGGCAATGTCATCGAGCCCGCAGATGCGTTCCAGACTGCTGCGGCCAAACTTGTCGTGGGTCACCACCAGCACCGTCGACAGTGAACGCGATATCATTGCGCGTTTAACGGCTGCGGCGCCCGAGATCATGTCGCTCGGACCATCGGCGCTTATCCCCGATGCCCCGATAATGGCGACGTCGGCATTGTAGCGGCGCAGGAACTCGACGGTGTCTTCGCCAAGCACGCTGCCTTCGCGGCTGTCATAGGTCCCGGGGCAAAGCAGCACGCGGAAGGTCGGATTGGCGCCGGCCACCGAGGCCACGCCGGTGGAATTGGTGATGATGGTCAGGTCGCGCTTCAGCTGCGAAAGGTTGCGCGCCACCTCATAAGTGGTCGAACCGCCATCGATCATCACGATCTGGCCCTTCTGGACCAGGCCCGCTGCGCCGCGGCCGATGCGGGCGCGCTCCTCGACCAGGGTCAGGCCGCGCTCCGAAATCACCGGCTCTGATGTCACCAGCGAGATCGTCGCACCGCCATAGGTGCGGTTGATCAGCCCGGCATCGCCGAGTTCGATGAGATCGCGGCGGATGGTCTCGCCGGCGACGCCGATGCGCCGTGCAAGTTTGGAGATGCGGATGGACGCCGACCGGCGCACTTCCGAAAGGATAAGCGCGTGCCGCTCCTTCTTCGTCAGTCGGCCCTGATCCATGATTATTCCATTCCCTTTGCAGCAATCAGTGCGTCGGCAAGCTCGGCAAACCCTTGCGCGCCGCGCCCGCTTGTGACGAAGGCAGGAGATGCCGGAAGTTCGCCGGCGAAGTCCAGCACATTAGCGACACCGACGCTGTTGGGGAAGAAGCCGAACATTGGCGCATCGTTTGGACTATCGCCGACGAAGACAATGCTGTCCTTGTCGTGGTCTATGTCTATACCAAAACAGTCGCGCAAGAATAGCCGGCTTGTTGACAGTTTGTCGTATTTGCCGAACCAGCCATTGACATGGATGGACGAGATTTTCGCCGCCGCTCCATAGCGCTGAAAGATAGCGACGATCTTCAGCACTTCAGATTTGGGCAGCGGCGCGACATCCTCGCGAAAATCGATCGCCAAATCGGCTTCGCGATAGGCCTGGTCAGCGGCGACCGCCGCACCCGGAATTTCCGCGAGCACGGCGCGTTCGATCTCGCGCAGGCGCGCCGCGTCAGCCTGCCTTTCCCCGGCACTCCTGGCATAGTGACGAACGATGCGCTTGGCAGTGCCGTCATAGCGGAAATAGAAAGCGCCGTTCTCGCCGATCACGCCATCGACCGGCCATTGCCGCGCGATCAGGTCGCACCAGCCGGCAGGGCGGCCGGTCACCGGCGCGACAAGAAAGCCGGCCTGCTTCAGCCGCTCGAGCGCCGCATAGGCTTTTGCCGGCAGCCGTCCCTTGTCGGTCAAGGTGTCGTCGATATCGGTCAGAACGACGGCGATGTTGCGCCGGTCCAGCGCGGTGAAGTCGGCAAGCGGACGCAGCACCCGCTCAGGCTCCCGCCGCAACCGTTTCGAGCGAGGCAGCCGCGACGTCGAGCATGGTGAACCTGTCGCGGATCAGCCGGGCATTGGCGACCGCCTCGTCGTAGAAGCCAGCCGGTATGGCAACCTCCTGCGGCGTGGTCGGCGCGCCGGCGGCGCGCAGTGCTGCCGCGATCTCGCGCGCCGGGCGTGCCACCCGCACCAGCCTTTCACGATGCGAGCGCCATTGCTTGGCCAGCATGGTGTTGATGGCGTTTGCCCGTTCGCGGTCCAGCAGCTTGGGCTTGAATGCCGCCCAGCAGGAACGTCCGAGCGTTTCGCCGAAGATCTCGATGAAGCGTTCTGGCGTATCCGCGGACGGCGCGAGCTGCAGCTCCGGCAGTGCCAGCACGCGCTCCTGCAGCCGCGCCATCGTCAACGTCGTCACCGCTATGTGTTCGCCGTGATGCGCCTCAGGCAATCCCTGGCCCCGCATGTCGATATAGTGGGCGATCAGATGTTCGCCCTGGCTGGCCGGATAAGAGCCGCCGCACAGCGTCATGCCGAGACCGGACATGACCAGCGTGCGCACCAGCACTTCCATCGCCTCAAGGTCGCCGGTCCCGAGTTCGCCGGCATTGGCGATGAGCGCCTTCTCGTCCTCGGCCAGAAGCATGAACGGCGCCTGCCTGTAGGGCGTGCCGAGCAACAGATGCGCCATCAGCCAATCGGTCTGCGCGGTCGGCCGCGCCATCGAATCGCCGAAGCCGGCAGCGATCAGCCGGTGCGGCGCCCGCGCCATGACATCGAGATCGAGGAAGACGCCGACCGGCAGGCTGGCCGTCAGCGATTTCTTGAGGCCGTCCTCGGTGATTGCCGCCGACACCGAGGTGTAGCCGTTCATCGATGGCGCGGTGCCGAACACCGCATAAGGTTTTTGGGTGAGATGGGCAGCATATTTGGTGATGTCGTTGATCGAGCCAGATCCGACCGCGACTAGGCCGCTGGCGTCTTTCGTGCGTGCGATCACCGATCGCACCGCGTCCATGTCCGGATGCGGATGGCGCGGCAGGATGATCTTGTCGACATCGCTGCTGCCACGCAGTGCGATCGACACCCTCTCACCCAGCGCCAGCCCTGTGTCGGGATCCATGACCACGGCGAGCTTGCGGCCGAGCGGCAGCGGCTTGACCAGCGCATCGGCCTCGTCGCCGAGACCGCGCCCTATGACGATGGTCTTCAGCGGCACCGACAGCATTCCCTGGCTGTCCGGGTCAGGCAGCGTGCCGGCAATAAGGCGATCGAGCATTTGTCTGGACATAGGATGCAGTCCGGTCAGTCAGCATGAAGCGGGGTCAGGGCATCGAACAAGGTGCGATACCGGCGGTAACTTCTGTCGTAGGCGGCCTTGGCGGAAGGATCAGGGTCGATCGTCTCGACGTGGCCGGCCAGCCTTTCAGCCGCCTGCTGCACTGAGGAGGTAAGGCCGACGGCCGCGGCGGCAAGGATTGCCGCACCGATCGGCGAGGCATCGGCCGCATCCGCGATCTCGACCGGCCTGCCGCTGACATCGGCCCGGATTTGCCCCCACACCCGGCTGCGCGCGCCACCGCCTGAGAGCCGGATGCGCCCGGTTGTTATGCCGAGCTCGTCCAGCCGGTCGACAACGTCGCGCATGGCGAAGGCGCAGCCTTCCAGCACTGCGCGAGCGCAGGCCGCTTTGCCGTGGAAGGATGTCAGGCCGTAGAAAGCGGCACGCGCTTCGGCGATCCAGCGCGGCGCCATGGCACCGGACAAGGCCGGCAGGAACAGCAAATCGTCGCTGCCGGCAACCACCGTCGCCGCCAGTTCCGACATCGCCGCCGGCGAATCGACGCCGAAGGTTGTTAGAAACCACGTCACCGCGCCGCCCGAGAGCCATCCGGGATTGGAGATGAAATAGCCGTTGCCGAGAAAGCCATGGGTCTCGACCAGGCCGCCGGGGTCGAGGCGAAGCGTGCCGGACACCGCGCCGACCACTTCGGCCGTGCCGAGATTGCAGGCGACGACACCGCGCACGACAACCCCGGCGCCTATGGCGGCCGAAAAATCATCGCCGGTGCCGACCGCCAGCGGCGTGCCCACAGGCAGACCGGTGAGCTCGGCGCCGGCGTGGGTCAAGGCGCCGGCGATCTCAGATGCATCGTCGATGCCGGGCAATTTATCTGCATCGATGTCGAAGGCCGCCAGCAGATCGCCGGCATAGTTGTGCTCCTTCAGCCCATAGAGCATGGTCGTCGAGGCCAGCGCGTGATCGATGACGGCACGACCGCACAGCGCCGCGACCACGAACGATACCGGTTGATGCCAGAGCGCCACCCGGCGCGCTTCGGGCAGGTTGCGCGCGGCCCAGCGGATTTTCGCCGCCATATGAGTGGCGTCCAGAACGAGACCGGTGCGCTCACGGATGAAGTCCGGATCGATGCCGGCGATCTCTCCTGCCGCCCGCCGGTCCATCCAGATGATGCACGGAGCCAGCGCCTCACCATTGCCATCGACCGCGACGCAGCCGTCGAGCTGGCCGGCAATGGCAATGCCCTTGATGTCGGACGGCGCAAGCCCAGCCTTGTCGAGCGCGCCGGCAATGGCCGGCTTGAGCGCCGCCAGCCACAGCGCCGGATTCTGTTCGGCCCAGCCGGGCGCCGGGAAGGCCGGCTGGTACAACACAGCGGCCTCGCCACGCAGCCGCAATTCGTCATCGACAACGATCGCCTTCAGGCTTTGTGTGCCGAGATCGATGCCGATGACTGGCATTAGACGCGCTCGCAATCCGCGAGGACATCCCGCAGTTGCGAGAGGATAGAACCTTTCGTCGGCGAATAGGAGCCATCGAAAACCGCTGTGCCAATGGTAAAAGCGTTGGCGCCGGCCAGCTTGATTGCCTTGATCCGATCGGCTGATGCCACAGCGCCGGCGACGATCAGATGCCGCGACGGACCAAGCCCGCGCCGGGCTGCGCGCACCAGTTCGGCCGGGTCGGCCTCGGTGGCGCGATAGGCGAGGATGTCGCATCCCGCACAACCCTTCTCGGCGAAGGCGCGGCAGTCGGCCTCGACATCCTCGGCCGAACCGCCGAGCTTGGTCGGATGGCCGACCGGCCGCCCGGGAAAAGGATAGTATTCGGTGCCGCTCCCCTCCAGCAACGCCATGATCTCGTCGACCTGGGTACCACCGAGCAGGCGCTGGATGCCGAGATCCCTGGCGATGCGCGCGGAATTAAGGCAGGCCTCAGCCGTCGTCGAGACAACTTCCATGTAAGTGGTGGCGCCTGTCCGGCCAATGGCGACAGCGAGCTTGCGCAGCACATCCGGCGCGACGCCAATATCCTTGAAGCCGACATGCTTCAGGCCGACCGGCTCAATCAAATCGACCAGGTCGAGACAGTCCTCGACCGTGCGATCGTGGCGCGTCAGCATGAAGATGAAGTCCATCCGAAAGGTCCCTCGCCTGGTCGGGAAAGCCGGTTTGCTGCCGGTCTGTTAACACCTCCCAACCATTTGTTGCAAGGTGCCACATTTTGATTTGCAGTACCACACATTTTATGACAGAACGGGCGCCAGCCCGCCAGGCACGACTTCTAGGGAGAGGGAAGAATGCTCAAGCCGCTGAGACGTACTGCGTCCAGACTGCTCGTCGCAGCCGTATTTGTGTGGCCCCTGACGTGGCAAGTGACACAAGCGGCCGCGTGGGATCTGAAAGAGGCGTCGAAACCCTATAGCGGCCAGACCATCCGCATGGTCGGCGAGGCGCTGCCGCCGCTCGAAGCGCTGAAGAAGATGGCGCCGGAGTTTGAAAAACAGACCGGCATCCATGTCGAAGTCGAGATGTACGAGCACTCGGAAGCCGTCAACAAGGTGCAGCTCGATCTCAACTCGCACCGCGGCCGCTACGACGTCATCATCCAGCCGCATCGCGAACTCGGCAAGTTCGCCACCAACAACCATCTGGTCGAAATCGCCAAGATGATGGCCGACCCGGCTTTGCGCGATCCGAGCTTCGAGCCGGAGAAGCAGCTCTACCAGACCGCCTGGCACGAAATCTCCTGGTATGACGGCAAGGAGTACGGCTTCCCCTTCACAGTGCTCAACATGTTCATGTGGTATCGCTCGGACCTGCTCGCCGATCCCAAGGAGCAGGCAGGCTTCAAGGCCAAGTATGGCTACGACCTCGCTCCCGCCAAGGACTGGAAGCAATATCGCGATATCGCCGAATGGTTCTATCGCCCCGACCAGGGCTTTTACGGCACCGCCCTGCAGGGCAAGCGCCACGAGGCGCTGTGGTATGAGTGGCTCAACTTCCTTTATTCCTTCGGCGGCGACGTGCTCGACGTGAAGAGCGGCTCGGCCTGCGGCCCGGTCATCGTCAACAGCCCCAAGGCCGTCGCCTCGCTCGAATATTACAAGAGCCTGCTGCAATTCTCGCCGCCGGACAGCCTCAACTATTTCTGGGATGATGTCATGGCGCTGATGCAGCAAGCCAAGGTCACCGAGCTGATCATGTGGAACGACGCAACCTATGCCGTATCGGTCGACACCACGGCCTCCACCGTGGTCGGCAAGGTTGGCTTCGATCTCGTGCCGCAAGGCGACGGCGGCAAGATCGGCCAGGTCGAGGGCTGGACCTATCTGATCCCGGTCTATTCGAAGAACCAGCAGGCCGCCTTCCTCTTCGTCCAGTGGATGATGGGCTATGACCGCCAGCTCGAGCAGCATCTCAATGGCGGCGCCTCGGGCCGGCCCGATGTCTATGCCTCGGCGGAGGTGCAGAAACTGCCCTACGCCAAGGCGTCGATGGAGGCCAACGAGCATGCGGTGCCGAAGGCGACGCTGCCGCAATCGGCCGAGATGACCGACATACTGGTGCGCGAACTGTCATCCTACCTCGCCGGCGAAAAGGAGGCGCAGGCCGCCCTCGACACCGCCGCCACCGACATCTCGACACTGCTCGGTTCTTGCGCACCCATGACCTATCCGGCACGATAGGCCTTGAGATGTCGCGCAGAGGCTACCCGCACAAGCGGGTAGCCGTTCTTGTCCGCAGGAAACGCCCGTGACGAACCGCACTCCATCGCCGCGCGGAATGCCGCTTCTCGACCGTGGGGTGGGGCCGCTCTTGATGCTGCCGGCGACGCTGCTCGTCGTCGTCTTCCTGGTCGGCCCGTTCTACTACATGGTCTACACCGCGCTGACCGACCTCAGCTTCGCCGACGCCAGCCATGCGGGCGCCTTCGTCGGTTTCGACAATTTCCGCAAGCTGATGCGCAACGACCCATTCTTCTGGGCATCGTTCCTGCTGACGCTGAAATTCGTCATCATCGCCGTCGGCCTGGAATTCCTGCTCGGCTTTGCGCTGGCCTTCCTGATCTTCCGCTTCGTCGCCAGCCAGCGGCTTCTCACCACACTCCTGCTCATCCCGATGATGATCGCGCCGGTCGCCGTCGGGCTGATCTGGCGGCTGCTGTTGCAGGGCGATTTCGGCATGCTCACCTTCTACATGCGCAAGGTCGGCCTGCTTGCGCAGAATTCGGCGGTGCTTTCGGCACCCGACCTGGTGTTTCCGACCATCGTCGCCATCGATGTCTGGCAGTGGACGCCTTTCGTCACCCTGATCATGCTCGCCGGGATGATGAGCCTGCCGCGCGCGCCGTTCGAGGCGGCGATGATGGATGGCGCAAAACCGTTTCAGATCTTTTGCGATGTCATGCTGCCGCTGCTGCGGCCCGTCATCGCGCTGGTGCTATTGCTGCGCGGCATCGACGCGTTCAAGGAGTTCGACAAGGTTTTCCTGATGACCGGCGGCGGTCCGGGAACGCTGACCGAACTGGTGTCGATCTACGCCTACCGCGTCAACTTCCGCAACTGGGACCTCGGCTACGGCGCCGCGGTCGCCTTCATGATCTATCTCGTCGTGCTGATCCTGTGCTCCGTCTTTTACAAGGCCGTCTACTGGTCGAGCCGCAAGCAGGCGGCGTCGTTTTGAGGGCGCTGCGATGATCGATCAATCCACCAACCGCGCCTGGAGCAGTTTTGCCTGGGCCGTGCTGCTGGTCGCTGTCGTGGTGGCCTTGACGCCCTACGTCTGGATGGTGCTGGCCTCGTTCAAGAACCGCGTCGACCTGTTGTCCTCGGTGCCAAAATGGGCTTTTACGCCGACGTTCTCCAACTATCCGGCGGTCTTCATCGACAAGGAATACTGGCCGCTGGCGATCAATTCGGTGCTGATCTCGGTGTCGTCGACCATACTTTGCATCGTCATCGGCGCGCCAGCGGCCTATGGCTTTGCCCGCTCGGATTTTCCCGGCAAGGAAGACCTGTTCTTCTTCTTCCTGACCACGCGCATGGCGCCGCCGATCTCAATCGCCGTGCCGCTGTTCCTGTTCTTCACCTCGCTGGGCCTGATCGACACCATCTACGCCGTTGTGATCGCCCACACCTCCTTCAACCTGTCGCTCGTCGTCTGGATGATGCGCGGCTTCTTCGCCGAAATCCCCAGGGAGATCGACGAGGCCGCGATGATGGACGGCCGCTCGCGGCTCGGCGCCTTCTTCTTCGTCGTCGCGCCGCTGGCCGCGCCCGGCATCGGCGCGACGGCCGTGCTCTGCTTCATCCTGTCATGGAACGAGTTCCTCTACGCCTTCATCCTCGTCGCCTTCGACGGGCGGCCGCTGACCGTCGGCATACCGGGGCTGGTGACGCCGCATGGCACGCTATGGGGCCAAGTCGCGGCGGTCGCCATCGTGGCGACGCTGCCGATCGTGCTTTTCACTTTCCTTGTCCAGAAACAGCTCGTCCGCGGCCTCACCTTCGGCGCGGTCAAGGGTTGAAGGGATCTCGCATGGCAATTGTTTTCGACGGCGTCACCAAGGCTTTCCCCGATGGGACGGTGGCGCTGCAGGCGCTCGACCTTGCTTTCGAGCCCGGTGAATTCCTCGTGCTGCTCGGGCCCTCCGGCTCGGGCAAGACGACAGCCTGCCGGCTGCTCGCCGGGCTGGAGCGGCCGACCGCCGGGCGCATCATGGTCGAGGGTCGCGATGTCACCGACCTGCCGCCGCGCCTGCGCGGCATGGGCATGGTGTTCCAGAACTATGCGCTCTACAGCCATAAGAGCGTCTACGAGAACATCGCCTATCCCTTGCGCATCCGAAAGATGCCGGCTGCCGAGCTCGACCGCTGCGTCCGCGCCATGGCCGAGCTGCTCGAAATCACCCGTTACCTCGACCGCCGCCCTTCGCAATTGTCGGGCGGCCAGGCGCAGCGCGTCGCCGTGGCCCGCGCCCTGGTCTGGCAACCTAGCCTCTGTCTGATGGATGAGCCGCTGTCCAATCTCGACGCCTTGTTGCGGCTCCACATGCGCACCGAGCTGAAGCGTCTGCATCGCGAGCTGAAAAAGACCTTCGTCTTCGTCACACACGACCAGGAAGAGGCGATGACGCTGGCGACCAGGGTCGCGGTGTTGCGCGAAGGCGCACTGATCCAGTACGACGACCCGCGCGAGATTTATCGGCGGCCTGCCAATCGCTTCATCGCTGAATTCATCGGCCGTCCAGCGATGAACACGTTCGATGGCGATGTCCGCGCCGGCGTCTTCCACGCCAGCGGTTTCACTTGCCCGCTTCCGGGAAAGCCTGATGGTCCCATCGTGCTCGGCATTCGCCCCGAGCAGATCCAGCTTGTCGACGCGACTGCCGGCTATGCCATCCTGTTTGCCGTCGACGTCGTCGAACCGGTCGAGCCGGACGTGCTGATCTTCGCCACGAGCGAGGCCAACGCGCTGATCGTCAGGACCGTGAATGTCGATCGCGCTTTCGATCCCGGCCAGCCGCTTTATCTACACTTTCCGCCGGCGGCGCTGCACACATTCGATGCGGTGTCGGGAGCGCGACTGCCGTGAGCACGCTGCTCGCTTTGGTGCCGCTGGCCGCCGCAGCCTTGGTCGGGTGGCTGTTCTACAGCTTCAACCGGTCGCGGCGCTGGTTCTCGATGGGCGAACTCATCTTCTGGGACGCCATTGCACTGGTAATCCTGCAGCTTGTCTGGCTGATCTGGTTCTGAATGCGCATTCCAGCAACGCAGATCAGTAGCCCAGCGCACAACCGTCCTTGCGCGGATCGGAGGCACCGGTGAGCGTGCCCTTTTCCCAATCGATCAGCACCAACTGGCCGCCGCCATGCGGCTCCTCGGCGATCGAAACCTGATGGCCGCGCTGACGCAGGCCGGCGATCGCCTCAGCCGGAATCCCGCGCTCGGCCAGCACGGCATTGTCCTTGTAGAACACCCGTGGCGCATCCAGTGCCTGCTGCGGGTCCATCCCGAAATCGATCATGTTGGTCAGCAGATGGACATGGCCGAACGGCTGGTAGCCGCCGCCCATCACCCCGAACGGCATCACCACCTTACCCCCTCGCGTCGCCATGCCAGGCATGATGGTGTGCATCGGTCGCTTTCGCGGCGCGATACGATTTGGATGGCCTTCCGTGAGGCGAAAACTGCTGCCGCGATTCTGCAGCACGACGCCTGTCTTGGGACCGACGACGCCGCTGCCGAAGGAACCGAAGGTCGAGTTGATGAAGCTGACCGAATTGCGGTCGCGGTCGACCACGGAGATATAGACGGTGTCGCTGCGCGACAGCTCAAGCCGCGGCAGATGCGTCATGGCGAGGGCCGGATCGATGGCGGCGCGCAGCCGCTCCGCATGGGCTGCCGACAGCAGTTGTTCGACGGGGACCTGGACGAAATCCTGGTCGCCGATGAAAGTATCGCGGTCCTGGTAGGCAAGCCGGCCGGCTTCGATCTCGAGATGCAGCCGCTGGGCACTGTTCGGCTCCAACGAACCAAGGCTGAAGCCCGAAAGCACATTCAGCATGATCAGCGCCGTCATGCCCTGATTGTTCGGTGGCATCTGATGGATATCGTAGCCGCGATAGGACGTATTCACCGACGTAACGTAGTCGCCTTGGGTCTCGGCGAAATCCTCCAATGCATGCAGCCCGCCCAGCGCGCGAAGACGTTCCACCAGATCGTCCGCGACCTCACCTTCATAAAACCCTGCACGGCCTCCGTTGGCGATGATGCGCAAGGTGTCCGCCAAGTGCGGCTGCCGATGCACATCGCCGGCTTGCGGCGCCCTTCCCTCGGGCAGGAATATGCGCGCGGCGTGTTCATCGGCTGAGAGCAGGGCGACCTCGTCGGCCCAGTCGAAGGCGACGCGATCATAAACGACACAGCCTTGTTCGGCATAGCGAATGGCTGGCGCCAGCGCGGCGTCGATGCCCTTTTTTCCGTGGTCCTCGAGTAGCCGGCACCATGCATCGATGGCGCCTGGTATGGTGACGGCATGCGGTCCGGCCGCAGGCAGTTCGCTATGCCCCCGCTCCAGATACCATTCGGCGGTTGCCGCAGCGGGCGAACGCCCCGAGCCGTTGAAAGCGAGAACATCGCCCTCGCCTTTGGGACTGTAGAGCACAAAACAGTCGCCGCCGATGCCGGTCGATTGCGGCTCGACGACGCCTTGCACCGCCGCAGCGCAGACAGCGGCATCCATGGCATTGCCGCCGGAGCGCAGCATGTCGATGGCGGCCAGCGTCGCCAGCGGATGCGATGTCGCCGCCATCGCTTCTGTCGCGCGAACTGGCGAGCGGCCGGGGAACTGAAAATCACGCATGCAATCGCCTCCAATGATTTCGCGCCCGCCGGCCGCAGCCTTCAATGCTTGATGCGGTCGCGCATGGCGTACCACAACATCCCCAGCACATAGAGCGGGCCCCGCAGCGCTGTACCGCCCGGGAACGGCATCGGCGTCAGCGTCGAGAACAGGTCCAGCCGCGAGGCGTCGCCCGTAATCGCTTCGGCCAAGAGCTTGCCCGACAGCGTTGACAGGATGACGCCCTTGCCGGAATAGCCATGCGCGAAATAGACCTCGCCATAGTGCCCGACATGCGGCAGCCGCGACGTGGTCACCGACACCAGACCGCCCCAGGCATGATCGATGCGGCAGCCCTTCAGTTGCGGGAAGGTGGCCTCCATGTGCGGCCGCACGAAGCCGGCGATGTCGGCCGGCGGCGATGGCGTGTAGCGCTCGCCGCCGCCGAACAGCAGCCGACCGTCCGCCGACATGCGGTAGTAGTTGACGACGAAGCGCGTGTCGGACACCGCGACATTGGCCGGGATGACATTGTGTTTGCCCTCCAGCGGTTCGGTGGCGACGATGTAGTTGCCGACCGGCATGATGCGGCTGTTGACGCGCGGCTCCAGCCCATGCAGCAACGCGTCGCCGGCCAGCACGACATGTTTGGCCCTTACCGACCCCTGCGCCGTCGAGACCCGGATCGAAGGCTCGCGCTCCAGCTTTACCGCGACGGAATTTTCATGGATGACGACACCGGCCGCCACGGCGGCACGGGCAAGGCCGAGCGTGTAGTTCAGCGGATGCATATGGCCGCCAAGCGGCTCATACATCGCGCCATGATAGGGCGTGTCCACCTTGCCGCGTGCCTGCGCCGCCGACAGGATCTCGACGTCGCGGAACTTCATCACGCTCTCGAGGCATTTGGCCTCGTCTTCGAGATCCCTGAGGTCGGAGCCATTAACGGCACCGACGAGATGGCCGGTCAGCCGCAGATCGCAATCGATGGCGTGGCGCTCGATGATGTCGAGCACCAGGCCCCGCGCCTCGAAGGCGAGGTCGAACAGCGCCTTCGCCCGCTCGGGGCCGTAAAGCTTGACCAACCCCTTGGCGCCTTTGCGCAGGCCAGGGATCATCTGGCCGCCATTGCGGCCCGACGCGCCCCAGCCGATCTTGCCGCCTTCGAGCAGCACCACCTTCAGGCCGCGCTCGGCGGCATGAAGGGCGGCCGACAGGCCGGTGCAGCCGCCGCCGACCACCACCAGATCGGCGCCGACATCTCCCACCAGCGCCGGATGGTCCGGCGCCGGATTGGCGGTGGCGACATAATAGGAATTGCCGATATCGAGGCTCGAATTGAAACCTGTTGAGCCGGAGGCCATGATCACACCTTCAGCAGCAAATGGTCGCGTTCCCAGCTCGTCACCACGCTCTGGAACAGGTCGAGTTCGACGCTCTTGACGCGCAGATAGGTCTGGAAAAAATCCTCGCCGAGCAATGCCCGCACCGGCTCGCAAGCAATGAAACGATCAAGCGCCTCCTCCATCGTTTTCGGCAGCGTGCTTTTGATCCTGTAGGCATTGCCCGAGGCCTCAGCCGAGCGCGCCAGCTTCTGCTCGACGCCGAGATAGCCGGCAAGCAGCGAACCGGCGATCGCCAGATAGGGATTGCAATCCGCTCCCGGCAAGCGGTTCTCTACCCGCCGGGCGGCGCGGCCACCTGCCGGCACGCGCAGGCCGCAAGAGCGGTTGTCATGCGACCATTCGATGTTGGCCGGTGCGCTGTGGTTCGGCCGGATGCGGCGGAACGAGTTCACGTTGGGTGCGAACAGCGGCATGATCTCGGGCACATATCTCTGCAGGCCGCCGATGAAATGGCCGAACATTTCGGTGTCTGCATCATCTCTGTCGGCAAACAGCGCGGCGCCTGTCGTTTCATCGACGACAGACATGTGCAGATGCATCGAGCTTCCCGCCTGCGCCGCGATCGGCTTGGCCATGAAGGTCGCGTGCATGCCGCTCTGCTGCGCCGCCTGGCGAGTCAGCCGCTTGAACAGCAGCACCTGGTCGGCGAGCGGCACCGCGTCGCCGTGCAAGAGATTGATCTCCAGCTGCGCGGTGCCGGACTCATGGATCAGCGTGTCGAGCGGCAGGCCGGCGGCTGCGGCATAATCATAGACGCGCCTTATCACCGGCTCGAATTCTTCCAGCGCCACCATGTCATAGGGATGCTGCGAGCCCTCGGCGCGGCCATTGGCGCCAACCGGTGCCGTCAGCGGCTGGTCGGGATTCGGATTGGGCGCGGTCAGATAGAATTCGATTTCCGGCGCCACCACCGCGCGCCAACCGCGCTTCCGGTAGAGATCGAGCACGGCGCGCAGCACATGTCGTGGCGAGGCCATCCAGGGCTTGCCTTGCATGTGGAAGGCGTCGGCGAAGACATAGGCTTTGCCGACGCCACCGCCCGGCGCCAGGCACAGCGTCGACATATCAGGCACCATGCGCATATCCGGGTCTTGATAGGCAAAGCCTTCGTCGATGGAACCGGAGTAGCGGCCATCGATGCTGACCAGGAAAGCGCTGCTCGGCAGGTAGAGTGCGCGGTCTTCCAGCGCCTTGAGGAATTTCACCGTCGGCAGCGCCTTGCCGCGCAGCACGCCATTCATGTCGGGCACCAGGCACTCGACCTCCGTGATGCCGTGCTGGGCGAGCCAGGCCTTGGGATCGTTGCCGGTGAAGAGAGCGGTGTTGGTATTTTTGTCCTGCATTTTGGTTCACGTACCTATGAGAGAGAGTATGGCTTGCGCGGCCACATCCGTTCCAGGGGTCAGCGCCATCTTGGCAGCATTGTCCCTGAGGCGGGCGCGCATCGCATCGTCGGCCAGCAGGCCGAGAATGGCTCTCTCCAATCCCCCTTCCGTCCAGGCGTCGCGGCCGATATGGTCGCCGACACCTGTCTCTCCCGCGCGTTGCGCATTGTCGTGACCGTCCCAGCAATAGGGCATGATCAGCGACGGCACGCCGAAGCGCAGCGCCTCGCAAAAGCTGTTGTTGCCGCCATGGTGGATGAACAGGTCCGACTTCGCCACCACCGAAGGCTGCGGAAACCAGGCGTCGAGATAGACATTGTCCGGCACCGCGCGATAGGCGTCGCGCAGGCCGCCGGCATTGACGATGAAGCGCGCCGGCAGCCGGTCGAAGACGGCGAGCATGCGTTCGATCAGCCCGACATCCATCGCGCCGAGACTGCCGAAGCTGACATAGACCAGCGGCCCGCCATTGCGCGGAAACACCGGCACCTCGAACGGCCCTTCCGAGCGCACGCAGCCTTCGAGATAAACGAAGCGTTTGGGGTCGAGCGGCTCGGCCCGCTCACGCCGTACGATCGCTGGCGTCAGCAGCAGATTGAGGTCGGGTGATGTCTCGAGGAACAGGCCCTTGGGCAACGGCGCCAGGCCGGCATCCGCGCGAAAACGGTTGAAGCGCTCATGCGCGGGTGCGGAGGCCGCGAGATAGCGCGCTTCGAACGCCGCACGTTGCGGGTCGTCGGCACCCATCCCCGAGAGATAGGGCGGCACCTCGGCATCCGGCAGTTCCGTCTCGGCACAGGAGACGACGCGCACCCACGGGCAGCCGGCGGCGGCGATCGCCGGGAACATGATGACGTTGTCGAGCACCACCACATCCGGCTTCAGCCGCGCCAGCAATTGGCGCAGCGGCGCCTCGGCGTTGACGGCGGTGTCGACGATCGCTTGCCAGGTCGGCGCGACATAGGTCTCGAGCTGGTCGATCGGGCTCAGCCGGAAATGCGGCAGGTGCCGGCGCACGAAGGCCTGCCAATAGCTCTGCCGCTCGCTGTCGCTCAGCGGCTCATCCGTCGGCAGATGGTATTCCTGGAAGCCATAGTCGGTAAAGACGCCGGAGAAGCCGGCATGGCAGATGAAGACGGGGCGAGCGCCCCGTGCGCGCAATGCCTGTGCGATACCGACGCAATTCAACGCGGCGCCGAAACTGGCTTCGGGAAACAGCGCGATGGTCGGGCTGGCTTTACGCGTCAATTATTCCTCTTCAATCCGGCCGGCTGATCATGCCGAACAGTGCGGGAGCTCCGCGGCTGGCTGCTTGCGGTCGCTGGCTGCGGGAGAGCCGCAGGTGGATGCGAAGCAGATCGGCAGCCACCTCATACTGCCGGCTTTCAAGATAGTCGAGTATGCCCGAGTGTTCGCGCAACGATTGCCGCAGCCGAAACACGTTGACGCCGGAATAGATGCCCGGCAGCCGGCGCAGGCGGAGATGATCGGCCAATGCATCCGACACAAAACGGTTGGCGCAGCCCTCGGCGATCATGCCATGAAAATCCATGTCCAGCCGCTGGAACTCGCGCGTGTCGAATGTCTCGTCCGGCAGCGCTGCAAGCGCTTCCATGCCTTGCCGCAACATTGCTGCCCGCGCCCCGTCCAGCCGAAAGCCTGGCGTCAGGATGGCCGCCGGCTCCAGCACCAGGCGGAACTCGTAGCTTTCGCCTTGCGCCTCCGGATCGTCCGGCGCGCGGCGAAACAACCAGGATTGCCCAGGCGCACGATCCAGAAGATTCTCGTCGGTCAGTTTGTTAAGTGCTTTTAGTACCGTCTTGCGATCAGCGTCGTAGCGTCGCATCAGCCCCGCGATGGTCACCGTCTGGTCCAACCGTCGCGCCGAGCGGTCGCGCAGGATGGCTTCGGCGAGCTCGTCTTCCTCCGCACTAGGTAGTTCGGCGGCAACGGCGGGCTGGGCGGCGAGGTCGACCGTCAGATGATAACCGCTGTCGGCCTCCCAGCGCACCACGCCCCGTTCCGCGAGCAGGCCGAGTGCGGCGCGTACGGGCGTGCGCGAGACATTGCACAGCGAGGCGATCTGCTGTTCGGGCAGGCGGGCGCCAGGCTCGAAGCCACGCTGCCGCGCCACATCCAGGATGCGCTGCGCCAGATCGAGATGGTTGGTGCGAGGTCGTCTGGCTACGGCTTGCATGACTTTTCTCGAATGCGAATGTGGCGCATTGGTCTGGCTGATCGCCGGAACAGGGACAATCGGCCAAATTCCTCCGTCGGTTGACAGATTATGGATTGACGTACTTTTTTCTGCAATAGTACTGTCGGCACAATCGGCGAGAAAAGACCGAGGGAACAGGATCGAGGCAGGCGCGCGCGTCGCCGGCCTTGGTCCGGCAAATGATTTCGACGATCAAACCGAATGGGAGACTGCCATGACCGCTACCAGCCTGCGGCGCCGTGCGCTCAATACATCCTCAATCGCTCTCGGTCTCGCCCTGACGCTCTCGGGGCCGGCCGCCGCAGCCGACCTCGTTATTTCGAACTGGGATGGGTACATGGCACCCGACGCCATGGCCGCTTTCAAGACCGCCACCGGCATTGCCGGCGAAGTGGTGGTGCACGCCACCAATGAAGAGATCATGGGCAAGCTGATTGCCGCCGGCGGCAAGGGCTATGACGTGGTCTTCGTCTCCTCGCCCTTCGCCGAAGTATTAAACAAGCTTGGCCTGACCGAGCCGATCGACCATGCCAAGATCCCCAACCTCGCCAACCTCTATCCCGAAGCGACCAAGCTGCCGCACGATGCCGGCAACGCTTTCTCCGTGCCTTACACCTGGGGCACGACGGGCCTCTGCTACCGCTCTGACCTTGTCAAGACGGCGCCCACGAGCTGGAGCGACCTGCTCGCCCCTTCCGACGAGATGAAGGGCAAGACCACCATGCTGGCGACCGATCGCTGGCTGCTGGCCGCCGGGCAGCTCGACAAGGGCTATTCGGTCAACGAGACCGACCCGGCCAAGATGGCCGAGGTCAAGGACCTCCTGATCTCCGCCAAGAAGACCCTGCTCGCCTATGACGACACCACCTTCTATTCCAAGCTGGTTTCCGGCGAGGCGCTGATGGTGCAGGCCTGGGACGGCTGGTGCAATTACGGCATCGCCGACAAGCCGGAGATCAAATACGTCATCCCTAAAGAAGGTTCGGACCTGTGGGTCGACACGATGGTGGTGATGAAGGCGTCCGAGCACAAGGACGACGCCTTCAAGTTCATCAACTTCATGCTCGACGCCAAGAACCACGCCTGGGCGGCGCAGAACATCGACTACAAGGTGCCGAACAAGCCGGCGATGGAAAGCCTGCCGGCCGACTTCCTGGCCAAATTCCCCAACATGGCGATGCCGGTGGCCGATCTCGTCAAGTTCGAGCAGTTGCGTGACGTCGGCGAAGCCCAGCGCGACTATTCCAAGATCGTCAGCGAGATCAAGGCCGCGCAGTAAGCGGCGCAGACTTCACGGCCGGCAGCACTTCTGCCGCCGGCCCTGAGCGGTACCCGAGAAATTGTCCCAGACCCGACTTCGTTCCTCTCTGCTGATGGCCCCGGCGCTGGTCTGGCTGACCGCGCTGATGGTTATCCCATGCGCCCTGGTGCTGGCGCTCGCCTTCTTCCGGCGCGGCGTCTATGGCGGCATCGACTACACTTTGACGCTGGAAAATTTCGGGTTGGTGTTCGACCCGCTCTATGCCGGCATCTTACTCAAATCGGCGCGTATCGCCGGCACCGCGACCCTGATCGCGGTGGTGATCGGCTATGCCGCCGCCTATGCGATCGCGGCCGCCCCGCGCCGGTGGCAGCCGGTGTTCCTGTTTTTCGCCGTGCTGCCGTTCTGGTCCAACTACCTGATCCGCACCTATGCCTGGATCGTGCTGCTGAACCGCGAAGGCCTGATCACCCAGCTCTTGCGCTGGTTCGGCTACACCGGCGAACCGCCCTCGATGCTCTATACCGAAGGCTCGGTCATCGCAGGCCTCGTCTACAACTATCTGCCCTTCGTCATCCTCGCCTGCTACGCGCCGCTGTCACGCCTCAACCCGGAACTGGCCGAGGCCTCACGCGATCTCGGCGCCTCCGCTGCCACCACCTTCCGACGTGTCATCCTGCCGCTGACCGTGCCCGGCATCGCTGCGGGTGCTGTCTTCGTCTTTGTGCTGTCGATCGGCAATTTCGTCACCCCGGCGCTGCTTGGCGGCGGCCGCTTCCAGATGATCGGCAACCTCGTCTACGACCAGTTCCTGACCGCCAATGACTGGCCGTTTGGCGCGGCATTGGCGATGGCGCTGATCGCCATCATGCTTCTGGTGCTGATGGCGCAGGCGCTCGCCGCCGACCGCGCCGCGGGGCGTGCGGCTGAGGCAAGGGGTGACGCCTATGGCTGAGCGCCGCGCAATTCTTGCCTTCTCCCCGTTCACCGGGAGAAGGTGCCCCGAAGGGGCGGATGAGGGGCGGCGTCAACCTTTGCGACGCTCAACGCTGCCCCCCGTCTGCCTGCCGGTAGCTTCTACCCGCGAACAGGGAGAAGGACTCTGGTCGTTCGCTTGCCCTCCAATTGTCGGAGGCCGGCGATGACCCATTCCTTCACCCGTACGCTCGGCATGCGGACGATCCTCACCCTCGTCTTCGCCTTCCTCTACATCCCGATCGCCGTGCTGGTGGCGCTGTCCTTCAACGAAGGCGGATTGCCGACGGCATGGTCGGGCTTTTCGCTGAAATGGTATGCCTCGCTGGCCGGCAATTCCGCAATCCTTTCCGCTGCGCTCAACACGCTGATCGTGGCGTTGGTCTCCACGGCCATCGCCACGCTGCTCGGCACGCTGCTGGCCATCGGCATCGAGATGCGCCGGCAATACGGCAGGGGTCTCGAGGCGCTGATCTTCGCACCGATGATCATCCCCGACATCGTCCTGGCGATCGCTCTGCTGTCGTTCTTCTCCATGCTAAACCTGACCATGGGCCTGCACACCATCATCCTCGCCCATGTCGTCTTCAACCTCGCCTTCGTCTGCTCGGTGGTGCGCGCAAGGCTAAAGAGTTTCGACTGGTCGATCGTCGAGGCCTCCGCCGACCTCGGCGCCTCGGCTCTGACCACCTTCCGGCGTGTGACATTGCCGGTCATCGCGCCGGCAGTGATTGCCGGCGCTCTGCTTGCCTTCACGCTCTCGGTCGACGAGTTCATCATCGCCTTCTTCACCGCCGGTGCCGGCCGCGCCTCGACGACGCTGCCGATGCAGATCTACGCCATGATCCGCTTCGGCATCACGCCGGAGATCAACGCGCTGGCGACCATCGTCATGGCGGTATCCATCACCGCGCTGACCCTGTCGCAGCGGCTCAACCGTGGGATCATCGGCCAATGAGCGAACCGCGCACGCTGCTGGCCATTGATAACGTTTCGAAGAAGTTCGGCCGGGTCACCGCCGTCGACGGCATCTCGCTCGACATCCGCGAAAACGAGTTCTTCGCGCTGCTTGGACCCTCCGGCTGCGGCAAGACCACGCTGCTGCGCATGCTGGCCGGCTTCGAGACGCCAACCGACGGCCGCATACTGCTCGATGGCAAGGACATCGCCCGGACCCCGCCCAACAAGCGGCCGGTCAATCTGATGTTCCAGTCCTACGCGCTGTTCCCGCATATGAGCGTGCGCGCCAATGTCTCCTACGGGTTGGAGATGGAGCGCTTGCCGAAAGCTGAAATCCGTTCCCGCGTCGAGGCCATTCTGGCCACCACCGAGCTTGTCCCCTTCGCCGACCGTAAGCCTGAGCAATTGTCGGGTGGCCAGAAGCAGCGCGTCGCGCTCGCCCGCGCGCTGGTCAAACGGCCTCGGTTGCTGCTGCTCGACGAACCGCTCGGGGCGCTCGACAGGAAACTGCGCGGCGCCATGCAGTTGGAGCTGAAGCGCCTGCAGCACGAAGTCGGCATCACCTTCGTCATCGTCACCCACGACCAGGAAGAGTCACTCGTCATGGCCGACCGCATGGCGGTGCTCAAGGACGGCCAGTTGCTGCAATGCGACGCGCCGCATGCGATCTACGAGCATCCCGCCGACCGTTTCGTCGCCGACTTCATCGGCGTGATGAATTTCGTACCGGGCAAGGTGTCTGCGGATGGCGTGATCGCCGCGAACGGCGCGCGCATTGCCGGCAAGGTTCCCGCCGCGCTTTCACCCGGCGCTTCCGCCGTGGCCTCGGTGCGACCCGAACGCATCCGGCTGTTCCCGTCACCCGAGACCGCCAACCGCACCGCCGGCATGGTCGAGGCGCTGGCCTATCACGGGCTGGACCTGCAGTTGCATATCCGCACGCCTCTGTCGCCAAAACCATTTCTGGTGCGCGTCACCGCCGATGCCGCCGACCGCCGGCCGGTCTCGTCGGGCGATCAGGTCGAACTCGGCTGGGACGCCGCCGATGTCAGAATTTTTCAGGAATAGGAGAGCTTGATGGCGCAGAAGACGATCGCGTTTTTTCCCGAAGCGGCCTACGGCCCGGCGCTCAATTCGGTCGGCATCGCGCAAGCGGTCGAGGCGCGCGGCCATAAGGCAGTGTTCCTGTCCGACCCCGGCTTTGTCGATGTCTACAAGGGTTACGGCTTCGAAGCGCATCCGGTGAACCTGTCGGAGCCGATGCCGCCCGAGCAGATGGCGAAATTCTGGGAAGACTTCATCAACGGCCACATCCCGAACTTCCGCAAATCGCCCTACGATCAGGTCGACAATTACGTGAAGGATTGCTGGACCGCGATCGTCGACAGCGCCAAATGGGCGCAGAAGGATTTGCCGCGAGTCCTGGCCGCCATCAAGCCTGATGTCATTTGCGTCGACAATGTCATCCTGTTTCCGGCCATCAAACAGTTCGGCAAGCCTTGGGTGCGCGTCATCTCCTGCTCGGAAAACGAGATCGAGGATGAGGACATCCCGCCGCATCTCTCCGGTTGCGGCGAGAACGACCATGTGGGCCACCAGCGCTATCGCGATCATTTCAATGCGGTGATCAAGCCCATCCACGACGACTTCAACGCCTTCCTCACCGCAAACAATGAAGCGCCATACCCGGTCGGTCAGTTCTTCGAGACCTCGCCCTATCTCAATCTGCTGCTCTATCCCGAAGCGGCAAAGTTCAAACGCCGCCATCCGCTTGATACGACGAAATTCCAGTATCTCGAAGGCTGCGTGCGGCAGGAAAAGCCATACGCCGTGCCGACCTTCGCCGAGAACAATGACGGGCCGCTGCTCTATGTCTCCTTCGGCAGCCTCGGCGCCGGCGATGTCGATTTGTTGAAGCGCATAATCGCAACACTGGGCAAGACCCGTTACCGCGCGCTGGTCAATGTCGGCGGCTACAAGGACCAGTACACGGATGTGCCGGACAACGTCATCGTCGAGAGCTGGTTTCCGCAGCCTTCAGTCATCCCGCAGGTCGATGCCGTAATCCACCATGGCGGCAACAACTCGTTCACAGAGTGCCTCTATTTCGGCAAGCCGGCCATCATCATGCCCTATGTCTGGGACGGCCACGACAACGCCACCCGCGTCCAGGAAACCGGCCACGGCTTCGGCATGCCGCGCTACGACTGGAGCGACGCCCAGCTGATCAGCAGGATCGAAGCCTGCCTGACTGACCCCAAGATGAAGATCAGGCTGGCGAAGACCTCGGCGCAGATGCAGGCCCAGAACGGGCCTGAGAAGGCAGCCGGGCTGCTGGAGGCGCTGCTGTGACCTCCTCCGCCCCGCATCTCTACCAAGCCTCCACCCGCACCGACCTCGTCGACTGGGGCGCCCAGTCCGACGCGCTGGACGGCGCGTCGCACTCGACCGGCAGGCTTGTCCACAAAGGACCCAACAACCAGCCGGAATCCGGCATCTGGGTCTGCACGCCCGGCCGCTGGCGGCTCTCGATTCCGCGCGACGAATTGTGCCATTTCGTCGCCGGCCGCGCGACGTACCGGTCGGATGCCGGGGAGGTGGTAGAAGTCGCAGCCGGGACCGTGGTCATGTTCCCTGCCGGCTGGACAGGCGAATGCACCGTGCATGAGACCATGCGCAACGTCTACATGCTGGCCTGACATCGCCGCGTGGTGGAGCTTCAGGACATGCCGACACCGCACTGGCCAAAAGCCTCGACCGTGGAACTGGAGCATTGGGGCGCGGGCTGCAACACGCTTGCCGGCTCGCCGCGCGCCTCGGGCAAATCCTGTCGCAGAACCCGGACGGATCGAGCGAATGCGGCCTGTGGTCGTGCACGCCCGGCTTGCGAAAAGTCACCTTTGTCGCCGACGAGTTCTGCCATTTCCTGTCGGGTCGCGGGACTTATGTCCACGACGATGGCGAAGAGACCCCGGTCGGGGCCGGCACGCTGGTGTTCTTCCCCGCCGGCTGGGCCGGCACCTCCACCATCACGCAAACACTGACCAAGGCCTTCATGTGCCGCTGAGCACTTTTTCAAGGAAATCGCCATGACCACGCCAATCATGCAATCCCCGCTTGCCATCACCGACCTCGTCGACTGGGGCGTCATCCCGACCATGATCGAGGGGCAATCCCACACCTCGGGCAAGCTGCTCTACAAGGGGCCGGAGGGCCGTTCCGAATGCGGCCTGTGGGTCTGCACACCCGGCAAATGGCACTGCCATGTCACCCGCGACGAGTTCTGCCACTTCCTCGAGGGCCGCTGCACCTATGTGCACGAATCGGGCGAGGTCATCGAGATCGAGCCGGACACGGCGGCGTTCTTCCCGCAGGACTGGAAAGGCGTCTGCACCGTCCATGAGACCATCAAGAAGGTCTACATGATCCGCTGAGCGGACCTGAAAGGACGACCATGCAATTCTCCGCTGAACGGCCGGCTTTCTTCGTCAATCCGGACTACCGGCCGATGACCGGCACTGCAAAACCGGTGATCGATCCGGCGACGCTGGAGACCGTCGGCTCGATCTCCGCCGCAACGGACGGTGAGGTCGATGCGGTGCTGTGTGCCGCAACCACGGCACAAGCCGCCTGGAAGAAACTCGATGCCAAGAGCCGGGCAAAGCATCTGCATGCGGTCGCCAACGCCATCGAGGCGGCGGACTTCACGCGCTGCGCAGAGCTGATGGTGCGCGAGATGGGCAAGCCCTATCCCGAAGCGATCGGCGAGATCGCGAATTGCGCGCCGATCTTCCGCTACTATGCCGAGATGGCGCGCGACGACGCCGGCAAGATCGCCGGTACGACGCAGGCCGGGTCGTTCCAGTATGCGCGCTACGAGCCGTATGGCGTCTCCGTGCACATCATGCCTTACAACTTCCCGATCCTGCTGATGTGCTGGACCGTCGCGGCCTCGCTTGCCGCCGGCAACGGCTGCGTCATCAAGCCGGCCGAAGCGACGACGCTGTCGACGCTGGACTACATGACGGTGTTCCGTTCACTGCCGGAAGGGCTGGTCGCCTGCCTGCCTGGCACGGCCGCCACCGCGCAGGCGCTGATCGCCTCCGAGCGCACCCACGCTGTCGCCTTCACCGGCTCGGTCGCCGCCAGCAAGGCCGTGGCAGTCGCCTGCGCCGAGCGCATGAAGCCTTGCGTCATCGAAGCCGGCGGCAGCGATCCGCTGATTGTCAGCGAGTACGCTCCGCTGGAGGTGGCCGCTGCCGGCAGCGTCACCGCAGCCTTCCACCTCACCGGCCAGGTGTGCACTTCGGCCGAGCGCTTCTTCGTCGTCGATTCGGTTCACGATCGCTTCGTCGAGCTGTTCGCCGAGAAGACGCGGGCGCTGCGCATCGGCAATGGCATGGACAAGACCGAGATCGGCCCGCTGGTCAGCGAGGCCGCGCGAGCGAAAGTGATGCGGCTGGTCGATGATGCCATCAGCAACGGCGCTATAGCCGTTGCCGGCGGGCGCATTCCGCCGGCGCACAACACTGGCTGGTTCTACGAGCCTACGATCCTGACCGGGGTTACACCCGATATGGCGATCGTGCGCGAAGAGTGTTTCGGGCCGGTCGCCGCCATCTGCCGCGTAAAGGATTTCGACGAAGCGATCCGGCTTGCCAATGACAGCCCGTTCGGGCTTGGCGCCTCGGTGTTCACCACCGACCTCGCCGAGGCGCATGAAGCGGCCGAGCGGCTCGAGGCCGGCATGGTCTGGGTCAACAACCCGCTGATCGACAATGACGCCCTGCCCTTCGGCGGCTGGAAGGCATCAGGCCTTGGCCGCGAGCTGGGACGCCAGGGACTCGACGCCTTCCGACGCTCCAAGATGGTCATCATCGACCACAGACCGGCGATCCAGGACTGGTGGTACCCCTACCCCGACAGCTGGTTCCGCGAGACAGGCGGCCGCAAGCACGTGTGAGCCCGGCCAGTCCACAACGTAAGCTGATGCTTACGCATCTGCCGAGATAGGCCGGCTATTTCAACGCTTGAAGCTTGTCGATCGCGGCAGTGAATCCGGCAAGCGAGACCGGAATGGTCACCGGCTTGCGCGTCACCGACTCCATGCCGATGTTCAGGTTGGTTCCCGATTTCATCGCCTTGACGAGGTCCGCCGACAAAGGGGTCGCGGCATAGGCGCCGTTCTGGTCGCTGGTCTGGATGGCAATGGTCGTCTTCTGCCCCTGGTCGATCTGGTACGAGGCGCCGGAAGGCAGGAACAGCCCGTGCGGCAAGGCTAGCAGCATCGCGAGGTTGCCATTGCCATTGTCACGGCGAACCGTAACGGTAAGAACGCGCTGCCCCGTCTTGGCCTCGGTAAGGTTTTGCGAAACCTGGCATTGAAGCTCGGTTCCGGTTGATCCGCAGTTTAGCGCCCACGGATTGCCTTCTGCAGGCTTTGTCTCGGCAGATTTGGTTGACTTCGGCTCTTCGGCAAGCGCCGACCCTGCCGACACGACCAGCCATAGCGCGCCGACCCAGGCGGCCCGCCCACAAACGGTTCTCAGCAATGAAGCCACCCGATCCTCGTCGTGTCAGGGTTTCGCCGAGCGCGTTGATACAACAGCCGAGCCTGGCGGGGAAGCCAATACGGTACATGAGCGCCGGCTAAATTACTGTTGCTGGATTACCACAATAAACAACTTTGAAATCTTGGATGTGTAAAGCAAACAATCGATGCTCGCTATACACTGGGATTCGGATAGTATTATCGACTGAGCGTGTACTCCTCGGGGTTCGCAAGGGATGGAGACGACCGAGAAAACTCGGCAGATCAATGACATGGCGACGCACGGAAGAAGGTTCCGGGCGAATACCAAGTATCGCCGGTCAGGTTTTTCCAGACATCTCTGGAAGACGACTGCGCTGTCCACTCTGGCACTTGCCCTTTCCGGCATAGCCGCCCATGCCGGCGACAGCGGACTGTGGCAGCCGCAGGTCCGCGCCATCATCGGCGCCAACAACAATGGCGGCACCACGGCGATCGAGGGTTTCCTGCCGCTGAAGCAGAATCTCGAATCCGTTCTCTTTCTCGATGTGCGCTCGAAATACGATTTCGACGACGGCTTCGGCCAGGACGTCGGCCTCGGCGTTCGCCGCATCGTCAATCCGGATCTGATGATCGGCGGCTACGCCTATCTCAACATCCAGAACCACGACAGTCACCAGTTCGTCGCCTCGACGCTCGGCCTCGAGGCCATCACCTCAAAATACGATGCGCACGTAATCGTCTATCTGCCGATCAGTGGCGACCGCAGCACGGCCGGGCAAGAGTCGAGCCTGTCGCTGGTCGGTCATCAGCTGATCGAGCAGATATCGGCCATCGCCCACCGCGATTACGCGGCCTGGGGCATCGAGAGCGAGGTCGGCGTTCAGGTGCCGCTCAACCTGCCCGAGAACCATTCACTGCGTTTCGATGTCGGCGCCTATCATTTCGGCGATCCCGACGGCGACGACGGCAGCATCACCGGCGGCAAGGCCGGCCTGGAATATTCGATCGGCGACGTCGTCGGCAAAGGCACGTCGCTGACCTTCACCGGCGAGGTGCGCAACGACAACCGCGATGACACCCAGTTCGCCGGCAGCATCCGGCTGACGGTGCCGCTCAACGCTTTCGACAAGGGCTCGTCTTCGGCCGATGACGGCGCCGAGCCGGTCTATCCGGTCAGCCCCGGCCTGCGCAAACGCGTCAACGAGCGCGTGCGCGGCGACATCGGCGTTCGCATCGAGAGCCAGGACAAAGTCACCGGCACGTCGACGCGGGTGGCGATCAATGCCGCCACCAACACGGCACTCGGCCAGTTCTTCTTCGCCGATGGCGATAACGACGCGCTCGGCCTCGGCACGATCGGCGACCCGACCACGCTCGACAATGCAGTCGCCGGCGCCGGCGCTAACGGCGTTGTCGTCGCACTGGGCGGCAAGGGCAACATTACGACAGCCGGCGTGAAGCTCGCCAACGGACAGACCGTCATCGGCGGTGGCGGGAGCGTCCAGGCGCGGCTCGTCGACGGCAGCATCGGCACCTACAATTTGGGCGGCTCGAACGGCACCATCCAAGGCACCAACCCCGCCAACAACGTGCTGACGCTCGCCAACGGCAACACGCTGAGCGGCATCATCATCACAGGCGGCAAGGACGGCATCTTCGGCAACAACGTTACCGGCGCCACGCTGACCAATGTCACCGTCACCGGCACGGCCGGCCACGGCGCCGACTTCACCGGCACCTCGAGCGGCGTCAACGGCTCGAATTTCACCGCGACGGGCAACGGCCTCGACGGCCTGCACATAGAAGGCGACGGCACCTACAATTTCACCGGCACGACGCTGCTGCAGGGCAATGGCGACGACGGCCTGGATATAACCGGCCACGGCACCTACACTTTCGCCACCCTCAACGCGCTCGACAACAACGATGCCGGCACTGCCGTGAAGGGCACCGGGGTCGCCGGCTCGATCACCATCACCGGCGGCCAGGTGTCGGGCAACAAGGCGCTCGGCGACGACGGCGTCGGTGTCTTCATCGATCCGATCACCGCCCATATCGTGCTCGATTCGATCACCCAGACCGGCGGCGCATCGGGCGTCGTCCTCGATCATGTCTCGGGCAACTTCACCGTCAACGGCGCGACGACGATCTCGAACACGACCGGACCCGCCATCGCGATCACGGAATCGCCGGCGGCGATCCGTTTCGGCGACATCAACATCACCAATCCCGGCTCGGACGGCATGGTGTTTGCGGGCGCCAACACATCGATAATTGCCGGCAACATCGTCATTGCTGGCCTCGGCTCCGGCGTCGGCCTCGATTTCTCCGGCAGCCAGACCAATTTCAGGGCGCAGTCGCTCAACATCACTGGCACAGGCGCCGCCGGCTCGATCGGCATCGATCTGTCTTCGCCGAGCGCGGGCGGGGCGACGATCGTCATCACCGATGGCGGCGCGATCGCCAATGTCGATACCGGCGTGCGCTTCGGCATTTCCGGCTCGCTGGCCAATTCGGCCAATGCCCAATTCAGTTTCGGCGGCGGCTCGATTGCCGGCATCACCGCCTCGCTCGACGCGCGGGGGCTCAACCAGACGCTCGGGCTCTATGCTTTCGGCTCGACGACCTTCAGCGGCCCGCAGCTGTTCGACCAGCAGAATGTGATTTTCGTCGGCGCGACCGCGACCGGTTCGGGCACCGGATCCTCGCTGCTCGACCTGGCGACGGTCGCGACGGCCGATGCCAATACCGACGGCACCGCGATCTTCGTGCTGGTCAATCGCGGCACGGACATAGACGATGCGGACGGCTTCTCGCTGAGCGCCGGCCAGACGCTGGCTTCGTTCGGCAATGGCCGCACGTTCTCGCTCGGCGGCATCCCGATCAATGTGACGGGCGATAATGTCGTGCACAGCAGCACCGTCTCCGACGCCGGCGGCGCAGCCACGCTGACCAATAGCGGTGCCGGCGACACGGTGACGCTCGCCAACAATACCTCGCTGCTCGACTTCAACCTGTCCAATACCGGTGGCGGCAACGCGGTTCACGGCAGCGCCGTCACCAATGTCACAATGACGGGCCTAGCCGTCAGCGGCGCCGACCTGAACGGCTTGCTGTTCGACGGCACCAATACCGTTGCCGCCACCAACCTCAGCTCGACCAACAATGGCGGCGCCGGCTTGTCGATCCAGGGCGACGGAACCTATTCGTTCAACGGCACGACGACGCTGTCGAACAACGGCACCGACGGCCTGTTGATTAACGGCAACGGTACCTATGGCTTCGAGACGCTTGACGCCAAGGTCAATGGCGGCAGTGGCGTCGACGCCACATCGACGGGCGCCGGCAAGCTGACGACCACTGGCGGAACGATCTCCGGCAATGGCGGCAACGGGTTCAGCGCATCCCAGATTGGGCTCGATGTCACGCTGACCAGCCTCAACCAGATTAGTGGCGGGACCGGTGTCGGCCTCACGAACGTCACCGGCAGCTTCGATATCTCCGGCTCGACGACGATTTCGAACGTCGCAAACGGCATTGTCATCCAGAATAGCTCGGCAACGGTAGGCTTTGGCGGCAATGTCACGGTCACCGCTCCTTCTGGCTCTGGTATCATACTGGCTGCCAATTCCGGTGCCATCACTTTCGGCGATGTCGCGATCGACCAGCCGGGCCAAAACGCGATCGACATTTCCGGTACGAACGGCACGATCAGCTTCGCCAACATCGACATCACCGGCCTGCCGACCGGCAAGACCGGGCTCGACCTGTCGGGCAGCCAGTCGACCTTCACCGCCACCTCGCTCGACATCACCGGCGCCGGCACTTCGACCGGCATCGACCTTTCCGGCACCACCGGCGGCTCGGTGACGATCGGCACCGGCGTCATTTCCGCCGGCACCGGCGTCCAGATGGGCACGCACGGCGCGCCCGGGACCAGCGCCAACACCACCTTCTCGTTCGGTGCCGCCGGCGGCGCATCGATCACGGGGACCACCGCCTCGCTCGACATGCGCGGCCTGCTGGCCGGCAACGGCACCTATGCTTTCAACGCCACCCATTTGGTCGGCCCGCAGCTGTTCGACACCGCCAACGTCATCTTCGTCGGCGCAGCAAACACCGGAACCGGCTCCGGCGCGAGCGTTGGCGACCTTATCAACGCCGACGCCGCCGACGGTCTGACGACCGACGCCAACACCATCTTCGTCCTTGTCAACAGCGGCGCTGGAACCATCAACACCGATGCCGACGGCTTCACGCTTGCCGACGGCCAGCAGATCGTCTCCTTCGCCAACGGCAACACCGTCGCTCTCGGCGGGCCGCCGGCCAACGTCACCGGCGCCGAGGTGGTTACTTCGGGCACCCAGGTCGATCCGTTCGGCAATGGCGCCGCCACCCTCAACAACTCGGCCGGCAGCACCATCGATCTCGCCAACGGCAACCGCGTCGCCGACCTCAGCGTCAGCAATGCGGGTTCGGGCTCGGCGATCAACGGATCGAATGTAAACGCGGCCACCATCACCGGGGTGACGATCAGCAGCGCCGTAACCGGCATCGACCTGACCGGCGCAACGGGTGCGATCAACATCACCAACACGACGATGGGCGGCGTCAGCGGCACCGGCCTGCTGGCCAGCAACTTCGGCGGCACCGGCACCTTCAACAATTTGGATATCACCGGCGCCGGTATCGGCGTCAGCGTCACGGGCGGTTCCACGGGCACGCTGACCTTCGACAATGCGAGTTCGATCGCCGGCACGACGGGCACGGCGCTCAGCATTCTTGGAGCAACGCCTAACCTCACCTACAACGGCACCATCAATCAGACGAGTGCCGCGAGCGCGGTCATGATCAGCGGCATGACCGGCGGCTCCGCCACCTTCGCCGGCCAAATCACCGCCAGCACCGGCGCGGCCAACGCCATCGACCTGACCGGCAATGCCGGCGGCACGATCAATTTCACCGGCGGGCTCGACCTCACCACCGATGGCGGCCTTGCCTTCAGCGCCATCAATGGCGGCACGCTCACCGTCACCGGCACCAACACGACCGCATCTGGGCTCGGCCCTGTCGAAAACGGCATCCATCTCGGTGGCGCCGGCGGTTTGACCATCGGCGCAGGCGGCGTCATTTTCGACAGCGTCACCGTCGACGGCTCAGGCGGCGCCGTGCAGACCGGCATCCTCATCGAAAACACCAGCGGCGGCAGCGTCACCTTCGGCGCTGTCGACATCAATCGCGTCAATGGCGACGCCATCCGCCTCACCAACGTGGCCAACGCCGTTACCTTCAATGGCACGACGACGATCGACACGGTTGTTGGCGGTGGCCCCGGCTTCGTGGTGCAAGGCAGCGCCGCGACGGTCAATGTCAACAATCTGGTGACGACGCTGGTTTCGGGCGACGACGTCAGCCTGACCAACAACACCGGCACGATCAACATCGGCGGCACCATCACCGGTTCCGGCACCGGCAACGGCGTCGTGGTTTTTGGCGGCAGCGCCGCGATCACGGTCTCGGCCAACATCTCCAGCTCGGCAACAGCACCAGGCACGGCGGTCAAGATCGACGGCACCATCGGCGGCTCGGCCCAGTTCAGCGGCAGCGTCACGTCGACCGGCACCGGAAATCTGTTCGCAATCGGCTCGACATTGCCCCCGGCAGGCGGTGCGTTCAGCTTCACCGGCCCGACCCTGTCGGCGAGCGGTGGCGGCGGCGCGGTGGTCGGTGGCCTGATCGGCACCGCAACGTTGAATGTTACCACCCCGCTATCGATCACCAATGCCTTGGGCACCGGCCTGTCCGTCTCCGGTGTCGCGAGCACCGCATCGGCAACCTTCGGGGCGGTGACCGTGACGGGCGCCGGCGGCATCGGCATCAACATTGTCGGCAATGCCGGCCCGGTGACCTTCGGCACGACCCAGGTCACGCTGGGCACCACGAGCGGCACTGCCGGCATCAACTTCGCCGGCACCAACAACGATGTCAGCTTCGGCACGACCACCATCGACGATGTCGGCGCCAACCAGACCGGCATCGACTTCAGCGGCTCCTCGACGACGGCCGATTTCGGCCTGACGACGATCACCGGCCTGGGCGACCTGACCTCGCGCGGCATCGACCTGTCGTCGACCACCGGCAACAAGGTCATCACCTTCCTGCAGGGCTCGAAGATCGACAATGTCGGCATCGGCGTCGAATTGTCGTCCGGCCAGACCACGGCGACCTCCGCCAATGCCAACTTCACCTTCGGCGACGGCGATTCGACCGACGGGCTGGAATCCTTCATCATCGCCGCCGCCGGCGGCTTCACCGTCAACGCGGTCGGTCTCGATCCGACGCTCGGCAACTACGATTTCGACGACGTGTTCTTCACCGGCAGCGCCAACCTCGCCACCGCGCCCGGTTCGATCACGCTGGTCTCGCAGTCGGGCGGCTTCATCGCCGCCGGCACGACCGGCAATCTCAGCATGGGCGTCAACACCATTTCGCTCGCCGCCGCCGATGCGCTGACCGGCACGCAGAACTTCGCCTTCGTCGGCACGATCAATCTCGGCGCCACCGCCTTCACGCTCGATTCCGGCCAGACGATCACCGGCTTCGGCAACAGCAATGTGGTTTCGACCGGCACGATCCAGCCGGCCAACGTCCAGGGCAATCTCGGCGCCACCGGCGGCAACATCACCGGCGACGAGGCCGTGGTCAGCGGGACGGCCAACCTGATGCAATTGCTCGGCGACAACGCCGTGCGCCACACCGCTTTCGACTTCAGCAGCGCGACCGGTGCCGCCTTCCTCATCGATCAGAGCGCGGTCGGCTTCAGCAATGCCAGCGGCATCACCATCGAAGGCGTGACGATCAGCAACGTCGCCGCTGGTCAGACGGCCATCCAGGTCGCCGGCCTCAACGGCAATCTGTCGATCATCAACAACAACATCAACGTTGCCGGCACGCTGCTCGACGTCAACGGCGGCACCGGCACCATTTCGGTGTCGCGCGGCATCCTGCCCAACAGCGCCACTCCGGGAACGCTGACCGGTGGCGGCATCAATATCGCCAACCGCACCGGCGGCGCGGTGACCTTCACCGACCAGGTGACGATCACCGGCGGCAACGGCGTTTCGATTTCGGGCGGCAGCGCGGCAGCTGCGGTCAACTTCAATGGCGGCCTCGACATCACGACATCGTTGGCCACCGGCCTCAGCCTTTCGGGACTGAATGGCCTCACCGTCGCCAATGCCGGTTCCACGACGATCAACGCCACGGGCCAGACCGCGCTGTCGCTGCAAGGCACACTCGGCGCCGGCGGCGTCAATTTCGACAGCATCACCTCGAGCGGCGCCACCAGCGGCATCATCCTCAACGGCGTCACCGGGGCGGTGAATGTCTCCGGCGCAACCAGCATCACCGGCACCGGCAGCTTCGGCATCGACGTCACCGGCGCCAACACCGGCACGTTCACCTTCAACACGGTGACGGTGAACAACGTCGCGACGACCGGCGGCGGCATCAACTGGGTCAGCGGCAACCTCAACATCGCCGGCCTCGCCAACATCGACACGAGCAGCGGCGTCGGCTTCTCGCAAAGCGCCGGCACGGTGAACTTCCTCAACGGCCTGACCATCGATACCACCAGCGGCACCGGCATTGTCGGGACCGGCGGCACGATGGGCATCACCGCTTCCGCTGCAGCCCAGACGGTAAATTCGACCAGCGGCCAGGCCATCAGCCTCTCCGGCGTCGCCGCCACCATCGCGCTCGACTCGACCTCGTCGGGCGGCGGCACCAACAATGTTGGCCTGGCCAATGTCACCGGAACAGTCAGCCTCGGATCCGGCGCATTGAGCGGCGCTTCGGGCGTCGCATTCCTGCTCAATGGCAGTGCTGCGACCGTCAGCTATGGCGGCACGGTCACCAAGACCACCACCGGCAAGATCGTCGACATCTCCGGCGTCACCGGCGGCACGGTCACACTGTCCGGCGCGCTCAGCGCCACCGGCGGTTTCGACAATGGTATTTATGTCCACGGCAACTCCGGCGGGACCATCACTCTCAGCGGTGGCACGAAGACGCTGACCACTGGCGCCAATACGGCGGTCGACTTGACGACCAACACCGGCGCGACGATCAACTTCGATACGGGTGGCCTGGTGATTACCACCACCTCCGGCACGGGCTTCAACGCCAGCGGCGGTGGCACGGTCAGCGTCGGCGCGCTCCTCAGCGACAACAGCATCACCACGACGGCCGGCGGCACCGCGTTGAACCTCAATGGCGTTGCGATTGGCGCTGCGGGCATGAATTTCGACAGTGTTTCGGCCACTGCCGCCGCAACCGGCATCTCGCTGACCAATATCGCCTCGTCCGGCGGCGGCGCCATCATTCTCGGCACGGTCAACCTGCAAGGCATCACCACGCGTGGTGTCGATGTTTCCGGCACGCTTGGCGCGGCGCTGTCCTTCAACGATCTCGACATCGGCCTGAACAGCACCACGGGCGTGGCCTTCGACCTCAACGGTGCCACCATCAATGCGGCGCTGACGGCCAATGACTTCGATGTCACCAATGCCGCCGCCGGCACCTCGATAGGCGTCGACCTGCGCGGCGCCATCGGCGGCCAGACGGTGCGCCTCGGTGATGCCGTGGTCGGCGGCGCCAGTTCGAGCATAGCCGGGGTCAACACCGGCGTGTTCCTCAACAGCGCCACCAACCTCGCTTTCACCTATGGCGACGGCGAATCGGCGACCGACCAGCTCTCGACCATCGGCGCCAATGTAGGCATCGACGCATCCAGTGCGCCGGTTGCCGGCACCTACAATTTCCAGGATGTGAACTTCCAGTCGGCTCCCGGCCTGGGCTTCGGAGTCGGCAAAGTCTATTTCGTCGGCGCGTCCGCGACCGGTGACGGCAGCGGTCGCGACCAGAACAATCTCGCGACGCTGGCCACCGCCGAAGCAGCAGCAGTCTCGACGGACATTCTCGTCCTCGTCAACGATGGCGGCGTCATCACCGCGGCAGGCAGCAATGGCAACGACACGCTGGCGCTCGCCATCGGCGAGCAGCTGCGCGGCTTCGGCAACGGCAACATCAACCTGGCGCTGACGGTGCCCTCCACCATCCAGCTCGCCAGCAACAACATCTCGATCATCGACCAGACGCCCAATGGCGCCGCGACGCTGACCACGAGTGCCGGCAACAATGTCATCACGCTCGGCGCCGGCGGCAACATCATCGACGGCTTCATCCTGAATGGCAGCCCGGCGGGTGCCGCGCGCGGCATCAAGGACAATGGCGCGGGCGCTGCGAATACCGTCATCAGCAACATGACTATCAGCAATTTTGCCACGCAGGGTATCGAGATCACGCCGTCAAACAGCACGACGATCAACAACGTTACCTTCTCCGGCAACGCCAGCGATGTGTGGCTGAACGCGTCCAACAGCACCATCACCAACGTCACCAGCACCGGCGCCACCGGCATTGCCTTCAGGCTCGACAACACCACCGGCACGACGACGCTGACCAACGTCAACATCACCACGGCGGCGACCGGCACCGGCATCGCCTTCGGCGGCGCGTCGGGCGCTGGCGGCACGATTGCCGGTATCAATGTCGACATATCGGGCGGCAGCGGCCTTTCGGTGACCGGCGGCAACGCGGTGATCAGCTTCGACGGCGCCAGCTCCATCATCAGCACGTCGGGCGCGGCGGCCACGATCTCGACCCGCGCTGGCGGCAGCTTCACCTTCGCCGGCTCGGTGATCGCCAACGGCGCTGCGAGCGGCATCAGCATTTCCGGCGCGACGGCGGCCAATACGGTGAGCTTCACCGGTACGGTCGATCTCGGCACCACGACGCCGATGACCGGCACCGCAGTCGCAATCAACAACGGCGCCACGGCCTCGACCGTCAGCTTCGCAAGCCTCGACATCGTCACCAACGGCACCACCGGATTCAGCGCCAGCAATGGCGGCACGGTCAATGTGACGACCGGCACGGTGAGCTCCACTTCCGCGCAGGCGGTCAACCTCAACGGCATCGCCACCACCACCGGCATCAATTTCACCTCGACCAATTCGACCGGCGGCACCAACAACGTGTCGCTGACCAATGTCACCGGCGCCGGCACTGTCAGCCTGGGCTCCGGTGCGCTCGGCGGCGCGACCGGCGCGGCCTTCCTGGTCACCGGCGGCTCGGCCAATGTCAGCTATGCCGGCTCGGTCACCAAGACCACGGCCGGAAACGTCGTCAGCATCTCCACCCGCACCGCCGGCACCACGACATTGTCGGGCACTCTCAGCGCCACCGGCGGCGTGGCCAACGGCATCCTCGTCAACGCCAACACCGGCGGCACGATCAACTTCTCCGGCGCCAGCAAGATACTGACCACCGGAGCCAACAATGCCGTCGACCTGACGGCGAACACCAACACCGCGGTCAACTTCACCGGCGGCGGCCTAGCCATCACCACCACCTCCGGCACCGGCTTCAACGCCACGAGCAACGGTACTGGCACCGTGACCGTTATCGGCTCGGGCAACACGATTTCGACCGGCAGCGGCGTCGCGGTCAACCTTGACAGCGTTGCCATCGCGGCGGGCGGCGTGACCTTCGCTTCCACGAACAAAGGCGCCGGCGGCACCAGCGCCGTCATCCTCGATACCGTCACCGGTTCGGGAGCGATCGACCTCGGCACCGGCGCGCTGGTGGGCGGAACAAGCGCCGTGATCCGTATCGGCGATGGCCTAGGCACCGCCAACAGCGGCGGCACGGCGGCCTTCACCTATGCCGGCGCGATCACCAGCGGCAGCACCGGCCAGGCGGTCAACATCCAGGATCGCGCCCTGACCGCCGGCAACATCACCCTGTCGGGCAACATCACGCATAATGCGGCGGGCCAGATCGGCATCCTGCTGGACGACAATGTCGCCGGCATCATCACCTTCTCCGGCGCGTCGAAATCGATCACCTCGACCACGGCGGCTGGCGTCAGCCTGAGCGACAATGCCGGCGCGACGATCAACTTCACCAATGGCGGGCTGGTCATCGCCACGACCAGCGGCGCCGGTTTCAGCGCCACCGGCCCCGGTCCGGCAGCCACCACCGGCGGCACGATGACGGTGCAGGGCACCGGCAACACCATCGTGTCCGGCACGGGCACGGCCCTTAATGTCGCCAACACGACGATCGGCGCCGGCGACGTGACGTTCAGGAGCATTGCGTCCAATGGTGCAGCCAACGGCATCGTGCTCAACAACACCGGCACCAGCGGCAATCTGGTGGTGACCGGCACCGGCGCGACGGGGGGCAGCGGCGGCACGATCCAGAACTCGACCGGCGATGGCGTCAGCCTGACCGACACTCAGGATGTCAGCCTGAGCAACATGATTATCAGCGACAATGCGGGCAACGGCATAAAGGGCCTGCGCGTCAACGGTGTGGTGCTCAACGGTCTGACCCTGAACAGCAATGCCGATGCCAACACCGAGTCCGGAATCCTGTTCAACGAACTTACCGGCAACGCCTCGCACGTCACCACGTTCACCAACCTCACGGTCTCCAACTCATTCACCCATAACGTGCAGGTCATCAATTCCGGCGGCACGTTGGCGAACCTGGTGGTGAGCGGCGGCACGTTCTCGAACAACGGCGCCTCAAACAATGCCGGCAGCGACTTCATCTTCGAGGCGGACGGCGCCGGTGTCGCCGGCGCGCCGACGATGACGCTGACCGTCGACGGCGCAACCTTCACCGGCAACAACGCCTATCCCGGACCGGGAGTCATCCCTGGAACCGGTCTGTTCGTCATTGCCAATGACGGCACCGTCAATGCTCACATCGGCGAGACCACGGGAAATCTATTCAACAATCTGAACAACGGCATCAACCTCACCCAGAGCAGCAATTCCGGCGCCGGCACGGGCGGCAATCTGAATTTCACCGTCCGGAACAACACCGTCACCAACAGCGACTCGACGGCCATCAACCTGTTCAGCAGCGGCGACCTCGCACGGACGCTTGACGGCACAATCGCCAACAACGTCATCGGTACGCAAGGCGTAGCAACCTCGGGATCGCGAACCGGCAACGGCATCAGGGTTGGGCATGAAAGCCTCGGCGTCGCCAAGGTGCTGATCGACAACAACATTATTCAGAGCATCGGCGTCAACGGCATAGGCGGTGGCGACAGCGTCTCGATCACGCAGCTCGTGCAGCCGGGCACCGTGCACGCGACGGTCACCAACAACACCATTCGCGACAATGCCGACAGCCGCGGCATCACGGTCACCGCCACATTTGCCGGCGCTATCATCAATGCCGACGTTCATGCCAACACCATCACCAACGTCAACAACGCCAATGCCATCCGCTTCCTCGCGGACGGCCTCGGCGGCGCCGACGGCACGATCAACGTACCGCAGGCGAGCGAGGCCGGTATCGAAACCGTCAATGGCGGGGCAACGGCACTGACGGACACCCGGACGTTCTTCAACCAGCCGCTGCCACTGCTGCCTGCCGCGACACCGTAGTCAGCAACCTTGGATTTCGTCCTAGGAAATATATTTTATGAATCTGATATCGACTTGCTGTCTTACTTAGGCATAATACAAGAATTCAGACAGTAAGCGGCAACGGAGGGAACGGGGATGAGTGAGCCTTATTTAGGTGAAGTCAAGATCATTTCCTGGAACTATGCACCGCGCGGCTGGGCATTTTGTAACGGCCAGTTGTTGCCGCTTAACCAGAACCAGCCATTGTTCTCACTTCTAGGCACCAGGTACGGCGGCAACGGCCAGACAAATTTTGCCCTTCCGGATATGAGGGGACGTGCGGCGGTTCATACGGGCGGCCCTATCGGTGCAATTGTCGGCGGCCAGGGCGGCGAAGAGTTTCACACGCTCACGCTCGGCGAAATGCCGACACACAACCATTTCGTCAACGCATCGAACACTGCCGGCAACGTCAACAATCCATCCGGCGCGCTGTTGGGGGCGAACGCCAGCCCGATCTATCAGCCGCCTGGCAGCGCGGTGGCTATGGCGAAGGAAAACATCACTTTCGTCGGTGGCGGCCAGCCGCATGAGAACAGATCGCCCTATCTCGTCTTGAATGTCATCATTGCCCTGCAAGGCATATTCCCGTCGCGAAATTAAGAGGACGCTTCGATGAGCCAACCTTTTGTCGGCGAGATCAGGATGTTCGGTGGCAATTTCCCTCCGAATGGCTGGGCGTTCTGCCAAGGCCAGCTGATGCCGATCTCCGAGAACGAAACCTTGTTCAATCTGATCGGTACGACCTATGGCGGCGACGGGGAGGAAACATTCGCCCTGCCCAACCTCGCATCCCGCATCCCCGTCCATGCTGGCAAGGGCCCGCTGGTCAGCCAGACCTATATCATCGGAGAACTGGGCGGGGTCGAATCCGTCACTGTTTCAACCCAACAAATGCCGAACCATTCCCATACCTGGACCGGTTCGTCGAATATCGCCAAGAATCCGGGTCCGTCCGGCGGTGTCCTGGCGACATCGAGCCTGCTGACGCCCTATGTGGGTATCGCACCTGATGGCAACATGGCCGCCGGAGCCATTTCGCCGGCCGGCGGCAGCCAGCCTCACGACAATATGGTGCCGTTCCTCGCCGTCAGTTTCATCATCTCGCTATTTGGCATCTTCCCCCAGCAAAGCTAGAGACTTGCCATGACCAATCCGTTCGTCGCCGAAATTCGAATTTTTGCCGGAGATTTCGCCCCGACGGGGTGGGCGACCTGCGATGGCCAGCTCCTGCCAATCTCGCAGAATACGGCGCTGTTTTCGCTCCTGGGCACAGTTTACGGCGGCGACGGCAAGTCGACCTTCGCGTTGCCGAATATGGCTGGCTCCGCGCCCATGGGGCAAGGACAGGGCAATGGCTTGTCGAAGCGGTTTCTCGGCGAGACGGGTGGCGAAACGTCCGTCACCCTTCTGCAAACGGAAATGCCGCAACATAATCATTTTGTCGCGATATCCACCGAGAGTGGCGCCCAGGGAACTCTTACCGATGCGGTTGTTCTGGGGAAGTCGGGGGGCGGAACGCTGTATCAGAACAACACTTCGCAAAATCTGGTCCAGATGGACCCCCAGGCACTGAGCATAACGGGCAGTACGTTGCCTCACAACAACCTGCCTCCCTATCTGGCGATGACGTTCATCATTGCCATGCAAGGCGTCTATCCGGCGCGTCCGTAAGCGCCACTCCATGATCCAGCTTCCGACTGTGGACAACGGGCCTGTTATATTTTGCTGGGTGCGCGCGGCGCGGATTGATCTGACGTTCCGCCCGATGGCGGACGCCGATCTGCCGTTCCTGTCGGCGCTCTACGCCTCGACCCGCGCCGAAGAACTTGCCGTCACGCCGTGGAGCGACGCGCAGAAAACGGCGTTCCTCGACATGCAGTTTCAAGCGCAGCACGCGCATTACCAGAAATACTATCCCAACGCCGACTGGCTGGTGATCGAGCAGGCAAGGCAAGATATCGGTCGCCTGTATATCGAGCGCTCGGCGAGCGAGCATTGCATCATAGATATCGCCTTCCTGCCGGCGCATCGCGGCAAGGGGTCTGGCGGTGCGTTGCTCGCCGATCTCATCGATGAGGCCGCCGCCGCCGGCAAGTCGGTCTCGATCCATGTCGAGAAGAACAATCCAGCGCGGCGGCTCTACAAACGCCTCGGCTTCACTGTTGCCGAGGACAAAGGCGTCTACGACCTGATGATCCGTTCGCCGTAAGGGCCGTGTTGGTCGTCACGCGCCGCGATACCAGGATACGATGGTGAAACGTTCGTTGCACGTGACCGGGGTGACTTCATGCGTCGTTTCCGAACGAAAGGCGACGAGAGAGCCCGGCAATGCGGGCATGGCAACGCGCAGGTCCGGGCCGCTGTAAGGCCCATGCAGGACCAGCGAGCCGCCTGCATAGCTTTCTGGCGAAGGGTTGTCCGATTGACGGTTGAGAAAGATCACCACCGAGATCTTTCGGAACCGCGACTCGTCGTGAATGAGCGGCGTGTTGCCATCCTGATGCGGCACAAAGAAATCGCCTTCCCGATAGTGAAGGAACTGAGGTTCCTCGACCTGGCCGAGCAGCCGCCCGAAATGCCGCTCGAGAGCCGCCTTCTGCTGCGCCAACAGGGCACTCACTCGCGCTTCAGTGGCCTGCGAAACCTCGGCGCGCGCGGTCTTGCGGATCCATGCCGTCTTCTGGTCGGCACGCCCCAGCAGGCCGGCCGGACGGCCCACGGCCGCCCGGAATTCGGCGCACAGTGCGCTACACGCCGCTCCGTCAAATACGTCCGCAATCTCGATATAGTCGATCATATGTCGAGCCGCCGCGCTGGCAATCACCCTGATGACCGGATCGTCCCCTGGCCGATCGGACCGCGAAAAATCAGTTGAATACCGCCTCGTAAAGTCGCCCCGCCGCATCGGCAGCGATCGGCACGATGAAGATCTCATGGGCGCCGCTTTTGCCGTTGAACCGATAGATAGCTTGCGGCAGCGCCGCGTCGCGCGGCCCCCTGAACAGCAGCGTGAAGCCACCGCCGTCGCGCGGGCTGTTGGCAATGGGCTGCACCGCGCTCAGTTCCAGCGTGAGCGTCTGACCGCCGGCTTCGACGGAAAAGCTCTGCCCCTGCTCGAAATCCGAAAGCGATGCCATGCGCCTGCCCTGGTTCGTCTGTCTTCAGACGTTTTGTGTTTGAGAGTCTGTCCCGTCAGCCAATGTCGCTGCTTGATGGCATGCTGTCTATAGAGCTCGATCTCCAGAAGTAGAAAAGAGCACGATCGAACAACGAGGTAGATTTATCCCGCTAATGTCGGGGTAGATCAGTCGTCAGTGCGTTGCGCCCTCGCCGCCGCTGGCCTAAACCGGGAGCGCATAGGAGGAGAATGCCAGGGATGACTGATGCGAAAACGGACGGGGCGGAAAGCACGCCCGCCAATGCGCTGCCGCTGTTCTACAAAAAGCCCGAGGCGCTCAATCCGCTGCGGCACGGCTCACTCGGCCTTACGGCGCGTGCCGATTTCTCCTTTGCCCGCACCGCGCACGCCATCCCCGTCGTCGCCTCGGAAATGCCCGCGGCGATGCGCTCTTACCCCATCGTTTTCATCGGCGACGCCAAGGCGCCTGTCATCATCACCGGCCTGCGCCAGGACCAGAACCTGTTCGTCGGCGCCGACGGCAAATGGGCGGAGCCGCATTACATTCCCGCCTATGTCCGCCGGTACCCCTTCATCCTCGCCGATGAATCGAAAACGACCGGCCGCCTGACGTTGTGCATCGACCGCGCCAGCGAACGCGTCGTCGAGCAGATGCCCTCATCCAAGGACAGCGACGAGATCGCGCCCTTCTTCGACGGCAACGAGCCGGCCGAGGCCTCGAAGCAGGCGCTCGCCTTCTGCAGCCAGTTCCAGACCGACTTCAATGCGACTCGCGCCATGATCGACAAGATCGACGCGCACGGCCTGTTCGCGCCGCGGCAGAGCAAGGTGACGCTGGAGGGCGGCGAGACCCTCAACCTCACCGACTTTCAGGTGATCGACGAGCCGGCCTTCAACAAATTGAGCGACGAGGCGTTTCTCGATCTCAGGAAATCCGGCGCGCTTGCGCTGCTCTATTGCCATCTCGCCTCGAGCAACAGCTGGACCTCGCTGGTCTTCCAGGCGTCGTTGCGGCGAGTTGGCTGAAGCGGCCCGCGACGAAAAGCTTCGGCAAGGCGCGGGTTGTTTAAATCAACGGTTCGCGCCTTCGCACGACGATCTCTCCGCCGCTCGAATCATGCTGTTGTCGTGCAGATCGCTTGCCATGACGGGCTGGCGAACTCCCAATGCTCGACGTGTAGCTCTCGCCGAAATGCGCCGAGGCGGCATCCCCCCCCGGTTCGCGGACCTGTCAATAAAGTCGAGCACGCCAGCCTTGCTGCCCTCCTCAATCGTTGAATAGCCGGTCGTGGCCATCGATCACGGTCCGAACGCAAAAAGCCCGCGTGAAGCGGGCTTTTTTTGTTGGTTGCGGGGACAGGATTTGAACCTGTGACCTTCAGGTTATGAGCCTGACGAGCTACCGGGCTGCTCCACCCCGCGTCACCTCCAGGGCAAGCTCTTGCTTGCTCCGGACTCTCCAGGGCAAGCTCTTGCCTGCTCCGGATCTGAAGCAAGCGTTTGCTTGCTTATCTGGACGTAAGCCTGGGCCTATGAACAGGATGGCTTACAGATAGGTATATGGCTGACCAAATGAAAGGGCCGCTTGCGCGGCCCGTGATCCCTTGGCGGGCCTTTTCGTAGAGAGAAGATTTCAGTTTCATCCGGTTTGCGGATGAGAGTTCAACGTGCGTTTTGCAGACCTGGCAGCGACCTACTCTCCCGCGTCTTGAGACGAAGTACCATCAGCGCTGGAGCGTTTCACGGCCGAGTTCGGAATGGGATCGGGTGCAGCCGCTCCGCCATAACCACCAGGTCGGCAAAACGCACGTTATATCGAGAAGCTGCTTTTTTCGTGCCAAGGCGACGTTTGTGTTTTGCTTACGGGCGTAAGCCCGCAAGCGCGACTGCGCGTCGCCGGTTTTCCGGCGCCCTCGCGGAGCATAGGCCCTGTAAGGGCCGCTCATGCGTGAGCGCTGGTCAGATCATCGTGTTTCACGATGAGCATAAGGAATGAGAACGATCAAGCCGATCGAACTATTAGTACCGGTAAGCTTCAAGCGTTGCCGCTCTTCCACACCCGGCCTATCAACGTGGTCGTCTTCCACGGTTCTCAGGGAATACTCGTTTTAAGGTGGGTTTCCCGCTTAGATGCCTTCAGCGGTTATCCCGTCCGGATATAGCTACCCTGCTATGCGGCTGGCGCCACAACAGGTCCACCAGAGATCCGTCCATCCCGGTCCTCTCGTACTAGGGACAGATCCTTTCAATATTCCTACACCCACGGCAGATAGGGACCGAACTGTCTCACGACGTTCTGAACCCAACTCACGTACCGCTTTAAATGGCGAACAGCCATACCCTTGGGACCTGCTCCAGCCCCAGGATGCGATGAGTCGACATCGAGGTGCCAAACAACCCCGTCGATATGGACTCTTGGGGGTCATCAGCCTGTTATCCCCGGCGTACCTTTTATCCGTTGAGCGATGGCCCTTCCACGCGGGACCACCGGATCACTATGACCGACTTTCGTCTCTGCTCGACTTGTCAGTCTCGCAGTCAGGCAGGCTTATGCCATTGCACTCAGCGAACGATTTCCGACCGTTCTGAGCCCACCATCGCGCGCCTCCGTTACTCTTTAGGAGGCGACCGCCCCAGTCAAACTACCCACCATACATTGTCCCGGACCCGGATAACGGGCCGCGGTTAGACATCCATAGTAATAAGGGTGGTATTTCAAGGGTGGCTCCACCTGAGCTGGCGCCCAGGTTTCAAAGCCTACCACCTATCCTACACATGCCACTACGAATGCCAATGTAAAGCTATAGTAAAGGTGCACGGGGTCTTTCCGTCTAACCGCAGGAACCCCGCATCTTCACGGGGAATTCAATTTCACTGAGTCTATGCTGGAGACAGCGGGGAAGTCGTTACGCCATTCGTGCAGGTCGGAACTTACCCGACAAGGAATTTCGCTACCTTAGGACCGTTATAGTTACGGCCGCCGTTTACTGGGGCTTCGATTCAGAGCTTGCACCCCTCCTCTTAACCTTCCAGCACCGGGCAGGCGTCAGACCCTATACGTCGTCTTGCGACTTCGCAGAGCCCTGTGTTTTTGATAAACAGTCGCTACCCCCTGGTCTGTGCCACCCTCCTCTACTTGCGTAGAAAAGGGTCACGCTTCTTCCGAAGTTACGCGTGCAATTTGCCGAGTTCCTTCAGCATAGTTCTCTCAAGCGCCTTGGTATACTCTACCTGACCACCAGTGTCGGTTTCGGGTACGGTTTATAAGGAGGAGCTATTTCCTGGAACCGCTCCGCTGCCCGTTCAATCCGATAAGATTGGACAACTTGTGCGATCCGTCACTACCTCCAAGCCCACGAATATTAACGTGGTTCCCATCGACTACGCGTTTCCGCCTCGTCTTAGGGGCCGGCTAACCCTGCTCAGATTAGCTTTAAGCAGGAACCCTTGGTCTTTCGGCGGGGGAGTCTCTCACTCCCCTTACGTTACTCATGTCAGCATTCGCACTTCTGATACCTCCACCACCCCTCACGGGTACGGCTTCGTCAGCTTACAGAACGCTCCGCTACCGCTTGGCCCTTGCGGACCAAACCCTAAGCTTCGGTGTATGGCTTTAGCCCCGTTACATTTTCGGCGCAAAGACCCTTATTTAGACCAGTGAGCTGTTACGCTTTCTTTAAATGATGGCTGCTTCTAAGCCAACATCCTGGTTGTTTTGGGATCCTCACATCCTTTCCCACTTAGCCATAACTTGGGGACCTTAGCTGTAGGTCAGGGTTGTTTCCCTTTTCACGACGGACGTTAGCACCCGCCGTGTGTCTGCCGACTAGTACTCCCAGGTATTCGGAGTTTGGTTAGGTTTGGTAATCCGGTGAGGACCCCTAGCCCATCCAGTGCTCTACCCCCTGGGGTATTCGGTCGACGCTCTACCTAAATAGATTTCGCGGAGAACCAGCTATTTCCGAGTTTGATTGGCCTTTCACCCCTAGCCACAAGTCATCCCGAACTATTGCAACAGTTATGGGTTCGGTCCTCCAGTAAGTGTTACCTTACCTTCAACCTGCTCATGGCTAGATCACTCGGTTTCGGGTCTAATGCGACGAACTGAACGCCCTGTTCAGACTCGCTTTCGCTGCGCCTACACCTAGCGGTTTAAGCTTGCTCGTCACACTAAGTCGCTGACCCATTATACAAAAGGTACGTGGTGACCCTTGCGGGCTCCCACTGTTTGTAGGCAATCGGTTTCAGGTACTCTTTCACTCCCCTTGTCGGGGTGCTTTTCACCTTTCCCTCACGGTACTAGTTCGCTATCGGTCATGCACGAGTACTTAGGCTTGGAAGGTGGTCCTCCCAATTTCAGACAGGATTTCACGTGTCCCGCCTTACTCGAGGACGATTGATTGCATTACGCGTACGGGGCTGTCACCCACTATGGCCCTACTTTCCAGAAGGTTCCGCTTGTCTCTCAATCGCCACTGGCCTGGTCCGGGTTCGCTCGCCACTACTTCCGGAGTCTCGGTTGATGTCCTTTCCTACGGGTACTTAGATGTTTCAGTTCCCCGCGTTCGCCACTTTATCCCTATGTATTCAGGATAAGTTACCTATTATCGAT
>NZ_JAMYPY010000003.1:190000-192500 GCF_040320605.1 Mesorhizobium sp. M0659
TTTAAGGTGGGTTTCCCGCTTAGATGCCTTCAGCGGTTATCCCGTCCGGATATAGCTACCCTGCTATGCGGCTGGCGCCACAACAGGTCCACCAGAGATCCGTCCATCCCGGTCCTCTCGTACTAGGGACAGATCCTTTCAATATTCCTACACCCACGGCAGATAGGGACCGAACTGTCTCACGACGTTCTGAACCCAACTCACGTACCGCTTTAAATGGCGAACAGCCATACCCTTGGGACCTGCTCCAGCCCCAGGATGCGATGAGTCGACATCGAGGTGCCAAACAACCCCGTCGATATGGACTCTTGGGGGTCATCAGCCTGTTATCCCCGGCGTACCTTTTATCCGTTGAGCGATGGCCCTTCCACGCGGGACCACCGGATCACTATGACCGACTTTCGTCTCTGCTCGACTTGTCAGTCTCGCAGTCAGGCAGGCTTATGCCATTGCACTCAGCGAACGATTTCCGACCGTTCTGAGCCCACCATCGCGCGCCTCCGTTACTCTTTAGGAGGCGACCGCCCCAGTCAAACTACCCACCATACATTGTCCCGGACCCGGATAACGGGCCGCGGTTAGACATCCATAGTAATAAGGGTGGTATTTCAAGGGTGGCTCCACCTGAGCTGGCGCCCAGGTTTCAAAGCCTACCACCTATCCTACACATGCCACTACGAATGCCAATGTAAAGCTATAGTAAAGGTGCACGGGGTCTTTCCGTCTAACCGCAGGAACCCCGCATCTTCACGGGGAATTCAATTTCACTGAGTCTATGCTGGAGACAGCGGGGAAGTCGTTACGCCATTCGTGCAGGTCGGAACTTACCCGACAAGGAATTTCGCTACCTTAGGACCGTTATAGTTACGGCCGCCGTTTACTGGGGCTTCGATTCAGAGCTTGCACCCCTCCTCTTAACCTTCCAGCACCGGGCAGGCGTCAGACCCTATACGTCGTCTTGCGACTTCGCAGAGCCCTGTGTTTTTGATAAACAGTCGCTACCCCCTGGTCTGTGCCACCCTCCTCTACTTGCGTAGAAAAGGGTCACGCTTCTTCCGAAGTTACGCGTGCAATTTGCCGAGTTCCTTCAGCATAGTTCTCTCAAGCGCCTTGGTATACTCTACCTGACCACCAGTGTCGGTTTCGGGTACGGTTTATAAGGAGGAGCTATTTCCTGGAACCGCTCCGCTGCCCGTTCAATCCGATAAGATTGGACAACTTGTGCGATCCGTCACTACCTCCAAGCCCACGAATATTAACGTGGTTCCCATCGACTACGCGTTTCCGCCTCGTCTTAGGGGCCGGCTAACCCTGCTCAGATTAGCTTTAAGCAGGAACCCTTGGTCTTTCGGCGGGGGAGTCTCTCACTCCCCTTACGTTACTCATGTCAGCATTCGCACTTCTGATACCTCCACCACCCCTCACGGGTACGGCTTCGTCAGCTTACAGAACGCTCCGCTACCGCTTGGCCCTTGCGGACCAAACCCTAAGCTTCGGTGTATGGCTTTAGCCCCGTTACATTTTCGGCGCAAAGACCCTTATTTAGACCAGTGAGCTGTTACGCTTTCTTTAAATGATGGCTGCTTCTAAGCCAACATCCTGGTTGTTTTGGGATCCTCACATCCTTTCCCACTTAGCCATAACTTGGGGACCTTAGCTGTAGGTCAGGGTTGTTTCCCTTTTCACGACGGACGTTAGCACCCGCCGTGTGTCTGCCGACTAGTACTCCCAGGTATTCGGAGTTTGGTTAGGTTTGGTAATCCGGTGAGGACCCCTAGCCCATCCAGTGCTCTACCCCCTGGGGTATTCGGTCGACGCTCTACCTAAATAGATTTCGCGGAGAACCAGCTATTTCCGAGTTTGATTGGCCTTTCACCCCTAGCCACAAGTCATCCCGAACTATTGCAACAGTTATGGGTTCGGTCCTCCAGTAAGTGTTACCTTACCTTCAACCTGCTCATGGCTAGATCACTCGGTTTCGGGTCTAATGCGACGAACTGAACGCCCTGTTCAGACTCGCTTTCGCTGCGCCTACACCTAGCGGTTTAAGCTTGCTCGTCACACTAAGTCGCTGACCCATTATACAAAAGGTACGTGGTGACCCTTGCGGGCTCCCACTGTTTGTAGGCAATCGGTTTCAGGTACTCTTTCACTCCCCTTGTCGGGGTGCTTTTCACCTTTCCCTCACGGTACTAGTTCGCTATCGGTCATGCACGAGTACTTAGGCTTGGAAGGTGGTCCTCCCAATTTCAGACAGGATTTCACGTGTCCCGCCTTACTCGAGGACGATTGATTGCATTACGCGTACGGGGCTGTCACCCACTATGGCCCTACTTTCCAGAAGGTTCCGCTTGTCTCTCAATCGCCACTGGCCTGGTCCGGGTTCGCTCGCCACTACTTCCGGAGTCTCGGTTGATGTCCTTTCCTACGGGTACTTAGATGTTTCAGTTCCCCGCGTTCGCCACTTTATCCCTATGTATTCAGGATAAGTTACCTATTA
>NZ_JAMYPY010000003.1:197500-454637 GCF_040320605.1 Mesorhizobium sp. M0659
CGCATGCATACCGGCGTCGACTGGGCGGCGCCGATCGGAACGCCGATCATCGCCGCCGGCAACGGCACCATCGAAAAGGCCGGCTGGGCCGGCGGCTACGGCAAACAGATCATCATCCGCCATGCCAATGGCTACGAGACCTCCTACAATCACCAGAGCGCCTTTGCCAAAGGCATCGAACCGGGCGTTCATGTCCGCCAGGGCCAGACCATCGGCTTCCTCGGTCAGACCGGCCTCTCCACCGGCCCGCATCTTCACTACGAGCTGATCGTCAACGGCACCAAGGTCGACCCGATGCGCGTGCGCCTGCCGGTCGGCAAGGTGCTGAAGGGCGACGACCTGGTCGCTTTCAAGCGCGAGCGCGAGCGCATCGATGAACTGCTCAAGCAGGAAGACAGCAATCCGCTGAAGGTCGCGAGCGCCAAGATCGAAGGCTAATGCATGTCGCCCAGAAGTGTGCCGCGGTTCTGGGACAACGACATGCCTCAAAACAAACACTTAAAGCGCGTCGTATGAATCCGTTTCAGCGCGACGCGCTTTAAGCCGTCACACTCGACGCCGGCGAATCATAATCGCCCCATCAGAGCATTCCGAATCGGGTCGGCTCCGAATCAGGTCGACTGCTCCTCTTCGGCTCGTGACCAAGGCAGCTTTTGCCCCGAAACGGTGGCCCAGGCGATAATAGCGGCAAGCAGGCAAAGCACGGCCGTCACTGTCGACACGGCCGCGAACGCCGCATCGCTGGCGGCGAGCCGTGTTGCATCAAGGTCTGGCGCCAGGCCGGCCAATGCCGGTTCGCCGAATCCCGGAATGCCCGGCCTAGCGCTGGTATCGAGCATCGTCGAATAGACCCAGGCCGCGAGCGAGCCCATCGCCGCCACAGCAATCAGCCCGCCAATGCGCGAAACCGCATTGTTGATGCCGGAAGCGGCGCCGGTATCCTTGTCCTCGACCGCGGTCATGACCGCCGTCGACAGCGGCGACACCACCAGCGCCATGCCGAGCCCCATCACGGCCATCAGCGGAAAGATACCGGTCCAGAAATTGTGCATGCCGGCATGAGTGAGCAAAGCCAGCCCGGCAAAGGCGATGGCAACCACCAGGCAGCCGCTGGCGATCGGAAAACGCGGACCGATGCGATCCGACCACTGGCCGACGAGACCCGACAGCAGCGCGATCGACGCCGACAGCGGCAGGAAGATGAAACCGACCTCTTTGGTGCTCAGCCCCCATCCGGCGATCAACAGCATCGGCAGGTAGAACAGATTGGCCGACAGGGCGAAATACAGGAAGAAGGTGGCGAGGTTGGCGCCGGCAAAGGCGCCCATCCGAAACAGCTTGAGATCGATCATCGGCTCGCGCTGCCGAAGCTCGAAGACGATGAAGATGATAAGCAGCACGGCGCCTGCGGCGATGCTCGGCCCCGACATCAGCCCGCTGCCTTCGGCGCTCATCGAGGTCAGTCCGTAGGCAAGCGCCCCGAAGGCAAGCGTGGCGAGAGCGGCGCCGCCGAGATCGAGGCTTCGCTTCTCCGTCGGCGCGTCGGCGGGAATCTTGGCCAGCAGGAGATAGATCGAGATCAGCCCGAGCGGCAGGTTGACGGCGAAGATCGCCCGCCAGATACCGCCGCCAAAGGCCGACAGAACGAAGCCGCCGAGCACCGGACCGAGCGCAGTCGTCAGCGCCGAGGCGGCGGCCCAGATGCCGATCGCCCGGCCGCGCTCCTTCTTCGGATAGGCCTTGGCGATGATGGCGAGGCTGCCCGGCACCATGATCGCCGCACCAATGCCCTGAATGGCGCGAAAGGCGATGAGCACCAGCGCATTCGGCGCCACCGCGCAGGCCAGCGAAGCGACGATGAACAGCGCAATGCCGGCAACGAAGGCGCGCCTGAGGCCAAACCGGTCGCCGGCGGCGCCGCCGGCCAGAATCAGCGCCGACAGCGTCAGCGCATAGGCGTTGGAAATCCACTGGACCTCGGCCAGGCTGGCGCCGAGGTCGACGCGCATTGCCGGCATGGCAATGGCCAGGATCGACCCGTCGATGAAGCCGAGCGCTGACGCCAGGATCGCCGCTACCAGCACGAACTTGCGCTGCGACTGCGGGCAAAATGTACCGTTGGAAAGCGACCTGGTCAGGGGAACGGCTGCGGCTTCGCTCGGAGACTTCATGAGCGTCTGCTTAGACTTGTTGCGGGCCGGCAACAACCAGCCAGCACCCTGCGCTCATGAATCCAGCTTTGGATATCGGCCTGCCTTAAGGGCAGGCCGATATCACTGCGCTGGAGCGCTCACTTGCTCCGCAACATCATCGGCCGAGGGACCGCCGACGAACTCGACGGTGACGCCCGGCGACACCAGCTTGGCCAGTTCACGCGCATCCCAATTTGTCAGGCGCACGCAGCCATGGCTTTCGGTCTTGCCGATCTTGGAGGGATCGGGCGTGCCGTGAATGCCATAGGTCGGCTTGTCCAGCGCGATCCACACCGAGCCGACCGGGCCGTTCGGACCCGGCGGGATGGTCAGGATCTTGTCGTTCTGGCCCTGCTTGAAATTGATGCTGGGGTTGTAGGTGTAGTTCGGATCGAGCGCGACGCGCGACACCGTATGAGTGCCGGTCGGCGAGGGCGTGTCGGCTGAACCAATGGTGGCCGGATAGGCCGCGACCAGCTTGCCACCGGCGTCATAGGCGAACACCTGCTTCTTGTCCTTGTCGGCGACGATGCGGGCAACCGGCGTCGCCACGAGCCTGCCGAAATTGGCGACCTTGATGATGGTGCCGGGACGGCTGAAGTCGGCCTCGGGATTGAGCCCCTTCAGGTAGTTCTCGTCCATGTGGAACCGTTCGGCCAAGGCTTCGGTGACGGAGGTGTAAGCCATGCGGTCGAGCTGCGCCTTCTGGCTGTAATCCTCCGGTATCGAGGCGACATAAGGCCCGGCCGCGTCCTCGGGCGTGATCGTATAATTGGCGAAAGCATCGCCACCGGTCTGCGCCAGCGCAGCCTGGATGCCGACCGCGTCGGTCGAGCGCAGATTGCTGCCGGTGATCTGGTTATAGGCGGCAAGCGCCTTGTCGACATTGGAGCCGAAGCGCCCGTCGACGACGCCGGGTGAAGCGCCGGCGCGGTCGAGCAGCACCTGCAAGGCGGCTACATCCTGGCGTGCGCCGAGTGAAAGCGAGGGATCGACCACGGTCTTGCCACCGGCTTTCGGCGGCAGCGCGGCCTGGCCGGCGGGCGCCGCCGGTTCGGCGGGATCGATTGAGGCTTCGTTCAGCGGCTGGCGCTTGACGGGCCGCGGTTCAGCGGATTTCGGCGCTTCCGGATAGGTGTCGCTGTCATTGGCATCATCCTGCGGAGCGGCCCCCAGGAATCTGTCGCTTTCAGGATCGTATTCATCAACCGGCGGGCCGGGGATTCGTCCCTGATCGTCCAGTTGCCTGCGGCGGAAACGCGCCATGTCTTCGGGATCGTCGAGATAGTAGCGGTCGTCGTCTTCGACCGGTGCGCGTCCAAGCTCACGTGCCCGCATTTCCCGGCGCAGCGCGCGGCGGTCGAGCCTGGTCTGCGGCGGCTGGATGGCGATGACCTTGCCGGTCTCGGCATCGACGATGACGCGGTTGCCCCTGGCGTCGTAATAGATGTCGAGATTGCCGTCCTGGGCAAGCACAATGCCGCCGCTATCGGCGGCGCGGACGGCCGGCAGTGCGTTGTCCACAGTCGGCGATGCCATGGCGCTGGACGTGAGCAGCCCGGCGGCGAGCACCGAAAAGGCAAGGATCGTGCGGAACATGGTGGTCAAACTCTCCGGTACTTACAGCGCCGCGCGTCCGTTTGGACGCGCAAAGGACGCTGTAACACTTCATGTCTGCGCATGATCCTTTCCGAAAATCGAATTTCGATTTTCGGGGTCATGCGTAATTGCCGCCGCCCGGCAGTGTTCCCACCAGAACGTTCTCGCCACCGTTTGGATGCGCAAGGAACGCCCTGATCGTCAAAAGCCTGCAGGCAAACCCCTTCGCCAGCAAACCACAACATAAGCTTTCCAACATGAACCGGGCATGAAGATGGCGGATTACTGGTTGCTACAGGCCCAATTCCTTGCGCGTCTGCTTCGTCAGCTTGAGGACGACGAGGCGGTGGCTTTCGCCGAGATAGTCCTTCAGCGCATCATCATCCATGCTCTGGCTTGTCTGACGCTGGATCCATTTCATGCCGCGCGAGGCGAGATAGGGCGCCGGCCGGCAGCCGGGCTGATCCTTCAGCACGTCATAAGCCATTTCAGAGCATTTGAAGGTGACGAAGACGCCACCCTCCCGGTCATGGCCGGCGATGGTGAAGACCTTGCCACCGACTTTCCAGACATCGGCCCCGCCCCACTGCACGACATGCGTCGTCTGCGGCAGCGAGGCGCAGAAGCTGTTGTAGTCGTCCAGCGTCATCTGCACCCCCGTCAAAGGATTGTTGTTTCATAAGAAAATGCCGCGCGTCCGGTCGGACGCGCGGCGTTGGATCAGGCTGCCGCGTCGGTCGGCACCACAGTGGGCCTGGACCGGAAATTCAACCGGTCGGAGCCGGCCGTGACCTTGACGGTCGAGCCGTCGAGTATCTCGCCAAGCAGGATTTTTTCCGCCAGCGGATCTTGCAGGTCCTTCTGCATCACCCGCTTCAGCGGCCGCGCGCCATAGGCCGGGTCGTAGCCCTTCGCCGCCAGCCAGTCGATCGAATCCTGGTCGAGCGACAGTGTGATCTTGCGGTCGGCGAGCAGGCTTTCCAGCCGCTTGAGCTGGATCTCGACGATGCGGCCCATATCCTGCCGGCGCAGCCGGTGGAACAGGATCACCTCGTCGACGCGGTTGAGGAACTCCGGCCTGAACGAGGCTCTCACCACGCTCATAACCTCGTCGCGCACGGCATCGACGTCCTGCTCTTCGCCGAGATTGACCAGATATTCGGCACCGAGGTTCGACGTCATGACGATCAGCGTGTTGCGGAAGTCGACCGTGCGGCCCTGCCCGTCGGTCAGCCGCCCGTCGTCGAGCACCTGCAACAGCACGTTGAAGACATCCGGATGCGCCTTCTCGATCTCGTCGAACAGCACGACCTGATAGGGCCGGCGCCGCACCGCTTCGGTCAGCGCACCGCCTTCCTCATAGCCGACATAACCGGGAGGCGCTCCGATCAGCCGGGCGACCGAGTGCTTCTCCATGTATTCCGACATGTCGATGCGCACCATAGCGCTCTCGTCGTCGAACAGGAAATTGGCCAGCGCCTTGGTCAGTTCGGTCTTGCCGACGCCGGTCGGTCCGAGGAACATGAACGAGCCGATCGGCCGGTTCGGATCCTGCAGCCCGGCCCGGGCACGACGCACGGCCTTGGACACCGCCTGTACCGCTTCGCCCTGGCCGACGACTCGCTTGCCGATCTCGTCTTCCATGCGCAGCAGCTTGTCGCGCTCGCCCTGCAGCATCTTGTCGACCGGAATGCCGGTCCAGCGCGACACGATATGGGCGACGTGGTCGGGCGTGACCACCTCTTCGACCATGCCGGCTTTGCCGTCCTGGGCTTCGGCTTCCTTCAGCTTCTTTTCCAGTTCCGGGATCTTGCCATAGGCAAGCTCGCCGGCGCGCTGGAATTCACCCTTGCGCTGGGCAATGGCGAGGTCGTTGCGGGCCGCGTCGAGCTGCTTCTTGAGGTCAGCGGCGAGGCCAAGCTTCTGCTTCTCCGACTGCCATTTGGCGGTGATCTCGGTCGATTCCTCCTCGAGGCCGACGAGTTCCTTTTCGAGACGCGCGAGCCGGTCCTTTGACGCCTCGTCCTTCTCGACCTTCAGTGCCTCGCGCTCGATCTTGAGCTGCATGATGCGGCGATCGATTTCGTCCAGCGCCTCGGGCTTGGAATCGACCTGCATCCTCAGCCGCGACGCGGCTTCGTCGACAAGGTCGATCGCCTTGTCCGGCAGGAAACGGTCGGCGATGTAGCGGTTGGACAAGGTCGCCGCCGCGACCAGCGCCGAATCCGAGATGCGCACCTTGTGGTGCTGCTCGTACTTCTCCTTCAGGCCACGCAGGATCGACACGGTATCTTCCACCGACGGCTCGTTGACGAAGACCGGCTGGAACCGGCGGGCAAGGGCCGCGTCCTTCTCGACATGCTTCCTGTATTCATCGAGCGTGGTCGCGCCGACGCAGTGCAGTTCGCCGCGCGCCAGCGCCGGCTTCAACAGGTTCGAAGCGTCCATGGCGCCATCGGCCTTGCCGGCGCCGACCAGCGTGTGCATCTCGTCGATGAACAGGATGATGCCGCCGGCCGCCGAGGTGACTTCGTTGAGCACGGCCTTCAGCCGCTCCTCGAACTCGCCGCGATATTTGGCGCCGGCAATCAGCGCGCCCATGTCGAGCGCCATCAACTGCTTGTCCTTCAGCGATTCGGGCACGTCGCCATTGACGATGCGCAGCGCCAGACCTTCGGCGATCGCCGTTTTGCCGACGCCCGGCTCGCCGATCAGCACCGGGTTGTTCTTGGTACGCCGCGACAGCACCTGGATGGTGCGGCGGATCTCGTCGTCACGGCCAATCACAGGGTCGAGCTTGCCGGCGCGGGCATCGGCGGTGAGGTCGCGCGCGTATTTCTTCAGCGCGTCATAGCCCTGCTCGGCGCTCGCCGAATCGGCGGTACGGCCCTTGCGGACGTCGTTGATCACCTGGTTCAGCGCCTGCGCTGTGACGCCGGCCTTGGACAGGATATCGGCCGTCTTGGCCGACTTCTCCATCGCCAGCGCCTGCAGCAGCCGCTCGACCGTGACAAAACTGTCGCCGGCTTTCTTGGCCAATTCCTCGGCGGTCGAAAACACCTTGGCCAGCGGCTGCGCCAGATAAAGCTGGCCGTTGCCGCCTTCCACCTTGGGCATGGCCTCAAGGGCGGTCTCGACGCCAAGCTTGACGTCGCGCACGTTGCCGCCGGCGCGCTCGATCAGCGAGGCGGCCAGCCCCTCGTCGTCATCGACGAGGACCTTCAGCATATGTTCGGGAGTGAATTGCTGGTGATTGCGCGAGAGCGCCATGGTCTGGGCGGACTGAATGAATCCGCGGACGCGCTCGGAGTATTTCTCGAGGTTCATATCTGTCTCCTTCCATCACCGGCCCGCTTTGCGGCACCGGATCAGATTGCGGTGACGGACCCGCTCATCCGAGCCGGGTCCAGTTCACGCCAGATATGGGGCGCAAGCCATTGCCGCTCAAGACGTCCGGCTGATGATATTGCATGGCCGAGCAAACGAAAACGGCGGAGATTTCTCTCCGCCGTTTCATCGACTTATGTCTTATGGGTCAGTTGTTGGCGTCGACGGCGAACGGGTCGCCGGCAGGGCTTTCGGCCGGCGCCGCATCCACCACGTCAATAGCGGCAGCGGTCTCGCCGGCGCCATCCACCACCTGGCCACCACCAGACTGTTCGTCACCGACCTGATCGGCATTGTTGCGCGGGCGGCGCGGACGCCGCGGGCGACGGGCAGCGCCGCTCTCGGCGGCTGCCTCATTGAGTTCGGCCCGGGCGGCAAGAGCCGCCGGCGACAGGTTTTCGTACAGCGGCGCCGGCTCGGAGAAACCGCTCTCGGCTTCGGGCTCAACCGCGGAAACGGTTTCCGCCTGTGCCGGGGTTTCGGTGAAGCGCTGCTGGTCGCCGCGCTGGCCGTTCTGCTCGCCACGCTGGGCAAAGTCGCCACGCTGGTCGTTCTGGCCATAGCCGCCATTGGGGCGGCGGTCACGGTTGCGGCCATTGTTGTCGCGGCCGTTGTTGTTGCGGCCATTATTGTCACGGCCATTATTGTCACGGCCACTGTTGTTCTCGCGGCCGTTTTCCTGGCCGTATGCGAGTTCGGCCGGCGTGCCCTCAATCGTCGGCTGCGGACCGTTGCCGTGGTTCGCCATCGGCGCTTGAGTCTCGCCGCCATTGCCGCTGCCGGCATTGTCAAAATCGTCGCGATCTTCATCGTCGTCGAATTCGTCGCGGTTCTGCGGGGCATTCTGGATCGGCATCTGCGCCTGTGCGGCGGCAATGATGCGGTTGTAGTGCTCGGCGTGCTGGAGGTAATTTTCCGCCATAACCCGGTCGCCGGAGCTTTGGGCATCACGGGCCAGAGTGGCGTATTTTTCGGCGATCTGCTGAGCCGATCCACGGATTTTCACGTCCGGGCCGTTGCTCTCGTAGTTGCGCGTCAGGGGATTTGGGCCCTTGCGGTTGTTGTTGTTGTTATTGTTGTTGCCACCGCCGCCGCCATTGTTGTTGCGACCGCGCATGCGCCTGTTCTGCTGTTGTGGCCTCATAAGACTCTCTTCATTTTGAAATTTTCGAAAAACGTTTCGCGAACGGAGGCGCTCATGCAGCCAGCCGTTTCGTTTCTTCACCGGCGTTCGCCCGCATCAATTGCGTTGGCGCCACGTGTCATCCTGTTCCGGTTACATCACTTGCCGGACGATTCCCGCACGAAGCTTGGGCGTCGTTTGCGCAAGAAGGCAGCTATTTCCAAGGAAAACCGAATCGCTAAGAGCACTGCCTGCTTCGTCTCATCCGGTTAGGGCGGACCCTAGCCGCATTCCCCGGCATTGCCAAGCGCTTTTTTTGCACTGCGTCAAGGCTTTCCCTGTTCAAACATAAGAACCCTGTCGTTTCCGCCAAGATCGACAAATGCCCCGGCCAGCCTGTAGCCGGCTGCCGCGAATATGTCTTTGACCTCATTGCGCTGCGTGTGGCCGATCTCGACCGCTATCTTGCCTTCTGCTTCCAGAAACTTTGCCGCCTCGGCGGCGATGATCCTGTAGGGGCCAAGACCGTCCACACCGCCATCAAGGGCTCTGTGCGGATCGAAATCGCGGACCTCGTCCTGCAGATTTCCAATGTCTCTAGACGATATATAGGGAGGGTTTGCGGCAATTACATGGTATCGGCCCGAAACTTTTTCGAACCAGTCAGACTGCAGCCCCACGAACCGGCCGGCGAGTCCGAGTTGCTCGGCATTGCGTATCGCGGTTGCCAGCGCGTCTTGTGAAATATCGACCCCGGTGGCGGTCGCGGCCGGAACCGCGCTGAGCAGCGCCAGCGCAATCGCGCCGGTACCGGTGCCGAGATCGAGGATACGGCATTCCCCCAGCCTTTCGGCCGTCGCGCCGGCAAAAGGCAGGATCGCCTCGACCAGCGTTTCGGTGTCCGGCCGCGGCTCCAGCGTTTCCGGCGACAGCGACAGCCGCAGGCCGTAAAACTCGCGAAACCCGAGGATGCGGTGAACCGGTTCGCCGGCCATGCGGCGCTGCAGAGCAGCGCCGATTGCGGCAACCGCACCCGCATCGACCGTCCGTTGCGGGTCGGCGATCGCCTGCGTACGGTCCGTGCGGGAAAAATGCTCGACGATAAGCCTGGCATCCAGCGCCGGGTCGGAAAGGCCGGCTGCGGCAAGCCGCTCCCGCGCCACCCGCAACAACGGCCCGAGCGCGCCGGGCAACATGTCAGCCATCGAGGCCAATATCGGCGAGCAGCTTCGACTGATGGTCGGCGATCAGCGCATTGATGACCTCATCGAGCTCGCCCATCATCACCCGGTCGAGCTTGTAGAGCGTCAGGTTGATACGATGGTCGGTAAGGCGGCCCTGCGGGAAGTTGTAGGTGCGGATGCGCTCCGAACGGTCGCCCGAACCAACCTGCGATTTGCGTGACTCCGAGCGCTCCTCGTCCGCCTTGCTGCGCTCGAGGTCGTAAAGCCGCGCACGCAGAATCTGCATGGCTTTCGCCCGGTTCTGATGCTGCGACTTCTCCGCCTGCACCACCATGATGCCGGTCGGCAAATGGGTGATGCGCACCGCAGAATCGGTGGTGTTGACGTGCTGGCCGCCCGAACCCGAGGCGCGCATCGTGTCGATACGGATGTCTTCGGCGCGAATGTCGATGTCGACCTCTTCGGCCTCCGGTAGTACGGCAACCGTCGCCGCCGAAGTGTGGATGCGCCCGCTGGCCTCGGTCGCCGGCACGCGCTGCACGCGGTGCACGCCGGATTCAAATTTCAGATGGGCAAAGACTCCCCTACCGGAAATGGTGGCGATGATTTCCTTGAAGCCGCCGGCATCGCCGTCGCTGGCCGACACCGTCTCGAAGCGCCAGCCGCGTTCGGCGGCATAGCGCTCATACATGCGAAAAAGGTCGCCGGCAAACAATGCCGCCTCGTCGCCGCCGGTGCCGGCGCGGATTTCAAGGATGGCGTTCTTGTCGTCGGCCGCATCCTTGGGCAACAGCAGGATCTGGATGTCCTTCTGCAGCTCTTCGATACGCCCTTCGACGCCGGGCAGATCTGCCTCCGCCAGGGCCCGCATCTCGGCATCGGTGCCCTTGTCGGCAAGCATCGCCTCGAGGTCGGCTTGCTCGCGCTCGACTGAGCGCAGTTCCCTGACCTTGGCCACCATGTCCTGCAGCTCGGCATATTCCGAGGCCATCTTCACATAGGCATCGGCCGCCGGGCCGGCCGACATCTGCGCTTCGAGCATCTCGAAACGCTTGACGACCTGATCCATACGCTCGCGGGGAAGATTGACCATGGCTAATGCTATAGCGGGATGGAGCGGTCGTCGGCGAAGGCCTGCAGCAGCGCCCGCATCGGCAGCCCTTGAGCCGGCGCCATCAGATTGTCGGCAAAGAAAGCCTCCAATTCCTCCAATGGCAGTTCGGTTAGCATCGCCTTTACCGGGCCGATCGAGGCTGGAGACATCGAGATCGAGCGGTAGCCAAGGCCGATCAGCGCCATGGCGGAAATGGGTTTTCCGGCAAGCTCGCCGCACAGCGTCACCGGCGTGTGGTTGCGAACCCCGGCGTCGGCGATCTGCTTCAGAACCCGCAGGAACGGCGTCGACAGCGTGTCGAAGCGGTCGGAGAGCTGCGTGTTCCCCCGATCGACCGCCATGACGAACTGGAACAGGTCGTTGGAGCCGACCGAGACGAAATCGACCGCCTTCATCAACTCGTCGAGCTGGAACAGCAGCGACGGCACTTCCAGCATGGCGCCCACCTTGAGGCTGGTCGGCAGATGGTGGGCAAAGCGGGAGAGATGCCGCACTTCGCGGTCGATGATCTCGCGCGCCTGGGCGATTTCGCCGAGTTCGGTAACCATCGGCAGCATCAGCTTCAGTTCGCGCCCGCCGCAGGCCTTCAGCAGAGCGCGGATCTGGGTCCTGAGCAGACCCGGCCGGTCGAGCGTCAGCCGGATCGCGCGCCAGCCGAGCGCAGGGTTTTCTTCCTGGATGGCGCCCTTGAAGTAGGGCAGCACCTTGTCGCCGCCGATGTCGATGGTGCGGAAGGTGACCGGCTTGCCGCGCGCCGCGTCCAGCACGTCGCGGTAGAGCCGCTCCTGCGCCTCGGCACGCGGGAATGTCGAGGCGACCATGAACTGCAATTCGGTGCGGAACAGGCCGATGCCGGCGGCACCCGCCTCGGCCAGCTGCGGCAGGTCGACGGCCAGGCCCGCATTCATCAGCAGGTCGACCTGGACGCCGTCCTTGGTCACCGACGGCTTCTTGCGCAGTTCCCGGTAGACTTCCTGCCGGCGCGCCCGGAAGCGCACTTTTTCGGCATAGGCAGCTTCGAGGTCGGGCTGCGGCCGCAGATGGATGGTGCCTTCCTCGCCGTCGACGATGATGGCATCGCCGTTTTCCGCCATGGAAACGGCGCCCTTCATCTGGCCGGCGACCGGAATGCCCATGGCGCGCGCTACGATGACGACATGGCTGGTGGCAGCGCCGTCTTCCAGCACCACGCCGCGCAGCTTGTCCCTGGGATAATCAAGCAGTTCGGCCGCGCCCATCGAGCGCGCGACCAGGATGGCATCCTTCGGCAGTGACGCCGCGACGTCGTCAGGCCCGCGCCCCATCAGCTGGCGCAGCAGCCGGTTGGCGAGATCGTCGAAGTCGCTCATCCTCTCGCGCAAATAAGGATCGGTCATGTGCAGCATGCGGGCGCGCATGTCGCTTTGGACCTTTTCCACCGCCGCTTCCGCTGTCAGGCCGTTGCGGATCGCCTCTTCCAGCCGGCGCACCCAGCCGCGGTCGTTGGCAAACATGCGATACGCTTCGAGCACCTCGCGATGTTCGCCCTCGAAGGCGACATCGCGCCGCTCCAGCATGTCGTCGATGGAAAGCCTGAGCGAACCGAGCGACGTCTCCAGCCGGCGCACCTCTTCCTCACTGTCCTCGTTGAACAGATTGGTGACGACGATGCGTGGCTCATGCAGCACGACATGGCCGAGGCCGACGCCCTCGTTGAAGGACAGGCCGGTAAAGCTGACGGGACGGCGCAGATCGAGTTCGAGGCCGGGCCGGGTCAGGCGAGCGAGATCGCCGGTGGCGATCATCTCGGCGATCACCATGGCGGTCGTTTCCAGCGCCTCGACCTCGTCGTCGCGGTAGTGGCGCATGGTCTTGTTCTGCACCACCAGCACGCCCAGCGTGCGCCCTGCCCTTAGTACCGGCACGCCGAGGAAGGAATTGTAGATCTCTTCGCCCGTCTCCGGCAGGTAGGCGAAGGCCGGATGTTCCTGTGCATTGGAGAGGTTGAGCGGCCGCGCGCTCGCGGCAATGGTGCCGACGAGGCCCTGCCCCAGCCGCAGTTGCGCCAAATGGACGGCGTTCGGGTTCAGACCTTCGGTGGCATAGAGTTCGAGCACCGAATCGGCGCGCAGCACATAGAGCGAGCAGACCTCGGCGACCATGTTGGAGGCGATGTCGCGCACGATCCGGTCGAGCCGCTCCTGCGGCTCCAGCGGCTCCTGCATGAGCTCGCGGAGCCGTTTCAGCAGAACGCGCGGGCCGCTGGCCGTATCACGCATCGCGGCTTCTTCTCCAATGGGCATTTTGCCCGCCGCAGTTTCCACTGCGACCGGCGCACACGCAACAACTCAAATCGCTCTCGCTACTGCTTATCCAGACCGTACACGGAATGCAAAGTACGAACCGCGAGTTCCGTGTAGGGACCGTCAATCAGTATCGAAATCTTGATCTCGGAGGTAGTGATGGCGCGGATGTTGATCGCCTTGTCGGCCAGCGCCTTGAAAGCGGTGGCGGCCACACCGGCATGGCTGCGCATGCCGATGCCGATGACCGAAACCTTCGACATGCCGGCTTCCGACTGCACCACGTCATAGCCGATCGAAGCCTTCAGACGCTCCAGCACGGCCAACGCCTTGTCCACGTCGCCGGACGGCACGGTGAAGGTCATGTCGGTGAACTTGCCGTCCTCGGAGATGTTCTGGACGATCATGTCGACATTGATGTTGGCCTCGGCCAGCGGGCCGAAAATGCCGGCGGCAACGCCCGGGCGGTCGCCGACGCGGCGCAGAGAAATCTGCGCTTCGTCCTTGGCGTAGGCAATTCCGGTGACGACCTGCTGTTCCACGATCTCTTCCTCGTCGCAAATGAGCGTTCCCGGAGGATTGAGCAAATCCCCCATTCCGGGCGCATCGGGATCGTCGAAGGACGACCGCACGAACGTACGCACCCTGTGCACCATGGCAAGCTCGACCGAGCGCACCTGCAAGACCTTGGCGCCGAGCGAGGCCATTTCGAGCATTTCCTCGAACGAAATCTTGTTGAGCCGCCGCGCCTTCGGCTCGATGCGCGGATCGGTGGTGTAGACGCCGTCGACATCGGTGTAGATGTCGCAGCGGTCGGCCTTGACCGCCGCGGCAATGGCCACCGCGCTTGTGTCGGAGCCGCCGCGGCCGAGCGTGGCGATGCGGTTGTCCGGGCCGATGCCCTGGAAGCCGGCGACGACAGCCACCTGGCCCTCGCCGAAGCGCTTGATCAGGAACGCGCCGTCAATGTCGAGGATGCGCGCCGCGCCATGCGCGTTGTCGGTCTTGATCGGGATCTGCCAGCCCTGCCAGGAGCGGGCATGGACGCCCATATTCTGCAGTGTGATCGCCAGCAGGCCGGCAGTCACCTGCTCGCCCGAGGCGACCACGGCGTCATACTCGCGCGCGTCGTGCATGGGCGAGGCTTCGCGCGTCCAGCCAACCAGTTCGTTGGTCTTGCCCGCCATCGCCGAAACCACGACAGCGACCTCATGGCCGGCATCGACCTCGCGTTTGACGTGACGCGCCACATTGCGGATGCGGGCGATGTCGGCGACGGAGGTTCCGCCGAATTTCATCACGATGCGCGCCATGGAAGCGAAATGCCTTTGACTGAAGCCGGCCCAGGACCGAAAGGGGAAGTAAGCGCTCGACAGAAGCCGGCCGCTGAATGCGCGCCTCCTTAGCCAAATGATCACGGTTTCGCAAGGCTGGCGGCGGATGCCGGCTTCAGGATCGCGGCATATTGCGTTCGGCCCCGCCGCCGCTTACCAAATGCTGCCCGCGGGAAACTCCTTTTGGTCCGGCATATCGAATGATTGTTCGCCTTCGACGCGCCATGCGGTGGCAATCGCTGCCGCTGTTCATCGGCTTCGCCGTGCTGGCGTTGATCGTCGGCACACGCGCCGTGCTGGTCGAGACCCAGAGAGCCAATCGTGAGGCCGCGCGCGAGGCGGTCGAGTATCAGGAATTGCTTTCCGGTTTGCTTGCGATGGCTCAGGAGGCCGAGACCAGCCAGCGCGGCTATCTCCTGACCGGCGAGAAATCCTACCTCCAGCCTTATCGGCAGGCGGTCGACGCCATTCCGGGCCAGCTTGCCCGCATCGACGGCATGACCGCCCCGGACGACGAACTCGTACAGCAGATCAACCACGTCAAGGACGCGCTTTCACAAAACCAGGCCGAATTGGCTGAGACGATTGCACTCTACGATCGCGGCGATGCGGCAAAAGCTCTGGAACTGGTCCGCAGCGGCCAGGGCAAGGCCGCCATGGACCAGATCCGGGCCAGCATGGACACGATCCGGCGCATTGGCGGCGCAGCCATCGCGGCGCGCGACGCCCACACCGACCGGGTCGAAAACTGGCTGCGCATCGGCTCGATAGCGGCGCTGCTGGCGATCTTCCTGCTTGGCGCCTACACGGTTCGCCTTTCGCGCCGCCGCTTCCGCGCAGTGGCCATCGCCCAGGAAGAGCTGATGCGCAAGAACATCGAGCTCGGCAACGAAATTCAGACGCGTGAAAAGGCCGAATCGCAGATCCGCCAGATGCAGAAGATGGAAGCGGTGGGCCAGCTGACCGGCGGTATCGCCCACGATTTCAACAACATGCTGGCGGTGATCATCAGCGCCATGAACCTCGCCCAGCGCAAGCTGGCGCGGGGCGAGCACGACATCATGAAATTCATCGAAGCGGCGACCGATGCGGCGACCCGGGCCGCAAACTTGACGTCACGGCTGCTTGCCTTCTCGCGCCAGCAGCCGCTCGCGCCTCAGGTTGTAGACGCCAATCGTCTGGTCACCGGCATGTCGGACCTGCTTCGGCGGGCGCTCGGCGAAACCATCCGCATAGAAACCGTGCTGGCTGGCGGCCTGTGGAAGACCCATGCCGATCCGAGTCAGCTCGAAAATGCCATTCTCAACCTGGCGGTCAATGCGCGCGACGCCATGGGCGAGGACGGCAAGATGACCATCGAGACCGCCAACAGCCACCTCGACGAGGGCTACGCCGCCACCCATGCCGAGGTCAAAGCCGGCCAGTATGTGATGATCGCGGTCAGCGACACCGGCGCCGGCATGCCGGCGGACGTCATGGAGCGGGCTTTCGAGCCATTTTTCACCACCAAGCCGGTCGACAAGGGCACCGGCCTCGGGCTGAGCCAAGTGTTCGGCTTCGTCAAACAGTCCGGCGGACACGTCAAGATCTACTCGGAACCCGGCCAAGGCACCACGATCAGGATCTACCTGCCGCGCTTCTTCGGCCCGGAAGAGGCCGCCATATCTTCGGAACGAGCCGGAAATCCTGCCGTGCCGGTCACCGAAACCATCCTTGTCGTGGAGGACGATCCACGCGTGCGGGCTTCCACCACGGATGCCATGCGCGAACTCGGCTACACCGTCATTCATGCCGCAAGCGGCCAGGAAGCGCTGGAAAAGCTGAGCGACAACCCTGGTGTGGCGCTCATGTTCACCGATATCGTCATGCCGGTGATGAATGGCCGCAAGCTCGCCGAGGAGGCGCTGGCGCGCATGCCGAAGCTGAAGGTGATCTTCACCACCGGCTTCACCAGGAACGCCGTCGTCCACAATGGCGTGCTCGACCATGACGTGCATTTCCTGGCCAAGCCCTTTACCATCGAGCAGCTGGCGGCGAAATTGCGCGACGTGCTGGACGCAAGATGACCGAGGCCCTGGAAATCGTCACCTTTCGCCTCAAACCTGGAGCGGAAGCGGGCTTTGCCGCCGCCAACAACCTGGTCGCCGACTGGCTGGCGCGGCAACCTGGTTTCGTAAACCGCTGCCTGGCGCGGCGGGACGATGGCGGATGGGTCGATGTGGTGCGCTGGCGAAGTCGCGAGCAGGCTCTCGCCGCCGCAGGCCGGATCATGGCCGAGATCGGCGATTGCGAAGCGATGCGGGCCATCGATCCCGCAAGTGTTGCGATGGAACATGCCGCGATTGTGATCTCGAGGCCATAGGTCGACTAGCCAGCAGTCGCAAAAACGCGGCCTTGACTTTCTTGCCCCGGCACCCGACTTCCTAGCGTCCGAGGAGACCCGCCCCATGCCAGAGGCCCGACGATCGACAATCGATGCCGGAGAAGTGGAACGCTTTTCCGCGCTTGCCGCGGAATGGTGGAACCCGAACGGCAAATTCCGTCCGCTGCACAAATTCAACCCGGTCCGGCTTGCCTATATCCGGGACCAGGTGGCGGCGCGCTTCGGCCGCGATCCGCGGGCGGCGCGGCCGTTCGAAGGCCTGCGTTTCCTCGATATCGGCTGCGGCGGTGGGTTATTGTGCGAGCCGATGGCAAGGCTTGGCGCCGAAGTGGTCGGCGCCGACGCCTCGGCAACCAACATCGAGGTGGCGAAGCTGCACGCGGCCGAAGGCGGCGTGACGGTGGATTATCGCGCTACGACCGCTGAGGATTTGGCCGATTCCGGCGAGAAATTCGACGTCGTCCTCAACATGGAAGTCGTCGAGCATGTTGCCGATGTCGACCTGTTCATCGGCAAGTGCGGCGAGATGGTCAAGCCCGGCGGCATCATGTTCGTGGCCACCATCAACCGCACGCTGAAGGCCCTGGGCCTGGCCATCATCGGCGCCGAATATGTGCTGCGCTGGCTGCCGCGCGGCACCCACCAGTTCGGCAAGCTGGTGCGGCCCGAAGAGCTTGAAAAGGCGCTCGGCAGCGCCGCCATGACCATCATCGACCGTACCGGCGTGACCTACAATCCTCTCGCCGACCGCTGGGCACGCTCCAAGGACATGGACGTCAACTATATGGTGCTGGCGGAAAAACGATCGGTCTGAACGAAGGGGCGGCCGTGGACACTATGAGGGCCCGAGAGCTGGCGCTCGACCTTCCCGAAACGGTCGAGCAATCGCATTTCGGCAAGGCTGACTTCCGCGTCCGCAACCGTATCTTCGTCTCGCTGCCCGAAGCCGACCGTGCTGTCGTCAAGCTCGACCGCGACCAGCAAGAGATGATGGCCGCGGCTGAGCCATCGGTTTTCAGGCCCGTGACAGGCGGCTGGGGCCAAAAGGGATGGACGTCGATCATGCTCGAAGCCTGCGACGAACAGACATTCCGCAGCGCCGTTCGGACGGCCTGGCGAAACGTCGCCCCGCCGGCGCTACGGAAGCGCCTCGACGCGAGCCAAATTTAAGCTTGAGCAGTTCGAGGAAAAGTGTGAAGCGGTTTCCCGGGAAAGCGCATAGCGCTTTGCCTAGGGAATTGCGTAAACAAAGAACCTATGCCTTCTGGCTCTGCGCCTTGGTGGTGATGATCACGCCGATGGTGATGATCACCGCGCCGGCCCAGGTCAGCAACTGGTAGTGCTCGCCGAGGAAGATGGTTCCGGCAAACAGGCCGACGGCCGCCGCCACATAGCCGATCTGGCTGAGATAGACCGGACCGCCCACGGCCTGCAGCCGGAAGAAGAAGGCAAACATCGCCGAGGCCGAAGCGACTTGCGCCACGACAACCAGCGGCACGGCCCTGAGCGGGGCGAAGGCACTGAGGCCGAACAGCGTGAGAATGCCGATCAGCAGCAGCGTCGCCGAGGCCAGGTGGCTGCCGACGGCCAGTTCGATCGGACCGGTGCCTTCGGGCCAGTCGACGGTGCGATAGATATTGCCGGCGGCAAGGCTGACCGGGATCAAAAGTCCGACCAGTACCCAGAAGAAATCGGCCGGCTGGCCGGCCTCGCCGCGAGTCACCGCCACCATGACCGCGCCGATGAAGCCGACGGCGATACCGATACTGCCGAGCGTATTTGGCCGTCGAACGCCGAGCAGGATCGAAAACACCAGTGTGATGACCGGCGACAGCGTGAACATGATGCCGGTATAGCCGGCGCCGAGATGCGGGATAGCCGAAAACATCAGCAGATTGGGCACGGCGTAGGACACGGCGGCGGTGATGAAGAAATAGCGCAGTCTGTGCGAGGTGAGCCGCATGCGCTCGCCGTTCGCGAGCAACGCGCACAGCAGCACGCCCCCGGCGCCGAACGAGATGACGAAGGCCCAGACCATGGCCGGAACGCCGGCAGCCGTCGCCAGCTTGCCGAACGGCAGGGTCAGGCCGAGCAGGCCGCCGGTGACGACCAGCAGGCCAAGCGCCGATTCCCAGAGAAATTTCATCGGATGGTCCCGTCACTCACTTGCGGCACTGGGTCGAAACTGTATCTTGAGGTAGCATACCACAAAGATTCTTAACGTCAAGATACTTAGCGGTGAGACAGATGGATCGCGCGGCAAAGGCGGTGGAGCAATGGAAGCGGGAACGGCCGGACCTGGAGGTGTCGCCAATGCTGGTGCTTGGGCGGCTGAACGAAGCCTCGTCGCTAATCGCCCGCGAGCGCCTCGCCCCGCTGTTTGCCCGTTTCGGACTGCAGGCCGGCGAATTCGATGTGCTGGCGACGCTGCGCCGCTCCGGCCAGCCCTACGCGCTGACACCGACCGCTCTATACGAGGCGACGATGGTGACCTCCGGCGCCATGACCAACCGGCTCGACCGGCTTGAGAAGGCCGGACTGATCCTGCGCGGCCCGCACCCCAACGACCGGCGCGGCATTGTCGTGCAACTGACCGAAAAAGGTCTCGCCTTGATCGATGAGGCCCTGACCGCCCACGTCGCCAACGAGCATGAAATCCTCGCCGGGCTCACCGGCACGGAGCGGGGGGCACTGGCTCAGTTGCTTGGCAAATTGATCGATAGCGCCAGCTGATCGCTCAGTTGCGCTCCTCGGGAAAGCTCGGGATCGGCATGAAATCGATGCCATCCTCGGCCAAGCTCTTGGCTTCGTCCAACGTCGCCTCGCCATAGATGCCGCGCGCATCGCTCTCGCCGAAATGGATCTTGCGCGCTTCTTCGGCAAACTTGTCGCCGACATAGTCGGCATTCTCGCGCACCTTCTCGGCCATCGCCTTCAGCTGCGCCAGCGCCTGCTTCTGGGTTTCGCCCATGGCCAGCGCGATCGTTTCTCGGCTGCGCGCGGTGGACACCGCCGGCGCCATCAGCGCCTTTTGCACCTTGTGTGAGCCGCAGCTCGGGCAATCGACAAAGCCACGCTTTTTCTGCGTGTCGAAATCGTCATTGCTGCGAAACCAGCCCTCGAACTCGTGCTCATGCTCGCAGATCAGGGCAAAGCGGATCACGAAGCCGCGCCCCTCAGCCGCGGCACTTCAGCCGTGCCGGCATTGACGGCAAAATCGCGCGCATTCCTAAGGTTGGGGATTTTTTTGCGCGCGGCCGACGACTGTGCGGTGTCGATCTCGGCGATAATCACGCCCGGCGCGGCATGGACGGCCTCGGCGATAATGCGACCCCATGGGTCGACGATCAGCGAATGGCCATAGGTTTCGCGGCCATCCTCATGCAGGCCACCTTGTGCTGCAGCAACCACATAGGCGCCGTTCTCGATGGCACGGGCTCGCAGCAGCACATGCCAGTGCGCCTCGCCGGTCTGGCGGGTGAAGGCGGCAGGCACCGACAAGAGGTCGGCGCCGGCCATCGCCTCGGCGCGGAACAGCTGTGGAAAGCGTAGATCGTAGCAGACGGCAAAGCCGAGACTGGCGCCGTCGATCTCGGTGACGACGGCCTCGGTGCCCGGCTCATAGGCGGCGGATTCTCGCCAGCTCTCGCCATTGTCGAGATCGACGTCGAACATGTGGATCTTGTCATAGGTGGCGAGCGTCGCGCCATCCGGCCCAAACAGCAGCGCCCGGTTGGCGAGCTTGCCGTCGGCGCGCAGGATGGCGGTAGAGCCAATATGCAAGAAGACGCCGAGTTCGCTGGCGAGCTTGCGCGCGGTCGCCACGACGATGTCCTTGTCTTCCGAGGTGAAGGAAGCAGCCCTGGCTTCCTTGTCGCGAATCAGCGCTCCGGTCATTTCCGGGGTCTGGATGTAGGTAGCACCGAGGCCTGCCGCCTCGCGAACCAGCCGTTCGAGATCGACCGCGTTGCGCTCGGGGCTCTCGCCCGAACGCATCTGGATCGCCGCCGCCTTGAAAACACCCATCGTCACGTCCTCTTTGAGCAATTCCAGGAAAAGTGTGTACCGGTTTTCCGTCCGAAATCGCATAAAAACAAAGACATAGAGCGGCCCTACGAACCGCTCTTTGTCGTCGAGCCGTTGGCAAGCAGCCTGTCCAGTTGGCCCCGCGCCTCCAATTCGTGGAGGTCGTCGGAGCCGCCGACATGCGTGTCGCCGATGAAAATCTGCGGAAAGGTCGAGCGGCCATGCGCCCGCGAAATCATTTCCTGGCGCAATTCCGGCGAAAACGAAGCGTCATGCTCGGTGTAAGCGACGCCCTTGCGGTCGAGCAGCCGCTTGGCCGCCGCGCAATAGCCGCACATCATACGGGTGTAAATCGTCACATCGAGCATCGGTCCGTGCCTTTCCTCGACCTTATATAGTCGCGGACTCGTCGGCCCGAAAGTCCCCCGGCAGGACACGCGCGAAGGTCAGCACATCGACCGCTCCGGCGCCGCCCTTCTTCAGCGCCCTGGCGACCGAGCGCACGGTGGCGCCGGTGGTGTAGACATCGTCGACCAGAAGCACGCGGCGCCCAGTGATCTCGATTTCGGCTTCCGCAGGCACACGGAAGGCGGCGCGGACATTGGCCTCGCGCTCCTGCCGCTCCAGCCCGACCTGCTGGCGCGTGAGCTTGACGCGCCGGACCGCCGAGGGCGAGAAAGGCAGCCCGCTAAGCTGCGCAACCGCCCTTGCCAACTCCGCCGACTGGTTGAACTGCCGGCGAAAGAAGCGCCGCCAGTGCAGCGGCACCGGTACGACGACATCGGCGTCTGCAATTAGCTCAGCGCCGGCGCGCAGCATCCAGCGCGCCATCCATGGCGCCAGATCGGTGCGGTCCTGGTATTTCAGCCCTTGCACCATCTGGCGGGCGACACCGGAATAGGCCACGGCCGCCCGCGCCCGCTCGAACGGCGGCGGATCGGCGATCGCCTCGGCCGACAGGAACCCCTCGCCCATATCGTGGGTGAATGGCGTGCCCATGACCGCGCACCATGGCCGCTCCAGCAGCCTCAGCTTCGGCCAGCAGGCGCCGCACAAAACGCCGGGTTGCGAGACGTGCCTGCGACAGCCGGCACAGACCGGCGGGAACAGCATCCGCGCCGGCCAGTCCAACATGGCCAGTTTCAACATGGTTTGAGCGAGGCTCTTGATCTCCATCACCGGATCGGCCACGTGGTTTTGTCGTCCGCGCCAGGATATCACTAGACGGACAAACAGGATGTCTACCGTTGCAGCCGATCATCGATACTGAACTTTGGCTGGTGCGCAAGCGCAGGGCCCTAGCCCACCCCGTAGCCGGCGCGGATTTTCTGATGCGGCGGGCGGCGGAAGACCTTGCCGACCGGCTTGGCGCGGTCGAGCGGAAATTCGGCAAGGCCGCGGTGCTGTTTTGCCAGACGCCGGACGCAACGGACGTGGTCGCTGCAAGCGGCAAGGCAGCGGAGATCGTGCGCGTCGAGGCAGATCCAGCGTTTCTGGACGGCCGGCCAGGGTTGGTAGCACCGCTGGAGACAGTGCCGTTCCAGCCGGAAAGCCTCGACCTCGTCGTTTCGCTCCTGTCGCTCCAGGCAATGAACGACATTCCCGGCATGCTGGTGCAGATCCGCCGCGCGCTCAGGCCCGACGGGCTTTTTCTCGGCGCTTTCGCCGGCGCCGGCACGCTTTCCGAATTGCGCGAAAGCCTGCTCGCCGCCGAGACCGAGCTCTATGGCGGCGCCAGCCCGCGTGTCATCCCCTTCACGGATGTTCGCGATGCCGGCGCATTGCTGCAGCGCGCCGGACTGGCGCTGCCGGTGGCCGACGTCGAAACTGTGACGGCGCGTTACGATACTCTTTTCGACCTCACGGCCGATCTCAGGGCGATGGGCGAAACCAGCCCGCTGACCGATAGCAGCCGGCGACCGGGAGCGCGAAAGCTTTTTACCCGTGCCGCCGAACTCTACGCCGAACGCTTTTCGGACGCTGATGGCCGCATCAGAGCAAGCTTTTCCATCGTCTGGATGTCGGGCTGGGCGCCCGATGCCTCGCAGCAAAAGCCCTTGAAACCGGGTTCGGCGAAGGTCTCGCTGAAGACGATACTGGAAGACCCCGGCGGGCGGTGACGGCGCTCCGGATCAGTGCTCGGCGAAGGCGTTTGCGAGCCTGCTGTTGTTGTCGCTGAACAGAAACTGGATCGCATTGCTGGCCTTGCCGACACCCCCGACGATGGCAAGCGAAAGCACCGCGACGATCAGGCCATATTCAATGGCCGTGGCGCCTGTTTCGTCTTGCAAAAATCGGCGCAGCAATGGCTTCATGATCGTCGATCCCTCTCATCCCCGACCATATCGCCGACCTGTTAAGAAAGGTTAACGGCACAAGCTTAACAGGCTGTGAAATGGGCCTGCGTTGAGGAAGTTCTCAAGCTGGTGTCGACCTTGTTGGTCAGCAGTCGCCGCTGCGTTGGCCGTCGGCGCGGATGATGCAGACTGAGCTCGGTGAGGGCTGCAGCACGCTTCTGCGCAGCGTATAGGTGGCCCGCGAGCCGATTGAACCCGTGCTCATCGGGTCGAGACCGCCTGCAAGAGCATCGCGGCTGGATGATCGCGTCTGGTTGTCCAGCACGGGGACCGCGATCAGCGCCAGCGCCACTGCGGCCGAGCCGAACAAAAGCGTGACGCGCAATATACCGACGCCGGCGGCGCGAAAGCTGCGATCCGGCCGGATCGAGTCCCATTCCCTGTCGAGGCTCATGCAATCGCTCCCCGCGAACCCGCTTTGCCGCAATTTTTCACGACGAGATAAATCTTCCATTAACGCTGGCTAGATCAGACCGCGAAATGGCCTTGGATCACAACAGGTCGATGAGGAACTGGATCAGCGGCGCGTCGGCCGGCGGCATCGGATAGTCGCGCATCTGTTTTGGCCGTACCCATTTCAGCGCCTGCCCTTCCCTGGGCTGCGCGATGCCGCGAAAGCGGCGGCAGACGAAGAGCGGCATGAGGAGATGGAAATCATCATAGGAATGGCTGGCGAAGGTGAGCGGCGCCAGGCAAGGAATGTCGGTCTCGATGCCGATCTCTTCCTGCAGTTCGCGGATCAGGCATTGTTCCGGCGTCTCGCCTGGCTCTACCTTGCCGCCGGGAAATTCCCAAAGGCCGGCAAGCTGTTTGCCCTCGGGCCGCTGCGCCAGAAGCACCCGGCCATCGGTATCGACCAGCGCGCACGCGGCGACCAGCAGCAGGCGTTTGCCGGTGATTTCGCTCATGCGCCCGGCGGCCGGCGATAGTGGTAGCGATAGACTTCGTCGAAGCCGAGCGAGCGATAGAGCGCCAGCGCCGGCGCATTGCCGGCCTCAACCTGCAGCCAGGCTTCGCGAGCGCCACGCAGCCTCGCCCATTTCAGCGCCGACAGGATCAGGTTGCGGCCATGGCCCTGATTGCGCGCCGACTTGGCGGTGGCGATCTCGAACAGGCCGGCAAGATCGCCGTCATGCACGCAGATCAACACCGCCAGCGGGTCGGCCCCTTCCTCCAGCGCAAACAGTCCGACCTCGGGTTGGATGGCGCCGATGATTTCCGAAAGACCCGGCCGCAGCGATGCATCCGAGCCGCTGACCTTGAGCGACGCGCCGAGAAAGCGGCTGATATCCTTCAGCGGAATCTGGTCCATGGCCGGCGCCAGTTGCGCGTCCGCCAGCGGCAGCCGCATCACCAGGGATTCGTCGAATGTGCTCCAGCCCTCATTGTCGAGATGCTTGGCCAGGTCCGGCCCCGACAGCGGCGAGATGCGGAAGGTCAGCGGCCTGCCATAGGCGTCGAAGCGCCGGCTGGCGCGGCCGATGCGCTCGGCAATGTGCTGGGTGTCGCCGGGATCGAGCGGGTTGACCGAGTTCAGCCGCTTGGCCGGATGGCCGGCTGTCAGCCGCACCACCCAGGTGCCGTCATAATGCACGGCCGCCGCCGGCCAGGCGCGAAACCCCGCAGCCTCGTAGCGGCGCACGATGGCGAGCATGCTTGCCGGATGCCTGGAAGCCAACTCCATCAGCTCCGGTAATCGCCATTGATGGCGACATATTCCTTGGTGAGGTCGCAGGTCCACACCGTCGCCTTGCCGCGGCCGATACCGATATCGGCGCGGATGCGAATGTCGTCGCGCTTCATATAGGCCGAGATCGCTTCCTCGGAGTAGCCCGGGTCGCGTTCGCCCTCATGCGCCAGACGGTTGTCGCCGAACCAGATCGACAGCCGGTCGCGATCGGCCGGCTCGCCGGCCTTGCCGACGGCCATGACGACGCGGCCCCAATTGGCGTCCTCGCCGGCAACCGCCGTCTTGACCAGCGGCGAATTGGCGATGGACAGCGCGATGCGCTTGGCCGAGCGCGCCGATTTGGCGCCGGTAACGGTGACTTCGACCTGCTTGCGGGCGCCCTCGCCGTCGCGCACCACTTGCAGCGCCAGCGATTTGAGCACCTTGCCCAGCGCCCGGCGGAACGCGCCGAGACGCGCATCCTTGGGATCGCTGATGGCGGGCGCGCCGCGCTTGGCAGCGGCTCCGGTGGCGAACAACAGCAGCGTGTCGCTGGTCGAGGTGTCGCTGTCGACGGTGACGGCGTTGAAGGTCTTGGCCGTGCCGCGCGACAACAAGTCCTGCAGCACGGGGGCGGCGATCGGCGCATCGGTGGCGATGAAGGACAGCATAGTCGCCATATCGGGCGCGATCATGCCGGCGCCCTTGGAGATGCCATTGATGATGACGTCGGTGTCGCCAAGCTTGACCGTCGCTGTCGCCACTTTCGGATAGGTGTCGGTGGTCATGATGGCCTTTGCCGCCTCGGTCCACAGATCCGGCTTGCCGTCCTTGACCAGTCCGGCCAGCAAATGGCTGAATTTGGTGGTGTCGAGCGGCTCGCCGATTACCCCGGTAGAAGCGAGGAACACTTCGCCTGGCGTGCAGCCTGCGGCCTTGGCCGCGGCCTCGCCGGTCAGTTGGGTGGAGGCGCGGCCCTTCTTGCCGGTGAAGGCGTTGGCGTTGCCGGAATTGACCACAAGCACCCGCGCCTTGCCGGCGCCAAGGTTCTCGCGGCAGAAGTCGACCGGCGCCGAGGGGCATTTCGACTTCGTGAACACGCCGGCAACCGCTGTGCCGGCATCGAAGACTATGGCCAAGAGGTCGGTACGGTTCTTGTACTTGATCCCGGCCTCTGCGGTGGCGATGCGCACGCCCTCAATGGCAGGCATTTTGGGATATTTCTTCGGCGCGAGCGGCGAAATCGTTGCGTACATTGGGGACCTCGGGCGACGGAAAAACGCTAGGCGAAGGCCGGTTTGCCCGATAGCACGGCCCGGCGCAAGGGCGTTTTCTTGGCCGCCGCTGTGGGCAAGCCACCAGGGATTAAGCTTGCATTTCAAATCCGTTGGCGTCACCGGGGCCTCTGGCGTTATGATATCGGCCATGGGCAGGCTGGTGATCTTGGCGGTGGCGTGTATGGGGCTTTTGCTCCTGAGCGCCGATGCGCAGCCGGAACGGCGCGTGGCGCTGGTCATCGGCAATGGCACCTATGCCGAAGCCGGCACGCTCACCAATCCGGTCAACGATGCCCTCGATATTGCCGGCAAGCTGCGCTCGATCGGCTTCGACGTCATCGAGGGCAACGATCTCGGCAAGCGCGAACTCGAGCGCAAGATCGGCGAATTTTCCGATGCGCTGGAAGGTGCGGGCGTCGGGCTTTTCTATTACGCCGGCCACGGCCTGCAGGTGGAAGGGCGCAACTACATCGTGCCGGTCGACGCCCAGCTCGACATGCCGGTCAAGCTGCAGCTCGAAGCCGTGCCGATCGACGAAGTCCTCGACATCATGGAGCAGCAGACCAAGGTCAGCCTGGTCTTTCTCGATGCCTGCCGCAACAATCCCTTTGCCCGCAGCCTGAGCCGCACCGCCACCACGCGCTCGGCAACGGCGCTTGCCGGTCTGGCGCAGTTCGATTCGACGCGCGGCTCCTTCATCGCCTTCTCGACGGCGCCAGGCGCTGTCGCCATGGACGGCACCGGACGCAATTCGCCGTTCGCCGCCGCCCTGCTGCGGCACATGGCCGAGCCCGGCCAGAGCATCAACGACATGATGATCGCGGTGCGCCGCGACGTGGTCTCCGAAACCCGCGAGGGACAGCGCCCATGGGAACAGGGTTCGCTGCTCGAACGGTTTGAGTTTGTGCCCGGCGGCGAAACGGTTGCACAGCCGAAGCCCGCCGTCCCCCCGGCGCCCGAAACAAAGGTTGCGGCACTCGAACGGTCTGTAGGCGACGACAAGACCGCAATCGAGAAATTCCTGCGCGACGACTATCTTGCGCCCGATGCCGCGGCGATCGGCGAGACCGTCAAGCGGCTCTATGCGCCTTCCGCTACCATCTTCGGCACGCGCTATGACAGCGACGCCGTCGTCAAGCTCAAGACGGACTGGTTCGCGCAATTTGCATCCTGGTCGTTCAGTCTCGAGCCCGGCAGCCTCGAGGTGACGCCGCAGGGCGAGAACCGCGCCGAAGCCGTGTTCGCGATGAGCTACGACTATATGTCGAAAGACAAATCGGCGGCGCGCATGACCGGCAAGGCACGAGTCACGCTTGGGCTGGTGAAGAGCGACGGCCAGTGGCGTATCGCCTCGGAAACCTCGCAAGCGATGAACTGAAAATCCCCGCGCAGGGCGAATGTGAGGCCTGCTTCTACAAGCGCTGGAAACGGGCCGTTTCGTTTGCCTGCCAGCTCACCTATATTGCCGGCGAGATTGTTGGCCAGGATTGCCGGCGAGATTGTTGGCGAGGACAGACATGGGCGAGGATCCGGCGCGCAGATCGATCGGGGCGCGGCGCAACCCAGACAGCGCCGAGGCCATTCTCGAGGCCGCGGAGGCGGTGCTGGTCGAGGCCGGCTATGCCGGCTTCTCCATAGAGGCCGTGGCGCGGCGGGCGCGCGCCGGCAAACCCACGATCTATCGCTGGTGGCCGAGCAAGGCGGCCTTGCTGTTAGAGGTCTACAAGCGGCAAAAGCGTGTCGACGTCCCCGATACCGGCAGTCTCGAAGACGACCTCGTCGGTTTCCTGAGGAACCTCTTCGCGCATTGGCGCGACACATCCTCGGGCAGCGTATTCCGCTCGCTGATCGCCGAGGCCCAGTCGGACGAAGCGGCGGCCGCGGCCCTGACTGGCTATGCCGATGGGCGCGTGTCCCACACCGCTCGGATCATCGAGCGCGCCAAGGCGCGCGGCGAGGTTGCGGCCGATATCGACGCAGCGCTGGTCGCCGACCTCATCGCTTCCTATGCCTGGAAACACCTTTTGACCAACCGGCTGGACGAAGATGAGGCGACAATCCGTGCCACTGTCGGCTATGTGATGTCAGGCATCTCCCGCAATTGAAAAGGGCGCCGAACGGCGCCCTTTGCATGTTTTTTCGGTGCCGGCCTTACTTGCCGGCTTCCATCGTGTCGACGGCCTTCTTCAGATTGGCGTCGGGGATTTCGACCTTGGCGGCGCCGCGCAGCTGCTTGACCAGTGCGAAATACTTGTCGCGGATCACCGCCTGCTTGGCCTGGTCCTTGACGTCGTCGAAGGCCGGCGGCTGTTTGGTGCGCTTGTCCTCGAGCTTGATGACGTGCCAGCCGAATTGCGTCTGCACCGGCTCCTTGGTGTATTTGCCGATTTCGAGCGCAACTGCCGCCTTGTCGAATTCCGGCACCATCTGCCCCGGGCCGAACCAGCCGAGATCGCCGCCATTGGTTTTGCCCGAGGGATCGCTGGTGTGCTCGTTGGCGAGCTTCTGGAAGTCGGCGCCGCCATCGAGCTGCTTGATGATCGCCTCGGCCTCCTCCTTCGTCTTCACGAGGATGTGACGGGCATGAATCTCATTGACCGGCGGCGTGCTGGCGATTTCCTGATCGTAGCGGGCGCGCACCTCGGCATCGGTAACCTTGTCGACGACGCCCTTCTCGACCATCTCGCCATGCAGCGCGCGCTGCTGCAGGAACGCCATGCGGCGCTGGAATTCGGGATCCTTGTCGAGCCCAGTAGCGACCGCCTGGGCGGCCATGACGCGGATTTCGATGGCCGCCGAAAGGGCGGCGGCGCGGCGCTGCTCGGGTGGCAACTGCGAGAACTGCTGCGACAGCTCGCCCTCGGCAAGCCCAAGGTCCGCCTCGGTCAGCTTCTGGCCATTGACGGTAGCGATGACGGCGTTCGGATCGACGGGGGCTGCCGCCGGCGCTGCTGCGGCATCGGCCGGGGCGGGAGCGGCTTCCTGGGCCATCAGCGGAGACAGCGACAGGGCCGACAGGCCGAAAGCCAAGCCAAGGCTGGCGAGCGACGCACGGCGAAACAGTAAGGACATCAAGATTAACTCCAAGGGGGGATTGGTAGGGCTTGCAGATCAGCCGGATTGTGGCGGAATTTGGCGCTGCCCATAGGGCTAACGCGGCGTTGACATCAGTTGAGCCCCCTCTTATCTGTCCAACGACTTTGCGTCCAGAACCGTTTTCCGGGCGCTTTTTGTGTTTGTCCGCGTTTCACGCGGAATTGATGGGGCCGGCCGGCGCTCATCTCAAAATTGAGAATTCTATCGAAAGGACCATCGGATGGTCAGTCTCGGCGGTCTCGCCCGTAAGGTTTTCGGTTCCTCCAACGATCGTCGCGTAAAATCGACCCGGCCGCGTGTCGAGGCGATCAACGCCATGGAAAACGAGATGCGGGCGCTGTCCGACGCCGAGCTTCAGGCCCGCACGGAAAAATTCCGCCAGGATATCGCCAACGGCGCTACGCTCGATGACCTGCTGGTGCCGGCCTTCGCCACCGTCCGCGAGGCATCCCGCCGCGTGCTCGGCATGCGCCCGTTCGACGTGCAGCTGATCGGCGGCATGGTGCTGCACAATGGCGGCATCGCCGAAATGCGTACCGGCGAGGGCAAGACCCTGGTCGCCACCCTGCCCGTTTATCTCAACGCGCTTGCCGGCAAGGGCGTCCATGTCGTCACCGTCAACGACTACCTTGCCACCCGCGACTCCGAATGGATGGGCCGCGTCTACAAATTCCTCGGCCTCTCGGTCGGCGTCATCGTCCATGGCCTGTCCGACGAGGAACGCCGCGTCGCCTACGCGTCCGACGTTACCTATGCCACCAACAACGAGCTCGGCTTCGACTATTTGCGCGACAACATGAAGTATGAGCGCGCGCAGATGGTGCAGCGCGGCCACAATTACGCGATCGTCGACGAAGTCGATTCCATCCTGGTCGACGAGGCGCGCACGCCGCTGATCATTTCCGGTCCGCTCGAGGACCGTTCGGAAATGTACAACACCATCGATGCCTTCATGCTGCAGCTCGGCCCAGCCGACTACGAGATCGACGAGAAGCAGAAGACCTCGATCTTCACCGAGGAAGGCACGGAGAAGCTGGAAAACCTGCTGCGCGCGGCCGGCCTGCTCAAGGGCGAGTCGCTCTATGACGTCGAGAACGTCGCCATCGTCCACCACGTCAACAACGCGCTGAAGGCGCACCGGCTGTTCCAGAAGGACAAGGACTACATCGTCCGCAACGACGAGATCGTCATCATCGACGAATTCACCGGCCGCATGATGCCGGGCCGCCGCTATTCGGAAGGCCTGCACCAGGCGCTCGAAGCCAAGGAGCATGTGGCGATCCAGCCGGAAAACCAGACGCTGGCCTCCGTCACCTTCCAGAACTACTTCCGCCTCTACAAGAAGCTTTCCGGCATGACCGGCACGGCGCTGACCGAGGCCGAGGAGTTCGGCAACATTTACGGCCTCGAAGTCACCGAGATCCCGACCAATCTGCCGGTCATCCGCAAGGACGAGGACGACGAGGTCTACCGGACGGTCGAGGAGAAGTACAAGGCGATCGTCAAGGAGATCAAGGAAGCGCGCGCCAAGGGCCAGCCGACGCTGGTCGGCACCACCTCCATTGAAAAATCCGAGCAGCTGGCCGAGCGCCTGCGCAAGGAAGGGTTCAAGGATTTCGAGGTGTTGAACGCCCGCCACCACGAGCGCGAGGCCGCCATCGTCGCCCAGGCCGGCAAACCCGGCGCCATCACCATCGCCACCAACATGGCGGGACGCGGCACCGACATCAAGCTCGGCGGCAACGCCGAGATGCGCATCGAGGACGAACTGGGCGACATGCCTGCTGGTCCCGAGCGCGAGGCGCGCGAAAAGGAAATCATTGCCGATGTCGAGCGCCTGAAGGAAAAGGCGCTGGCCGCCGGCGGCCTCTACGTGCTGGCCACCGAGCGCCATGAATCGCGCCGCATCGACAACCAGCTCCGCGGCCGCTCCGGCCGCCAGGGCGACCCCGGCCGTTCGAAATTCTTCCTGTCGCTGCAGGACGATCTGATGCGCATCTTCGGCTCCGAGCGCATGGACGGCATGCTGCAGAAGCTTGGCCTCAAGGAAGACGAGGCCATCATCCATCCGTGGATCAACAAGGCGCTGGAAAAGGCGCAGAAGAAGGTCGAAGCGCGCAACTTCGATATCCGCAAGAACCTGTTGAAATACGACGACGTCTCGAACGACCAGCGCAAAGTGGTGTTCGAGCAGCGCATCGAATTGATGGACGGCGAAGGCCTGTCCGAGACGATCGCCGAGATGCGCGAAGGCGTCATCGAGGAGATCGTCACCAAGAACATCCCCGAAAACGCCTATGCCGAGCAGTGGAACGTCGCCGGCCTCAAGGCCGAGGTCGCCGAATTCCTCAATCTCGACCTGCCGGTCGAGGACTGGGTCAAGGAAGAAGGCATTGCCGAGGACGACATCCGCGAGCGCCTGACCAAGGCCGCCGACGCCGCCGCCAAGGAGCGCGCCGAGCGCTTCGGCCCAGACGTGATGAGCTATGTCGAACGCTCGGTGGTGTTGCAGACGCTCGATCATCTGTGGCGCGAGCACATCGTCAACCTCGACCATCTGCGTTCGGTCGTCGGCTTCCGCGGCTACGCCCAGCGCGACCCGCTGCAGGAATACAAGAGCGAGGCGTTCGAGCTGTTCCAGGCGCTGCTCGGCAATCTGCGCCAGGCCGTCACCGCGCAATTGATGCGCGTCGAACTGGTCCGCCAGGCCGCCGAAGCACCGCCGCCCGAAGCGCCTGAAATGTTCGGCAGCCACATTGACGGCACCACGGGCGAGGACGATTTCGAGGGCGGCGAGACCGCACTTCTGGTCCGCCAGGAGAGCAACGCCATCGTCGCTCCCGAAGACCGCGATCCGAACAACCAGGCGACCTGGGGCAAGATCGGCCGCAACGAAGCCTGCCCCTGCGGCTCCGGCAAGAAATACAAGCACTGCCACGGCGCGTTTGCTTGATCATTAGGTCGGCGGGACAGCACCCCCCTCTGGCCTGCCGGCCATCTCCCCCTCAAGGGGGGAGATCACGCAGTTGCGGGCCCCACTTCCTTTTCAACTTCGACAATTGGCGAAAGCCTTGATCACAGCCAATCTCCCCCCTTGAGGGGGAGATGTCCGGCAGGACAGAGGGGGGTGCGAAGGATCGCGACCTCTCGGTCCAACCCTCGTCAAAACCTCACAACAACCCCGAATCGCGCGCGGTCGCTGTCGCCTCGCCGCGCGACACCGCATCCAGCTTGCCCAGCACCGCCGAGACATGGTGATCGACCGTCTTTGGCGAAATCGTTAATTGCTCGGCGATCCGCTTGTTGGAGAGGCCGCGTTCGATCAGCTGCAGCACCTGCATCTGGCGCAAGGTGAGGCCGGCGAGGTTGGCGCGCGTCGAGCGGCGCGGGCCGCGGGCGATGCCGCCAACGCCGTTCTTGCGCATGATATCGCGCAGGCGCTGGGCTGCCGGCCTTGCCCCCAGGCCGTCAAAAATATCCAATGCCAGCCGCTGCCCCTCGTCGTCGCCGAGGATGAGCGCCAGTCCGCGCTCGTATGGCGCATTCAATTCGGCCCAGAGTGCCGAAGCCGAACGCCAGTCGCCGGTTAGAAGCAGCCGGTATGGTGTCGCCATGTCGGCGGTGTCGCCGGCCGGCATATCGGGAGAGAGCAATGTTCGCCACAAAGCCAGCTCCCCGACATGGGCACGCGAGCGCACCGGCGCTTCCGCGCGGGTGATCAGCGCCAACGCCTCTTGCCTGTCGGCCAGGCCCAGCCATGCCTGCTCCGCCATCAGCGCCGCGTAAGAGCTCAGCATCTGCAGGTCGCCGCCGCTTCCGACCAGGCGCGCCATTTCGGCGAACAGCGGCTCGGCCGAGGGATCGCCGCGCCTCAGGCGCAGTTTCGCCAGTGCCAGCAGCGCCGGAAACCGGCCCACGGTGGTTGTCCGCTCATTGTCGATGACATCGCTTGCCGTCGCGGCGGCCTCATCCCATTGGCCCTGACGCAGTTGCACATCGGCCAGCATGCCCCTGAGATAGTCGCGCCAGGTGCCGAGGTCGTTCTCGGTGCAATAGTGGATGCCGCTCTCGAGCACCGGACGTGCCGCGTCGTAGCTCATCTGGGTGATCTCGAAACAGGCGCGGTTGGTGAAGGCGCGCGCGGCATGTTCCTGGAAATTGCCTTGGAGCGCAATTTCAAGGCTTTCGTCGAGGCGCAGGCGTCCGGCATCCGGATTGAGCCACTGCTCGACGCAGCCGACATTGTTGAGGGCATGCGACGCGATGTCGGGACGGTTCATGCGCGCAGCCAGCGCCGCTGCCTTCTCGCCATAGAACAGCGTGTCTTCCACCCTCTCCGAAAGCATCGCCAGATGCGAAAGGTTCGAATAGGCCATGGCGAGTTCGGGACCGGCGGGAGCCGCTTCCAACATAGCCACAGCCTCGGCGCCGAAGGCGGCCGCCGCCTCGCGGTCATCGCCCATTTCGCTCAGCCGGGAGAGCCATCTCAGGCTGTCGCCCTCCTTCAGCCTGTTGCCGTCGGCCTGATGCAACCGGCGCGCCTCGCCCTGCGCCGCAAGCGCGTCGTCGATCTTGCCGATGAGATGGCACTCGAAGGCATGGCTTTCGTAGAGCGCGGCGCGCTCGATCACCGGCAGGCTGTCGGCCTGCTGCAAGGCGATCTCGTAATAGCCGGCGGCATCGCGATGGGCGCCGACGCGCGACGCCTCGCGCGCGGCGATTGGCGCAAGTTCGCGCACCGCCGCCAGATTGTGCGCCTCGACCGCATGATGCACCAGGCGGCCTGTGGAGACGTCGCCATTTTCGAGCAGTGCCGCCAGCGCACGCTGGTTGAACTGCCGCCTGTGCGACGTCGTCAGCATCATTTCGATGGCGCGTCGCGCGATGTCGTGGCGGAAGGCGTAGCCGTCGCCCAGATCGTCAAGCAGGCCGTTGGCGACACACTCGGCCAACTGGCCGGCGCTGGCGACGCCGCACAGGCCTTGCAAGGCCCAGGCGTCGGCGCGGCGCGGAAACACCGACACCGCGTCGAGCATGGCCCGGGCGCCAACCGACAGCCGCTCGGCCCGCGCCAGCACCGCGTCGCGCACGCTTGCCGGCAGCGCCGTTTCGTTTTCGGCCGACAGCAATTCGGTGACAAAGAAGGCATTGCCTGCGGTCGCCCGGTAGATGGCGTCGCCATCGCGGCCGGCCGCATCGGCGAGCGACAGCACGGCCGCCTCGCTGAGCAGCGGCACGTCGATGCGCGCCACGCTGCCGGCCGGGATTTCGCCCAGGGCGCGGCGCACGCGCATCTGTCCTTCGCTGCGGTCGGTGCGCGCCGTGAGCAACAGCAGGATGTGGGTGTTGACGATACGCCGGCCGAGGAAGCGCACGAAATCGAGCGTCGCATCATCGGCCCAGTGCAGGTCTTCGATGATCAGCAGGCACGGCCCCTTGGCTGCAAAAGCGTCGAGCGCATCGGAAAACAGCGGCAGTCTCTGCCCATGCCGGGCGTCGATTACGCGCGGCAGCGCCCATTGCGCCTCACGGGCCAGATCGTAAAGCGGCCCCAGCGGATCGGGGATCGACAGATCCTCGCAAGCGCTGCGCAACATTGCCGCGCTCTGCCCGACACGGGCCGCGAACGCCTCGACAATCGCCGTCTTGCCGGCGCCGGCCTCCCCCGCCAGCACCGCGACGCGGCCATGGCCGCCTATTGCATCGCCAAGCAGTGTCTCCAGCTGCTGCAGCTGCGTCTGCCGTTCCAGAAGCATCATTGTCATCGTCTCACAGGATCGGAGTTTTCCCACCATGGCGGGCCGCTCACGACTAGCCCGTGAAGAAAGCGCGGCAATGTGACTTTGCACACATTGCCGTGCCTCTTTCCACAAAGAACGACGCCAATATAGGGAATCGTCCCGTCCAATATGGGGAATCGTTCCGATGCGCGGGCTGGGCCGGCGTGGTCAACGTCCAGCCGCGCTCCGATCGAGCGTGAACCAATGGAAAGGAAGCCTTCCATGCCTCGCTATCTGATTGAACGCACATTTCCGGACGGCCTCAACATTCCGATGACCGACATCGGCGCCACTGCGGTGGGCGGCGTCGTCATGCGCAATGCCGAAAAGGGCGTCACCTGGATCCAGTCCTTCGTCACGCCCGACAAGAAGCACAGCTTCTGCATCTACGACGCGCCGACGCCCGAAGCTATCCGCAGCACCGCTCAGAAAAACTCGCTGCCGGTCGACAAGATCACGGAGGTGCGGGTTCTTGACCCTTACTTTTACCTCTGATCCTGCGTTCGGTCGCCACGATGATGAGCATCAAACTGTCCTTCGCGGCCATGGCGAACTGCCTGATGGCCTGCCGCTCGGTGGAATCGGGCCTGTCCTGGGAAAGACCGGCCGGCCAACCTCCGTGCTCGGCCGTCTATGGCGGTTCGCGTCGAAGCTGCCTGCGTATCTGTCTGAAAGGCGGCGCTTGCCCCCGGAAGGCGGCTATCTGAGGCGCGACATCGGGCTATCGGAGCGGGACGTCCCGCAGGAATATTGGCAATATTACTTTTGGGATCGTTGATTTTGCACGGTTTTTAATGGCTGCGGCCAAAGCCCGGCAACGGAAGCCGCATCGCATGAACCGGGACGGACAAACCAAATCCTAAACCAACGCCGCAGGCGTTTCGGCATCGGCCGCCGCCGCCTCGAGCGTCAACAAACGGACGGAAGACCATGACCAAAATGCTTTGGACGACACGCTTCGCGGCTTTCGCCGCCATCTCGATCGCGGCGGGTGCGGCCGCCCAGGCACACGACGCCAACCCGTTGGCCGAAAAGGTGCGCGCAGCCAACAGCCGCTTCGAAAATGTGGCAGCCGCCACCGCCGAAGGCTATGCCCCCATCCCTTGCGCCAGCGGCATCACCGGCGGCGCCATGGGCATCCACTATGTCAACGGCGCCTATCTCAAGGACGATGCCGTCGATGTCGCCAAGCCCGAAGCGGTGATGTACGAGCCGACGGCCGACGGCAGCCTGAAGCTGATAGCGGTCGAATACATCACCTCGAAGGGCCCGGCCTCGCTCGAAGGCCAGCTGTTCAACTTCAACAGCGCCCCCAATCGCTACGGCCTCGGCCCGTTCTACGAACTGCACGTCTGGGCATGGAAACAGAACCCGACGGGCGCCTTCGCCGACATGAACCCGAACGTGTCGTGCGACGCCATGAAGGGGATGTAACGCTCCGACACCTCCGGCACCGGACACACCCGGTGCCTGGCCATCCCCCTTGGCGGGGGAGGGGCGAGCGAAACGCCGACCGGCTCCCCAGTCTTCCCCGGCGTTCGCTCGCCTTTTATTATGCCCCGGCATACGATGACGCACCTTGCACACGCGGCCGTCCTTGGCCCCTCGGCGCACCCGCACCTGCCCACCCTTTCTTAAGGTGTTTCGGATACATCGAAAGCTTGAAAAGAGGCGGAAAACGGAGAGACATCGGGGTGCGGTTTTCCGCGGCGACGACGGCCGGGCGGTTCTTGCCGCAGCGCTTGGCGCTGCGCATGGGGCCGCTGCTTGGCCGGATCGATGCGGTGCTGTTCACCGCCGACGAGCGCGGCGAAGCCGGGCGCATGTCGCTGATCGCCTTTGCCATCCGCATCGTCAGCGCCGTCATCGCCTTCATCAGCCAGGTGCTGATGGCGCGCTGGATGGGCTCGTTCGAATACGGAATCTTCGTCCTCGTCTGGGTGACGATGGTCATCGTCGGCAACCTCGCCTGCCTCGGCTTCCACACTTCGGTGATCCGCTTCATCCCCGAATACCGCGAACGCAACATGCTCGCCGAACTGCGCGGCATCGTGGTCGCCAGCCGCCTGTTCGTGCTGATTGCCTCGACCGCGATCGCCGGGCTTGGCGCACTGGGCGTCTGGCTGTGCGCGAACTGGATCGAGAGCTACTATGTAATGCCCTTCATCCTCGGCCTGTTCTGCCTGCCGATGATCGCCATGGGCGATCTGCTGCAAGGCCAGTCACGCGCCAATTCCTGGGCGTTGTTTGCGTTGTCGCCGACCTATCTGGTGCGGCCGGTGCTGATCCTGGCGCTGATGGCGCTGATGCTGGCAATGGGCTATGCGCCCGACGCCAGGACAGCGATCTTCGCCTCGATCGCCGCCACCTACGCCACCACGCTCGGCCAGCTCATCGGCGTGACCACGCGCATGGGCAGGAATATCCCGTCCGGGCCGATGAAGGTGCATTTCGCCGAGTGGTTCATCGTCTCGCTGCCGATCTTCCTGGTCGAAAGCTTCTTCTTCCTGCTCACCAACGCCGACGTGCTGATGGTCGGCGCCTATCTCCAGCCCAATGACGTCGCCGTCTATTTCGCCACCGTCAAGACGCTGGCGCTGGTGCATTTCGTCTATTTCTCCGTCAAGGCCGGCGTTGCCCAGCGTTATGCGCAGTTCACCCATGGCGAACCGGAAAAGCTCGCCGCCTTCGCCCGCGAGACCGTGTCGTGGACGTTCTGGCCGTCGCTGTTGATGGCGCTGCTGGTGCTGGCGCTCGGCGAACCGATGCTGGTTCTGTTCGGCCCGGAATTCACCGCCGGCTATCCGCTGTTGTTCCTGCTGGTGTTCGGCGTCGTGGCGCGCGCCGCCGTCGGCCCGTGCGAAAGCCTTCTGACGATGAGCGGCAACCAGAACATCTGCGCCGCCGTCTATGCCATGGCGCTGGCCTTCAACATCGGTCTCAACGTGGTGCTGATCCCGTTCTTCGGCCTGTGGGGCGCGGCGATCGCCACCAGCCTCGCCATGGTCTTCGAGGCCAGCGCCCTGTCCTTCACCGTCTGGCGCAAGCTCGGCATCGTCATGCTGATCTTCGTGCCTGCTGCCAGGGGAGCCGCCTGATGGCCGCCATCCCGCTGATCGAGGAAACCAGCGGCGGTCCGGCCGGCGCCATGGTGTCGGGCCTTGCCGGCCTGGCGCGCGACGCCGATCCGGCGCACCTTGAGATCCTCGCCAACAACCGGCCGCTGCGCAAGCTGGCGATCTATCCGGCTTCGGCCGGCTTCGAACTGGTCGAGGAACTCGACTATCTGTGCACCCGCACGATCGAGCCCAACGTTTTCTTCAACCCGCGCTTTCTGGCGCCGGCCATGCCCAGGCTGGAAGATCGCGAGGTCAAGCTGGCGGTGATCCGCGACGGCGACGAATACCGCAACCGGCTGCGCCTGCTGGTGCCGTTCTCGGTCGAACGGCCGGCCGTGCCGCTCGGCGTTCCGGTGATGCGCACCTGGTCGAGCCCGTTCGGCCCGATCGGCACGCCGCTGGTCGACCATGACGACCCGATCGGCGTCGTCGAGGATTTCTTCGGCATGCTGTCGCGGCCGCATCTGAAGCTGCCGAAGGTCTTCGTGCTGCCCGACATGCGCCTCGACGGCCCGTTGGCCAGCGTGCTGGCCACCGTTGCCGAGACGCGCGGCCTGACAATGGTCACCACCGGCAAGGCGGACCGGCCGGTGCTCGAAAGCACCCTCGACGGCGAGGCCTATTTGAAAGCATCGCTGCGCGCGCACCACTACCGCGAATTCCGCCGCCTGAAACGGCGCCTGGAGGATCTCGGCAGGCTGGAGCATGTCGTGGCGCGGGGACCGGACGAAATCCGCCACGCCATCGAAAGTTTCCTGACGCTGGAGGCGGCCGGCTGGAAGGGCCGCGAGCGCACCGCCATGGCCATCGACCGCTACCGCGCCGCCTTTGCCCGCGAAGCCGTGCACCGGCTGGCCGAGCACGACATGTGCCGCATCCATTCGCTGACGCTGGACGGCCGCACGATCGCCTGCCTGGTCGTCTTCGTCGAAGCCGGCGTCGCCTACACCTGGAAGACCGCCTATGACGAGACGCTGGCGACCTATTCGCCGGGCACGCTGCTGATGATCGAGGTGACCAGGCAGCATCTCGACGACCCCAACATCATGATGACGGATTCCTGCGCCGTGCCCGACCACCCGGTGATGAGCCGGCTGTGGAGCGAGCGCAAGCCGATGGGCTCGCTGGTGATCGGACTGACGCCGGATGCCGACCGCCTCGCCCGCCAGGCCGCCTCGCAGCTGCATCTCTACCGCGAGACCCGCAACATGGCCCGTCTGCTGCGCAACCGCGTGAAGAGTTTGCTGGGACGGCGGTAGCCACTGGATCAACGGCAAGACACCAGCTATGGCTCCGGCGGCAATTTCGGCCGGCCTTCACGACAAGCCATCCTGATGATCAGAACCTTTTTGCGTCACGCCGGTCCCCGTGCGGCCTTTTTGCTGCTTGCGCTGCTGCCTGTCCGCGCCTGGGCCGATAGCTGTCCCGAGGATTGCAGCGAGCCCGCGCCGTCCATCAACATCTACAGCCACACCGCCGCCAGCCATCTCAGCCCGGCCACGCTGGGTGCACTGCCGCGCGTCTATGTGCCGAACCGCTCCTCCAACAGCGTCACGGTGATCGACACCATGACACTCAAGGAAGTCGACAGGTTCCCGGTCGGCAGCAAACCGCAGCACGTCGTGCCGTCCTGGGACCTGAAGACGCTCTGGGTCGCCAACAATGGCACCGGCAAGAACGGCAGCCTGACGCCGATCGACCCGATGACCGGCAAGCCCGGCCCGCAGATCGCCGTGGACGATCCCTACAATTTGTATTTCATGCCGGGCGCGGCCATCGTCGTCGACGAAGCCCTGGAGCGGCTCGATTTCCGCGATCCTCACACCATGGCGCTAATGTCGAGCCTGCCGACGCCCACTTGCCCCGGCATCAACCACGCCGAATTCTCGGTCGACGGGGCCTACGCGATCTTCACCTGCGAATACGGCAATGGCGGATTGGCAAAGATCGACCTGAAGAACCAGAAGGTGCTTGGCCATCTCGACTTCTCGAAAATGGGCATGCCGCAGGACATCCGCCTCTCGCCCGACGGCAAGGTTTTTTACGTCGCCGACATGATGAATGACGGCGTGTTCCTCGTCGATGGCGACAGTTTCAAGGAAATCGGCTTCATCCCGACCGGCATCGGCGCCCATGGCTTCGTCGTCAGCCGCGACGGCAAGCGGCTCTATGTCTCGAACCGGGGCTCGCACAAGATGGAGCAGGGCCAGGCAAAGGGACCGGGCAGCGTGACGGTGATCGACTTCGCTACCCGCGCGGTCGTCACGCAATGGCCGATCCCCGGCGGCGGCAGCCCCGACATGGGCAACGTCAGCGCCGACGGCAAACAACTATGGCTGTCCGGCCGCTTCGACAGTGCCGCCTACATGATCGACACGACATCAGGCGCGGTGACCAAGTTTCGGGTTGGCTCAGAGCCGCACGGCCTGACGGTGTGGCCACAGCCGGGGCGGTATTCGCAAGGGCATACGGGGAATATGCGCTAAGTCCGTGTCGAGGCGCGGCTCGAACGCAAAAGGTCGCAAGGGCAACCGCCCATCGGCCGGGACCCGGAACGAGCAGGGGCTTTCCTTGGAAACCGCGAAGCTGTAGCTCCACACACTGGTTTCGGATACTGCCAGAAGATGAACCTTCGCCGCATCGTCCTCATCGTCGCGCTTCTCAATCTTGCCTATTTCGGGATCGAGTTCGCTGTGGCGCTCGCCATTGGATCAGTGTCCCTGTTCGCCGACAGCATCGACTTTCTTGAAGATGCTTCCGTGAACCTCCTTATCCTGCTCGCACTTGGGTGGTCTGTGCGCTCCCGTGCGCGGGTGGGGATGGCATTGGCGCTCATCCTTCTCATGCCGGGTCTGGCAACGCTCTGGACGGCTTGGGAGAAGTTCAACGTGCCGGTGCCGCCGCAGCCCATCGCCTTGACCTTGGCGGGACTTGGCGCTCTCGCCGTCAACCTGTCCTGCGCCTACATGCTGGCCGCGCACCGGCATCGTGGCGGCAGCCTCACAAAGGCGGCCTTCCTGTCGGCCCGCAACGACGCCTTGGCCAACATCGCCATTATTGCCGCAGGGTTGGTCACGGCCTTGCTCTGGCATTCCGCGTGGCCCGATTTGGCGGTGGGATTGGGGATCGCGGTCATGAACGCCGACGCGGCCCGCGAAGTGTGGGAAGCTGCCCGTGAAGAACACCGTGCGGCGGCCTGAGAGCACGTAGTGCGGGGCTACCGGCCGCCGCTGATTGGCGCTATCGCTGTCATCCTCAGCAGCCGCGGTTGGCTCTGTGTTCGAGGCACTGTTCGAACCCGGAGGGTTCGCAAGGGCGACCGCCCGTCGGCCGGTCAGGCCGCCCCATCGGAGCCCATGAGCGAAGCGAACTGGCGTGAGATCAAAAATGGTGCCCCTAGCCGGAATCGAACCAGCACTCCTTGCGGAACTCGATTTTGAGTCGAGCGCGTCTACCAATTCCGCCATAGGGGCTCAGGCCCAAAGGCCTGGATGGGCGCGGACTATACGGTTGGAGGCCTGTTCGTCAACTGGCCAAATGCGCCGCCGTGCCCTGCTTGCGGCAAAAGCCCGCCTTTCTGTTTCGTGAAGCTCCTGCCATTGTGCGGCGCGGAAAACCTTTCTAGACAGACGCGTATCAAAGCGCGTTGCGTCTGGGCAACTTGCATCCAGGAGAGCCGATGCTTCGCGGACTTTACGACTGGACCTTGTCGCTGGCGGCCCGCAAATCCGCCGAATGGTGGCTGGCCTTCATCGCCTTCGTCGAAAGCTCGGTGTTTTTCATACCTGCCGACGTCTTGTACCTGCCCATGGCGTTGGCGCGGCCCGAACGCGCCTACCGCTATGCGCTGACCGCCACTGTCGCGTCGGTGCTGGGCGGCATTGCCGGCTGGCTGATCGGTTACTATGCCTACGACACGATAGCACGGCCGATGCTGGAGCACTTTGGCGGCCTTGACGCGTTCGAGAGGTGGCAGTCGGCCGGCACCGGGCTGATGCTGGTGCTGCTTGTCACATCGGGTGCCGCCCACTTGCCGCCGATCAAGGTGGTCACCATTCTGGCAGGCGCCCTCCACGTCAATCTTGTCGTCTTCATCGTCTCCGCCATCCTGGCGCGTGGCGCTCGTTTCCTGCTTCTTGCCTGGCTGCTGCGCCGCTATGGCGAAGAGATCAAGGAATTCATCGAGAAGCGTTTGGGATTGATCGTCGGCGCCGGCGCCGCCGCCCTGATTTTGCTCTATATCGTCGTCAAATACGCCTTCTGACCGTCCAAGGCGGGCGGTGGGTCAGGACTATGCCGGCGGACGGCGAATTCAACGGACGAAACATGACAGCCACGATGACAGCCGATACCGGACGCCAGCGGACGCGCACCGCTTTGTTTCTCGCCGTGGCCATGGCCGCCACGGTCGGCTCCGCGCTCGCCTTCCAGCACATAGGCGGCTACATCCCCTGCCATCTGTGCCTGGAGCAGCGCACGCCCTATTATATCGGCGCCCCGCTGATGCTGCTGGCGGTGATTACCTCGATGCTTAGCGCGCCCGCATGGCTGACGCGCGGCCTGCTTGCCGTCGGCGGCCTGCTGATGCTCTATGGGCTCTATCTCGGCGTCTATCATTCGGGCGTCGAATGGGCCTGGTGGCAGGGCCCGGCCGATTGCACGGCCGGCGCCGGCCCGGTCGACACCGGCGGCAAGGGCGTGCTCGACGCGCTCGACAAATTCGTGCCGCCATCCTGCGACAAGGCAGCCCTTCGTATCCTCGGCCTGTCGCTGGCCGGCTGGAACGCCATCGCCAGCTTCATCCTCGCCGCCGTCGCCTTTCGCGGCGCGCTGGCCCGCGATTAATCAAGTGCGAGGTCGCGCCATGCGGCCAGTCTCTAAATGTTGGCACCGCCCCTCATTGCCCTGCCGGGCATTTCTCCCCGTATAGTGACGGGGAGAAAGACGCAGTCATCAATGGTTTCGCCAATCCCGAACGCTGAAAGAAGGGCGCCAAATTTGCAGCCAATTCCCTTCTCCCCGTCACTATACGGGGAGAAGGTGGCGGCAGCCGGATGAGGGGCAGCACCTGACATCGGCGATTGCCCTGGCAAGGCCGATCGCGCCAATCCCTACGGCTCCAACTCCACATCCCAGTAGAGATAATCCATCCAGCTTTCATGCAGATGGTTGGGCGGGAACAGCCGGCCATTGTTGTGCAGGTCGTGCACGGTCGGCTGGTATGGCTTCTGCAGCGGCCACATCTTGGCGTGCGCCGGCATCATGCCGCCCTTCCTCAGATTGCAGGGTGAACAGGCGGCCACGACATTCTCCCACGTCGTGGCCCCGCCGCGATGGCGCGGGATGACGTGGTCGAAGGTCAGATCCTCGGGCGTGCCGCAATATTGGCACTGGAAGCGGTCGCGCAGGAACACGTTGAAGCGGGTGAATGCCGGGTGCCTCGACGGCTTCACATAGGCCTTCAGGCTGACGACGCTGGGCAGCTTCATCGAAAAGGTCGGCGAAGACACCGCATGCTCGTATTCGGCGACGATGTTGACCCGGTCGAGGAACACCGCCTTGATGGCGTCCTGCCAGGACCAGAGTGACAAGGGGTAATAGCTGAGCGGACGGTAATCCGCATTCAGCACCAGCGCAGGAAGCCCATCCGGAGATACGGCAACCGTCACCTTGTTGACCTCCTCGTTCTAGAACCGATCGGCGCGGATACTGTAAGCCCGACATGACAGGGATGTGAAGCGGATTGTCATCAGCCAAAAGCGGCAAAAATGCAGGATTTTCATGCTTTTTTACGGTTTCAGGCCGGAGGTGCTGCGTCCCGGCCCCTGGTTTCGCGATAATAGGACCAGAAAAGCCGCGATGCGACGCCTCGCCACGGGCTCCATGATTCGGCCAGGGCGATCAGCGTTTTCTCCGGCGGACGCGGCTCTATGCCGAGCGCGTGGCCAACCGCGCTCTGCAGCGCGACGTCGCGCGCGGGGAAAATATCGGGGTGGCCGGCGGCAAACAGGAGATAGACTTCCGCCGTCCACGGGCCGATGCCCGGCACCGCGATCATAGCCGCGATCGCCTCTTCGGCGTCGAGCGAACAGAGGTGATGCAGGTCGAGCCCCTCAACCACGGCCTGCGCAACCGCGATCAGACCGCGCTGCTTCGGCCGCGACAGCCCAGCCTCACGAAACATGTCCTCGCCGGCGGCAAGGATCGCCTGCGGCGTTAGCGGATCGACCAGTTTCACCAGCCGGCCGAAAATGGCATCGGCGCTCGCACGGGATACTTGTTGCGAAACGATAATGGAGGCCAGGCTTCGAAAGCCGGGCTCCGACAGCCGCAGCGGCACCTCGCCGGCCATGCCGCGCACCTTTTCCAGGCGCGGATCGATTGCGCAAAGCGCATCCAGCCCGCGCGCAATATCGTCCAGTGTCGCGATGCGTTGCATGTTTTCTTGTTCCTGAACCGACCTCACGGTAGCAATTGGCAAAACCGCTGCACAACCCGATTGCCGCTTGTGAGATGACGCTCCTGACATTCCGCTTCGCGCCGAGCCCGAATGGCGAACTGCATCTCGGCCATGCCTATTCGGCACTGCTCAACCAGCAACTGGCGCGTGCGGCCGGCGGCCGCCTGCTGCTGCGCATCGAGGACATCGACACGATCCGCTGCACGCCTGAATTCGAGGCCGGCATCTTTCGCGACCTCGAATGGTTAGGTCTCGAATGGGAACAGCCGGTGCGGCGCCAGGCAGAGCATTTCTCCGACTATCAGGCCGTGCTCGACCGGCTGGTCCGCGAAGAACTCGTCTACCCTGCCTTTATGAGCCGTGGCGAGATCAGGGCCTTCATCGCCGACAGCGAAAAGCGCGGCCGCGGCTGGCCGCGCGACCCGGACGGCGTGCCGCTTTATCCCGCCGCCGACAAGGCGCTGCCGGTCAGCGAACGCAACCGCCGCATCGCCGAAAATGCGCCCTTCGCCTGGCGCCTCGACATTGATGCAGCGCTGGCGCGCGTCGGCACGGATTTGTCCTGGCGCGAATTCACCAACGAGACGCTTTCGGCGACGCAGCGAGTCGAGGCGCGTCCGCAGGACTGGGGCGACGTCATTCTGGCGCGCCGCGACATCCCGACCAGCTATCACCTGGCCGTCGTCGTCGACGACGCTCTGCAAGGCGTCAGCCATGTCGTGCGTGGCCGCGACCTCTATTCCGCGACCGGCATCCAGCGCCTGCTGCAGGAATTGCTCGGCCTCGGCCAGCCGCAGTATTTCCACCACCGTCTCATACTCGGTCCGGATGGGCGCAAACTGTCGAAGAGTTTTGCTGATACCGGCCTTGCCGCGCTGAGGCAGGCAGGCATGTCGCCGGACGAAGTCAGGCGGCTGGCCGGGCTATGACTAAAGCCGGGCCAGCCCCGCCTTGAGCAGCGCCAACGCGCCGATAAACGCGAAGGCGCCGCCCAGTCCCCAGGCAACCGCGAGCTTCAGATCTCTCAGGACGATGCCATGTTCGTTCGCGGCCATGACCGCGGCGAAAAAGCCGAGCGTGAACAGCAATGTGTTGCCGGTCGACCCAAAACCGTCCTCCTGCATGATGGCGTCGAGCGCTGAGCCGAAGAAGAAGCCGAACACGGCCACACTGGCCACCGTCATCAACAGCCAGCTTGTGTCGAGATGCAACAGCATGCGCGCTCCCTGTCGAAGCCAAAACGCCATGTCGCCGGATCCATCGACAGAAGTCGATTGCCCTGACGCCGCCCTTTGAATTCGGCCACCTCCTACATCAGGATGAGCTTATGTACCAATTGTTTCGCTTTGCTTGCCGGATTGAACCGCATTAGAGCAATTGCCGTATTTGTCTCTTCACCGAATCGGACCTCTCCACCGGAAACGGCTTCCCCGAAAATGCACAGTCTCAAGCGGTTCATCCCCGCCTCGTTTGTCGTCCTATGGGCGACAGGTTTCATCGGCGCGCGCTACGCCATGCCCTGGGCGGAGCCCTTCACCTTTCTGGCAGCCCGCTTTGTCATCGCCGCCTTGCTGCTTGCCGGGCTGATGCTCGTGCTTGGCTCGAAGCGAGCCACAAGGGCAGAAGCGCTTCACGCCACGGTCGCCGGCATCCTCATGCATGGCATCTATCTCGGCGCCGTGTTCTGGGCGATCCACAGGGGCATGCCCGCCGGGCTTTCGGCGCTGATCGTCGGCCTGCAACCGCTGATCACCGCCGTGCTTGCCGGCCGGTTCCTCGGCGAGGCCATCCTGCCGCGCCATTGGGCCGGCCTTGCCGTCGGCCTTGTGGGAGTGATCATCGTGCTGTGGCCGAAGCTCGGCGCTCTCGGCGGCGGCGTTACGCCCGAAACCCTGACGGCGTCGCTGGTCTCGGTGCTGGGCATGAGCGCCGGGACCATCTGGCAGAAGCGCTATGCCTCGGGTGGCGACCTGGTGGCGGCGACGATGTGGCAATATATTGGCGGCGGCTCGCTGATGATCCTGGCTTCGCTGGCACTGGAGACCCACACGGTGATCATCAACGGCGAACTGATCTTCGCCATGGCCTGGCTGGTCCTGGTGCTGTCGATCGGCGCCATCTTCCTGCTGATGGTGATGATCCGCGACGGCGAGATGTCGAAGGTCGCGTCGCTGTTCTACCTGGTGCCGGCCGTCACCGCTGTCATCGCCTGGGCGCTGTTCGGCGAACGGCTCAGCCTCGTGCAGATCGTCGGCATGGCAATCGCGACGCTCGGCGTCGGGCTGGCCACGGCTCGGCCAGCCAAAACCTAGCTGCCGACACGTGCGCGCGCTTCGAGAAAGCGGCTGATCGCCGCATTGAGTTCGCCGCCGAGGATGAAGATCGCCGACAGCATATAGAGGAAAACCACGGCGATCATGATCGAGGCGAGGCCGGCATAGGTCGTCACATAGGACGAGAAATGGTCGAGGTAGGTCGCGAACATCGTCGAGCCGACAAGCCACGCAGCCAGAGTGAAAATGATGCCAGGCACCAGCGAGACAAAGCGGCGCTTGCCCGCCGGCAGCCAGTAGTGGACGGCAAACAAGCCACCAATGATGACGGTTGAGGCGATGACGTAGCGCCACAGCGTGATCGTGCCCGTATAGGGTTTGATCCACTCGAAATGAGCTTCCGCCAGCCGCGCCAGCAAAGGCGCAAAGACCAGGAGCACGCTGATCGCCAGGAAACCGGCCGTCGCGATCAGCACGAAGAAAATGCTCTGCACCCGGCGGTAGATGATGCCGCGCGTTTCGGCGACGCGGTAGGCGCGGTTGAGCGAGGTGCGCAGTGCCTCGATGCCGTTGGAGGCGAAATAGGCCGCCAGCAGCACGCCGTAGGTCAAAAGATCGGTGCGCCGCACGGTCAGCACGTTGAGCACTTCGCGCGCGATAGGCTTGGCGATCTGTTCGGGCCAGGTGTCGAAGACCAGGTGCACGGCAGTATCGGCGAACGCCTGCGCGCCGAGGAAGCTCGCCAGCGTGGTGGCGAAGATCAGGAACGGGAACAGCGCCATCAGCGAAGTGATCGCCAGATGGCTGGCCATGGCCCAGCCGTCATCGGTGTTGAAATGGCCAAGCGCGTCATAGAGCACGCGGCGCAGCACGACGATATTCCGCATCAAGAGCCGCGTTCCCTTCGATTGTCTCGACGCCGCGAATATGGGAAGGGATTGTGGCAAATGGCAACCCTTGCTCAAACCACGACGCCGCCTGCCAAAGAGTTGCGCACCATCATCGTCACCGGCGCCTCGTCCGGGATAGGCGCCCACTGCGCCCGTGCGCTGAAGGCGGATGGCTGGCGGGTGCTTGCAACGGCGCGCAAGCCTGAAGACATAGCCGCACTCGAAGCCGATGGCATCGAAGCGTTTTACCTCGATTACCGTGAGCCGGACTCTATCGAAGCCCTTGTGGGCTCGGTGCTGGAGCGGACAGGCGGACGCCTCGACGCCCTGTTCAACAACGGCGCCCATGCACAGCCCGGCGCCGTGGAAGACCTGCCGGTTGCGGCATTGCGCGAGCAGTTCGAGGCCAATTTCTTCGGCTGGCACGACCTCACCCGACGCATCGTACCGGTAATGCGTCGCCAGGGACATGGCCGCCTCGTTCATTGTTCCTCCATCCTTGGGCTCGCGCCGGTGCCTTTTCGCGGCGCCTACTCGGCCTCCAAGCACGCGCTCGAAGGCCTGATGCTGTGCATGCAGCAGGAACTCAGGGGCAGCGGCATCCATGTCTCGCTGATCGAACCGGGGCCGGTGACCTCGAAAATCGCCAGCAACGGGCTGTTCTGGTTCCTGAAAAACATCGACCACGAGAATTCCGTCCACCACGTCGCCTATGCCACGCAGCTGGCGCGGCTTCGGGCCGGCGGCAGCTCATCACGGCTGAAAAAGGGGCCGGAGGTGGTCTATGCGGCCTTGCGCCATGCACTTCTGTCGCGGCGCCCGCGCCCGCACTATGTGGTAACAGTGCCGGCCAGGATTGGCGTGATGCTCAAGCGCATCCTGCCGGCATCGATGCTCTACCGCGTTCTGGCCGGACGCGCCTGATCGCAACAGAACTGGGAACAGATCATGGCAACCGTCATCAAAGTCCTCCTCGTCCTCGTCATGGTCGCCGTGGTGATCGTGCTTGTCCGCGGCCTCATCAACATGATGCGCGGCGGCTCCGGTGTGAGCTCGAACAAGCTGATGCAGGCACGCGTGCTGCTGCAGGCGCTGGCGTTGGCACTGATCCTGCTGGTGGTGTATTTCACCCGCAAGTGACGGCCGTTCGGGAGGCGACGTGGTCAAGCTCAACAAGATCTACACCCGCACGGGCGATGACGGCACCACTGGCCTCGGCACCGGTGAACGCAGGCTGAAATCCGACCTGCGCGTCGATGCCTACGGCACCGTCGATGAAGCCAATGCCTGCATCGGCATCGCCCGCCTGCACACAGCGGCAAGTTATCCCGCCATCGACGCCATGCTGTCCCGCATCCAGAACGATTTGTTCGACCTCGGCGCCGATCTCGCCGTGCCCGACGACGGCAAGCCGCTCGGCTACGAGCCGCTGCGCATCATCGCCTCGCAGACCGAGCGCGTCGAAAAGGATATCGACCTTCTCAACAAGGATCTGCAGCCGCTCAAATCCTTCGTGCTCAATGGCGGCACGCCGGCGGCGGCAGCACTTCATCTTGCCCGCACCGTGGCGCGACGGGCCGAGCGGATCATGGTGGCACTGGCGCAGGACCCGGCCGAACATGTCAATCGCGAGGGGCTGAAATACATAAACCGCGTCTCGGACTTTCTGTTCGTCGCCGCTCGTGCGGTCAATGACAACGGAAATGCCGACGTGTTATGGGTGCCCGGCAGGAACCGCTGAATTTTCGAAGGCGGGAAAGGGCTTGGGGCATGTTCATCCCGCTTTACGACTCCAACAGGTTGCGCCACATCCGGCTGCAATATGTGACGATCGGCCTGATCGCGGCCAACGCGTTGGTCTTTCTCATCACCACGATCGGCGGCGAAAATTTCAACAACGCCGCCGTGCTCGGCCTGGGCTTCATCCCTTCGGTTGTCCACGACACGGCAGAACTCTCGCCCCAATTCGTCGTCATTCCGGAGAGCCTGAGTTACCTCACCTATGCCTTCCTACATGCCGATATCTTTCATCTCGGCGGCAACATGCTGTTCCTGTGGGTGTTCGGCGATAATGTCGAGGACGCACTCGGCCACATCCGCTACCTCATCTTCTACCTGCTTTGCGCCATCGCCGGCGCCTTCTTCCAGGGGCTCGTCGCCTGGAGTTCAGAGGTGCCGCTGATCGGCGCCTCCGGCGCCATTGCCGGCGTCGTCGCCGCCTATCTGGTCCTCTACCCCCGGGTGAAAGTGTGGGTGCTGGTCTTTGCCCGCATTCCGCTGCGTATCCCGGCCTTCATCCCGCTGATCCTGTGGATCGGCTTCCAAGTGGTGATGTTTGCCGCCGGCGGCGAAAACCAGATATCCTGGGCCTGCCATATTGGCGGCATCATTGCCGGTGGCGTGCTGGTGCTCATCATGCGCAGCCGCGGCGTGCCGCTGCTCGCCGGTGACGACGGCGAGCCGGAACCCGCCGATCAGCCAGCCGCTTCTACTGGGCCGGCGCCAGCCGGTCCCGCTCCCGTGCAACCTGAGACGCGTTGGGGCCGGGGTGGCGCTTCCGGCCACAACTGAACCGATTTGAGAAGTTTGGCCGCTGCCGTGGCATATTGACGTGTTGCGTCGCCACAACTACGGAGAGCGCCACCGCTAGGCGGCAGAAGACCAGAATTCGTCCGGCCAGGATTCCGTTTGGCCGGAATTCAGTCAGGAATGTCGGCTTTCGACAACTCTGCGGAGGCGCACGCTGCTATAGCGCGCCCGGATATCTCAGGAGAGGTGACAGACAATGAAGATCCTTGTGCCCGTGAAGCGGGTTGTGGATGCGAACGTCAAGGTTCGCGTCAAGGCCGATGGTTCGGCGGTGGAACTCGCCAACGTCAAGATGGCGATGAACCCGTTCGACGAGATCGCGGTGGAAGAGGCGCTCCGGCTGAAGGAAGCCGGCAAGGCCGAAGAGATCATCGTCGTTTCGGTCGGCCCGCAGCAGGCGCAGGAAACGCTCCGCACCGCGCTCGCCATGGGCGCCGACCGCGCCATCCTGGTCAAGACCGACGAGCAGACCGAGCCGCTCGGCGTCGCCAAGGTGCTGAAGGGCGTCGTTGACGCCGAACAGCCCGGTCTCGTGATCCTCGGCAAGCAGGCGATCGATGATGACTCGAACCAGACCGGCCAGATGCTGGCCGCCCTGCTCGGCTGGGCACAGGGCACTTTCGCCTCCAAGGTCGTGCTCGACGGCGACAAGGCCAAGGTGACGCGCGAAGTCGACGGCGGCCTGCAGACGGTGGAACTGAAGATGCCGGCGATCATCACCGCCGATCTTCGCCTCAACCAGCCGCGCTATGCCTCGCTGCCCAACATCATGAAGGCCAAGAAGAAGCCGCTCGACGAAAAGAGCCCGGCCGATTACGGCGCCGACGTCAGGCCGCGCCTGAAGGTGCTCAAGACCGAGGAGCCCAGCGGCCGCAAGGCAGGCGTGAAGGTCAACAGTGTCGCCGAACTGGTCGACAAGCTCAAGAACGAAGCCGGCGTGCTCTGAGACTGGAAGGAACAGATAAAATGACCATTCTCCTCATCGCAGAACACGACAACGCCAGCCTTTCCGACCAGACCGCGAAGGCGCTCTCGGCGGCGCTGCAGATCGGTTCGGACGTGCATGTGCTGGTCGCCGGCAAAGGCGCCAAGGGCGCGGCCGACGCCGCTGCCAAGCTCGAGGGCGTGAGCAAGGTGCTGCTGGCCGAGGCCGACGAACTGGCCGAGCGCCTCGCCGAACCGCTCGCCGCACTCGTTGTCTCGCTGGCCGGCGCCTACGACACCATAATCGCGCCGGCGACCTCGTCGGGCAAGAATGTCGCGCCGCGCGTGGCGGCCCTGCTCGATGTCGCGCAAGTCTCCGAAATCATCGAAGTGGTTTCACCAGACACGTTCAAACGGCCGATCTATGCCGGCAACGCCATCCAGACGGTGCAGTCGAGCGACGCCAAGAAGGTCATCACTGTGCGCACCGCCTCCTTCCAGGCTGCCCCGGAGGGCGGCTCGGCAGCTGTCGAGACGGTCAAGGCCGCGGCCAATCCCGGCCTCTCCACTTTCGTCGAGAACAAACTCTCGGAAACCGACCGTCCGGAGCTGACCTCGGCCAAGATCATCATTTCGGGCGGCCGCGCGCTCGGTTCCTCGGAAAAGTTCCAGGAAGTCATCCTGCCGGTCGCCGACAAGCTCGGTGCAGCCGTCGGCGCCTCGCGCGCTGCCGTCGACGCCGGCTACGCCCCGAATGACTGGCAGGTCGGCCAGACCGGCAAGGTCGTGGCGCCTGACCTCTATATTGCCGTCGGCATTTCCGGCGCCATCCAGCACCTTGCCGGCATGAAGGATTCGAAGGTCATCGTCGCCATCAACAAGGACGAAGAGGCGCCGATCTTCCAGGTTGCCGATTATGGCCTGGTCGGCGACCTGTTCGTCATCCTGCCGGAACTGCAAAAGGCGCTTTGACGCTTTCTGCCAAAGCGTATTAAATTGTGAAAGGGTGGGGTAGACGAAGCTGCCCCACCCTTTTAGTTTGCACTGCACAAAAAGCAGGCCGCAAAGGCCTTTTCGACGGGATCGCTGCAAATGGCCAAGATCGAGACGATCGGCATCATCGGCGCCGGCCAGATGGGCGGCGGCATCGCGCATGTATCAGCACTTTCGGGTTTCAAGGTGCTGATCTACGACGTCTCGCCCGACCGTATCGAGAAGGGTATTGCCACGGTCAGCGGCAACATGGCCCGCCAGGTCGGCTCCGGCAAGCTTGAGGAAAAGCTGCGTAACGAAGCGATGGCGCGCATTTCCGCAGCCCCCACCATGGCTGATCTCGCCGGTGCCGATCTGGTGATCGAGGCGGCGACCGAGGACGAGACGGTCAAGCGCAAGATTTACGCGCAGCTCTGTCCCCAGCTCAACCCGGAAGCCATTCTGGCGACCAACACCTCGTCGATTTCGATCACCCGGCTTGCGGCGCAGACCGACCGTCCCGAGCGTTTTATCGGCATACATTTCATGAACCCCGTGCCGCTAATGAAGCTGGTCGAACTGGTGCGCGGCATCGCTACCGAGGATCAGACCTTCGAGGCGGCCAAGGCCTATGTGAAACAGCTCGACAAGACGATCACCGTCTCTGAAGATTTTCCGGCCTTCATCGTCAACCGCATTCTGTTGCCGATGATCAACGAGGCGATCTACACGCTCTATGAGGGGGTCGGCTCGGTCGATGCCATCGACACCGCCATGCGGCTCGGCGCCAACCATCCGATGGGACCGCTGCAGCTCGCCGATTTCATCGGCCTCGACACCTGCCTGTCGATCATGCAGGTGCTGCATGACGGCCTGTCGGATTCGAAATATCGCCCCTGCCCGCTGCTGGTGAAATATGTCGAGGCCGGCTGGCTCGGCCGCAAGACCGGGCGCGGCTTCTACGACTATCGCGGCGAGCATCCGGTTCCGACGCGCTAACCACCAGAACGAAAGTTCCGTGCTCCCTCAGGATGCCGCTGCAAGCGGCGGCTCTGCTTGGCCGCTTGATCCGGTATCGTCAGGCGCCACGGAAACACAGCCGCGGCCGGCGGCCTTGGCCGCATAGCAGGCAGCATCGGCCCGGGCGATGATCTCGTCGACTTCACCGCTGTTGCTGTGGATCGGCGCCAGCCCGATGCTGGCGTCTATCGCATGCGGCCGGCCGTCCCAGGTGAACTGCAGGGCGCGGATCGCTTCAATGATCGAGCGCGCGGCAATCCTGGCGCCGGCGCTCGAGCCGGCTTTTAGGACGACCGCGAATTCGTCGCCGCCGAGGCGGGCCACGATATCCTCCGGCCCAAGCGCACCGCGAATGGCCTCGGCAACCCGCTTCAGCAAGGCGTCGCCGGCGGCGTGGCCGCCAGTGTCGTTGACCAGCTTGAAATGATCGAGATCGATGAACATGAAATGATGCTCGCCCGCCGGCCTGGCCGTGCCGGCCTTGCGGCTCCGGTCGACCAGTTCCTCCATGGTGCGGATAAAGCTCGAACGGTTGGCAAGGCCGGTCAGCGCATCATGCGCGGCGGCATAGGCGAGCTGGCGCTGCAAGGCGCGCGCATCGGTGAAGTCCTGGAAGACAATGACAAGACCGCAGAACTCCTGGCGGTCGTTCATGATCGGCGACACCACCTGGCGGATGCTGCAGCGTGTGTCGTCGCGACGGATGAGGACGGCGCGACTGTTCTGGTCGGCAGGGCTGGCGCTGCCGAGCGCCGGCCGCGTCATGCCGATCCTTTGCCCGGTTTCTTCGTCCACCGCCCAGTAGACATGGCCAAGCGTCTTGCCGAGCGCCTCTGCGCCAACAACGCCGGTGAGCTTTTCGGCGACAGGGTTCATGAAGGTGATGCGGTTTGCGGCATCGGTGCAGATGACGGCGTCGCCGATCGACTGCAGCGTCACCCTCAGCCGCTCCTTCTCGTCGGCCAGCATTGCCGCCGATACGATGAGGCTTTCCTCGGTTTGCTTGCGCTGGGTGATGTCGGTCAGGCTGCCGATGGCCCTGACCAACCTTCCGTCCTTGTCGCGTTCGAGCGTCTTGCCGCGATCAAGGATCCAGACCCAGTGGCCATCCTTGTGGCGCATCCGGAACTCGGCTTCGAAGAACGGTGTCCTGCCCTCCAGATGGGCACGATCGGCTTCGGCCACGTTTTCGCGATCGTCGGGGTGGATCATCGCCAGCCAGCGGTCGGGGTCGCCGTCCAGCTCGCCATCGGCATAGCCCAGCATCTTCACCCAGGTGGCGGAGTAGGTGGTGCCGCCCTTGCGCATGTCGAGGTCCCAGACGCCTTGTCCGGCGCTGGCCAGGGCAAAATTCCAGCGCGTTTCGGCCTCGGCTATGCGCGCCTCGGATTGCTTGCGCGCGTCGATATCCTCGATCTGCGAGACCAGGTAGAGCGGGCGGCCGCTCTTCTCGTCACGAATGACGGAGCCCGCAAGATGGGCCCATACCGGCGTGCCGTCCTTCCTGAGGTAGCGCTTTTCGAAGTGGAAAGCGTTGACGGTGCCCGCCCGCATGCCGTCCATCGTCTCACGGCCGATCTGCACATCGTCGGGATGGGTGATCTGAAAGAAGGTCAGCGCCTCGATCTCCTGCTTGCTGTAGCCGAGCATGGCGGCGAAGGCCGGGTTGGTTTCGTGGATGCGGCCGTCGAGGCCGACAATGGCGATGCCGATCGCCGAATCCTCCATGGCGCGGCGGAAACGCTGCTCGCTTTCGGCGATCTGCCGGCGATCGTCCAGTATCCGGTAAATGAACAGGGCGGCGAGAATCAGCGCCACGGCGGCGACCGGCACCGATATCTGCAAGCATAGCTTCAGCACTTCGGCGCTGACATCGAGCCGCGACAGCAGGAGCGCGACCACGGCAGCGCAAAGCCCTCCGGCCGCAAGCACCAAAGCCACGTGACTGTCAGCCCGCAGGCTTTTTCGCTCTCGCCGCATCACTGTGCATGCCACCCCATGCGCAACACATTTCTGCAAATAACACTGGATGATCGATTTTAAGGAAAGGTTGCGCCGGAGCCACCGGCAACACGGTGAACCCGCAAACAATTGCCGGCATGATTAAGGATCGGTGATTATTGGGCGATCTTGAACGGCCCGGTCACCAGCGCACGAAGAACCGTCCCCCGAGCGCGCCCAGACCGGCGAGGACGGCGATGGCGAGCGTGTACCAGGTGGCGACGAAAAGCGGCGAATCGTCGAAGCAGTGCGCGGCGTAGAAGGTCGCCGCCAGGCCGCCGGCGAGCAGTCCCGCGACCGCCCCGGCCAACACCGGCCGCGTCGGCGCGCCATAGCGCAGCATCCACAGGAAGACGGCAAGCGGGCCGATGCCGATCAGCGGGATGAAGCCCATGCAGATCATCATGTTGGAGCCGACCATGCGCGTGCTCCACATCGGCTCCGGCACCATGAACAGTTCGAGAGCCACCGCCACGGCCACCAGCAGCGGCGCCGCCAGCATCCAGGCCGCAGCTCTCGCCGTCGAAGCGCCCGGCGTCGACAACGCCCGGACCAGGCCAAAGGCGGTGACGACGAGCACGATGGTGAACACGAACTTCGCCAGGAACCGCATCGTGTGCATGGCGGTCATGATGTCGGGACGCGGGCCGATGGTGAGAAAGAAGACCAGAGCCGCGATCACCGCCGCGGCTGCCGCCGCCATCAACCAGGCCGAGCGCAGCGGCATCGCCTTGCTGCTTGTGTCGGCGTCGAGTGCCTTGATGAGATCCTCCGTCCTCATGTCACTGCCGCCCGAAGCGCCCCTGCCCAAATCGCTTGGCGATCGCGGCAAGCCCGCGATGCAGCGACACCCGCACCGCCGTCTCGCTGACGCCGAGCCTGGCCGCCGTCTCGCCGATGGAGCGGCCGTCGACCGAGATCGAAGAAACGACGGAACGCTGCGCAGCCGGCAGTCCGTCCAGCGCCCGGTTGATGTCGCGTTCGCTGACGGTCTCGGTTTCCGGCTCGGCAAAGGTCTCGGCGATCTCGTCGATCTCGATTTCGATGCGCCGTCCGCGCCGCCGGAAAGCATCGATCAGCTTGAAGCGGGCTATCGCATAGATCCATGGCAACACCGGCGCGTCCTGGCGCCAGGTATGCCGTTTCACATGAATGGCCAGCAAGGTTTCCTGCACGACATCCTCGGGATCGACCCCGCCCTGTACGATCTTGCGCCTCGCAAAGCCGCGAACCAGCGCGGCGATCCGGTGCAAAAAGTCGGCGTAGGCCCTTTCATCTCCCGCGATCGCGGCCCGCATCAGCCGGGAAAGCTCGGCCTCATCCTTGCCGCTCACAAGAGTTCACTCCCCGATCTTCGCGCCTCGGCATCGATTTGTTACGTGTCCGGCGAAATGATGTCCAAGCCAAAGTGCCGCAAAATCACGAAAGTTTGCGGGAGCGGCGACCGATTGAAGCAGCCGAGCAATGTTGACTACTGCTGTCAGGTATCGATAGGTGCAGCCTGCGAAACCAGAACCACCGAGATTGAGGATGACGCCATGAGATACACGCTCTCCACCCTAGCGGGGGCCACAGCGCTGGCCGTGAGCATGATCGCCGGGCCGGCGATGGCCGCGGATGCCGGCATCATCGTCTACAACGCCCAGCATGAGAGCCTGGCCAAGGAATGGGTCGAAGGTTTCACCAAGGAAACCGGCATCAAGGTCACGCTGCGCAATGGCGGCGACAGCGATTTCTCCAACCAGATCGTCGCCGAGGGCGCTTCTTCGCCGGCCGACGTGTTCCTGACCGAGAACTCGCCGGCGATGACTCTGGTCGAAGCGGCGGGCCTTTTCGCGCCGGTCGACGCCGACACGCTGGCGCAAGTCCCGGCCGAATTCCAGCCGAGCAGCGGCAAATGGGTGGGTGTCGCGGCGCGCAGCACCGTCTTTGCCTACAACAAGACCAAGCTCACGGCCGAAAAGCTGCCCAAATCGATGCTCGATCTCGCCGATCCCGCCTGGAAAGGCCGCTGGGCAGCCTCGCCTTCCGGCGCCGATTTTCAGGCCATCGTCAGCGCGTTGCTCGAGCTCAAGGGCGAAGCCGCAACCGCCGACTGGCTGAAGGCCATGAAGGAGAATTTCACCGCCTACAAGGGCAACGGCACGGTGATGAAGGCGGTCAATGCCGGCGAGATCGAAGGCGGAATCATCTACCACTATTACTATTTCGGCGATCAGGCAAAGACCGGCGAAAACAGCAAGAACGTCGAACTGCATTATTTCAAGAACCAGGATCCCGGCGCTTTCGTCTCGATCTCCGGCGGCGGCGTGCTCGCCTCGAGCAAGCACCCGAAGGAAGCCCAGGCGTTCCTCAAATGGGTGACCGGGAAAGGCGGCCAGGACGTGCTGAAGACCGGCACGTCCTTCGAATACGCTATCGGCAAGGACGCGCAGTCCAATCCCAAGCTGGTGCCGCTGGCCGACCTGCAGGCGCCGAAGGTCGATCCGGCGACACTGAACTCCAAAAAGGTGACGGACCTGATGACGGCAGCCGGCTTGCTTTAGGCTGGGTTCGTCCTAAAAGGGCAACGATTGCGCTCCTGCCGGACTTTCCGCAGGAGCGCTCTGTTTTCGAGATGGCATTGTCCATGACGACACATTGCGTTTCCGGCCGCGCCTGCGGCGCCCCCGCCCCGGCGGCAGTGGCGCGGTCGAGCTGATGCAAACTGCGGTCGATCTCGCACGTTCAGGCCAGACAGTCGGGCGGTCCCGCCGGAAGCCCATGTCCTGGATCGCGCTTGTCGCCATAATCGTCTCGCTGCTGTCGCTGCTGCCGCTGGCGTTCATCATCTGGATCGGCGTGCAGATCGGCTGGGACACTGCTTCGGCCCTGGTCTTCCGGCCGCGCGTCGGCGAACTTCTGGTCAACACCGTGCTTCTGGTGGCGCTCACCGTGCCGATCGCCACCGTGCTGTCGGTGACGCTGGCATGGCTGACCGAGCGCAGCGACCTGCCAGGCGCCCGCCTCTGGGCCTGGCTGTCGGTAGCGCCGCTTGCCATCCCCGCCTTCGTGCACTCCTATGCCTGGATTACCCTGGTGCCGGGACTGCATGGCCTGTGGGCCGGCGTGCTGGTGTCGGTCCTTGCCTATTTCCCATTCCTCTATTTGCCACTAGCGGCCGCATTGCGCCGGCTGGATCCCGCCCTGGAAGATGCGGCCGCAGCGCTTGGCCTCGGACCATGGCGCGTGTTTTGGCGCGTCGTGCTGCCGCAGCTCAGGCTCGCCATTTGCGGCGGTGCGCTGCTGGTTGGACTTCATCTGCTTGCCGAATATGGCCTCTATGTCTTCATCCGCTTCGACACTTTCACCACCGCGATCGTCGACCAGTTCCAGTCGACCTTCAACGGCCCCGCCGCCAACATGCTGGCCGGCGTCCTGGTGACATGCTGCTTCGTGCTGCTCGCTCTGGAGGTGCTGGTGCGCGGCGAAGAGCGCTATGCCCGCGTCGGCTCAGGCGCGGCGCGCCACCGGCAGCGCTCGAGGCTCGGGCGCGCCACGCTGGCTTGCCTGGCTCTGCCTGCCGTCACCACGCTGCTCGCCATCGGCGTGCCCTTCGTCACCATCGGCCGCTGGCTGGTCGCCGGCGGCGCCGATGTCTGGCGTTTGGACGAGATCGGCCTGGCGCTTGGCCAGACACTGTTCCTGGCGCTGGCCGGCGCCTTGCTTGCGACCATCGCCGCCATGCCGATGGCCTGGATCTCGATCCGCGCGCCGGGACCGCTGCAGCGGCTGCTCGAAGGCTGCAACTACATTGTCGGTTCGCTGCCCGGCGTGGTCATCGCGCTGGCCTTGGTCACCATTACCGTGCGCATCGCCATGCCGCTCTACCAGACGCTGTTCACAATCCTGGTCGCCTATGCCCTGATGTTCCTGCCGCGCGCCTTGATCAGCCTCAGAGCCTCGATCGCACAGGCGCCGGTCGAGCTCGAACGCGCCGCCGCCAGCCTTGGCCGGCCGCCGCTGAAGGCGCTTTGGTCGACAACGATTCGCCTGTCGGCGCCGGGGGCTGCGGCCGGCATGGCGCTGGTCGCGCTCGGCATCATGAACGAGCTGACCGCCACCCAGATGCTGGCGCCCAACGGCACGCGCACGCTGGCCATGGCGTTCTGGTCCTATAGCGGCGAGATCGACTATGCCTCCGCCGCCCCTTACGCCTTCATCATGGTGGCGATGTCGCTGCCGCTGACCTGGCTGCTCTATGTCCAGTCGAAACGGATGGCCGGGCGATGAGCTTTCTCGAAATCAGTGGCCTCACCAAGCACTACGGCCCGGTCGCAGCCCTTGCCGGCATCGAGCTCAGCGCCGCAAGCGGCAGTCGCACCGCGATCGTCGGCCCGTCCGGCTGCGGCAAGACGACGTTGCTGCGGCTGATCGCCGGCTTCGAGGCGCCCGACCAGGGCCGCGTCGTGCTCGACGGCGAGGTGCTGGCCAATGGCGGCCATGCGGTGCCGGCGCACCGCCGCGGCATCGGCCTGGTGGCGCAGGATGGCGCCCTGTTCCCGCATCTCAGCATCGGCGACAATATCGGCTTTGGCATGGCCCGCGGCGAGGACCAGCGCGCCGAGCGCATCGCCGAGCTCGCCTATACCGTCGGGCTGGACAAGGCGATCCTCAAGCGCCGCCCGCACCAGCTCTCCGGCGGCCAGCAGCAGCGCGTGGCGCTGGCCCGCGCCATGGCGATGAAGCCCAGGCTGATGCTTCTCGACGAACCGTTCTCGGCGCTCGACACCGGTCTGCGCGCCTCGATGCGCAAGGCGGTCGCCGAACTACTCGAAGCCGCCGGCATCACCACCATCCTGGTCACCCACGACCAGGCCGAGGCGCTGTCCTTCGCCAGCCAGGTGGCGGTCATGCGCGACGGAAAGTTCTCTCAGATCGGCACACCGCGAGAACTCTATCTGCAGCCGAAAGACCGCATGGTTGCCGAGTTTCTTGGCGACGCCATCATCTTGCCGGCAAAGATTTCAGGCGGCTTCGCCACCTCCTCGCTTGGTCGCATAGCCGTCGACTCGAAGGAGCGGCGCGACATCGCCCGCATCATGCTGCGACCGGAGCAGGTGCAGGTAAAGCGCACGTCGCGCGAAGGCATGTCGGGTCCTGCGGGCACGATATTCGCCGAGGTGACGGACTCGGAATTCGCAGGCTCGATGTGCACCATTGCCGTGCGGCTGTTGAACAACCCCGATCCGCCGGACGCCGCGGCGATCGGCAGCACACCGCTGACCTTACGCAAGCCGGGAATCGACGCGCCTTCCGTCGGCGAGATCGTGCGCCTGACAGTTTCCGGCAAGGCGCATGTCTTCGCCTGAACTGCCGATGCGTCGGATTGGCGCGAGCGGCTGCGTCAATCGACTCGTTTCCCAGCATTGTCGAACCAATGCAGCTTCTCGGCCCTGGCCACGACGCGCAGTTGATCGCCGGGTTTGGCCGTGGCGCGGCCGGCCACACGCACGACGATGCGGTTGCCGCCGGCGGCACAGTGAAGAAAGCTTTCGGCTCCCACAGGTTCGACCGCCTCGACCGCCGCAGGCAGAATAAGCGCGCCGGATGATGCCTCGGCACTGAAGGTGACGTCGGCATCCTCAGGGCGGAAGCCAAGCGTGGCGGCGTTCGTAGGCGCGAAGTCAACCGTCTTGCCGTCGGTCAGCGCCGGACCAGCCGGTCCTTGCGAAAGAGGCAGAAGGTTCATCGGCGGCGCTCCGATGAAGGAGGCGACGAAGGTCGATGCCGGCTTCTCGTAGATGTCGAGCGGCGCGCCCGTCTGCTCGACCAACCCGCCATTCATGACGACGAGAATATCGGCCAGCGTCATCGCCTCAAGCTGGTCGTGGGTGACGTAGACCGAGGTGACACCGAGCGAGCGCTGCAAATTCTTGATTTCGACCCGCATCTGGCCGCGCAGTTTGGCGTCGAGGTTGGAAAGCGGTTCGTCGAACAGGAAGACTTTTGGATTGCGCACGATTGCGCGACCCATGGCCACGCGCTGGCGCTGGCCGCCGGAAAGCTCGCGCGGGCGCCGGTCGAGCAGCGCCGTGAGCTCCAGCACCTTGGCGGTCGAGCGAACCCTGCTGTCGATCTCGTCCTTGGGAGTACCCCGGTTGCGCAACCCGTAGGCCATGTTGTCGTAGACCTTCATATGTGGATAGAGCGCATAGTTCTGGAACACCATGGCGATGTCGCGCTCGGTCGGACCGATCGTGTTGACGATCTTGCCGTCGATGGCGACGGTGCCGGAAGAAATGGTCTCAAGCCCGGCGATCATCCGCAGCAGCGTGGACTTGCCGCAGCCGGACGGCCCAACCAGCACGCAAAGCTCCTTGTCGGGAATGGCGATCGAGACACCCCTCACCGCCTCGACGCCGCCGGGATAGACTTTCTTCACATCCTTCAGATCGATGGTCGCCATCAGCTTCTCACTTTTCGGTATCGACCAGTCCGCGCACGAACCAGCGTTGCATCAGCACCACGATCAGGATCGGCGGCAGTATGGCCATCATCGCGGTGACCATGACCAGATGCCATTGGGTATCGGCATCGGCGAAGGAGACCATCTTTCTAAGTGCGATGACGATGGTGTTCATGTCATTGCTGTTGGTGACGAGCAGCGGCCACAGGTACTGCGTCCAGCCATAAATGAAGAGGATGACGAACAGCGCCGCGATGTTGGTGCGCGACAGCGGCAGCAGGATGTCGAAAAAGAAGCGCCATGGTCCGGCGCCGTCGACACGCGCCGCTTCCACCAACTCACCTGGGATGGTCATGAAGAACTGGCGAAACAGAAGCGTGGCGGTGGCCGAGGCGATCAGCGGAATGATCAGGCCGGCATAGGTGTCGATCATGCCGAGATCGACCATCACCTTGTAGGTCGGCAGGATGCGCACCTCGACGGGAAGCATCAGCGTGATGAAGATCAGCCAGAAGAAGACCATCCGAAGCGGAAAACGGAAGAACACGATCGCATAGGCCGAAAGGATCGAGATGAAAATCTTCCCCACCGCGATGCCGAGCGCCATGATCGTGGTGTTGAGCAGCAATCGGCCGACACTGACGCCGCCGATGCGGCCGACACCGCCGAACAGCGCCTCGCTGTAATTGTTCCAGACCTGGTCGCCGGGCAAAAGAGGCAATGGCGGCTTGAGGATGGTCTGCAGCGTCTGCGTGGAGGCAACGAAGGTGTAGTAGATCGGGAAAGCGACGATCAGGATGCCCAGGATGAGCACGGCGTGGGCGATGAGGGCGCGAAGCGGGGACTGACCAATCATCGCTCGCGCTCAACCGTAGTGGACTTTGCGTTCCACATAGCGGAACTGGATGGCCGTGAGTGAGATGACGATGACCATCAGGATGACCGACTGCGCGGCCGAATCGCCGAGGATCAAATTGACGAAACCGTCATTGTAGACCTTGTAGACCAGCGTCTCGGTGGCCTTGCCTGGCCCGCCGCCGGTGACGGCATGAACGATACCGAAAGTGTCGAACAGCGCATAGACAGTGTTGACGACCAGCAGGAAGAAGGTCGTCGGTGCGAGCAGCGGGAAGACGATGGTCCAGAAGCGCTTCGTCTCCCCGGCGCCGTCCATGGCCGCCGCCTCTATCAACGTCTTCGGCACCGCCTGCAGCCCGGCGACGAAGAACAGGAAATTGTAGCTGATCTGCTTCCAGGCAGCCGCAGATACCAGCAGGATCATGGCTTGGTTTCCGTTAAGCAAGGGATCCCAGGCGATGCCGAGACCTCTCAAGGCGTAGGCCAGCGAACCGATCGAGGGGTTGAACAGAAACAGCCACAACATGCCGGCAATCGCCGGCGCCACCGCATACGGCCAGATCAGCAGCGTGCGATAAAGGCCTTTGCCGCGCACCACCTTCTCGGCCATGACGGCAAGCAACAGGGCCACACCCATGGCGACCATCGCGGTCGCCAGAGAGAACACCAGCGTAACTTTGATCGAGTTGAGGTAGGCCGGGTCGGCCAGCACCTTGCGAAAATTGGCGAGCCCGACGAACTTGCTCTTCAGCCCGAACGGGTCTTCCCTAAGCATCGACTGGTAGAGCGCCTGCCCGGTCGGCCAGTAGAAAAAGATCAGCGTAATGGCGAGTTGCGGCGCCACCAGCAGATAAGGCAGGGTCTTGTTGGGAAAGACGACGCGTGGAGACAGGGTGATTCCCTCGCTATTCAGGAAATCGTCCACGCGGGTCCGCGTGGACGAGGTTCAACTGACAATCGCTTCAGTTTCCGATCGCTTCCTGAATCGCCTTGTTGCCGCGTGCGACCGCGTTGTCGAGCGCCTGCTGCGCAGTCTGCTGGCCGGCCAGCATCTTCTCGAACTCCTCATTCTCGATGTCGCGCACCTGCGGCAGGTTGACGAGGCGCACGCCCTTCGAGTTCTCGGTCGGCGCCTTGCCCAGCATCTGCAGGATCGGCGTCTCACGGCCCGGGTTCTTGTCATAGAAGCCGGACTTCTTGGTCGCCTCATAGGCAGCGAGCGTCACCGGCAGATAACCCGACTTCTGATGCAGATACTCCTGCACTTCGGTCTTGGACAGGTAGGAGAAGAACGCCGCGACGCCCTTGTATTCCTCGTCCGATTTGTTGCCGAACACCCACAGGCTGGCGCCGCCCGGCGTGGTGTTCTGGGGCGCGCCCTTGGCGTCACTATCATAGGGAAGCTGGCCGATGCCGTAGTTCATGCCCGACTTGACGATGTCACCGAGACCCCCCGACGATTCGGTGAAGATGCCGCATTCTCCGGCAAGAAAGATCTGCTTGGCTTCGGATGTACGGCCGCCATATTTGAAGGTGCCGTCCTTGGCCAGGTCGGCGAGCGCCTGGAAATGATTGACGAAGATCGGCGCATTGATCTTGAGCTCGACGTCGGTTCCGGCAAGTCCGTTCTGGTTGGTGCCACAGAAACGTCATTCCAGGCAGCGAAGGCCTCAAGGTGGATCCAGGTCAACCACGTCGAGGTATAGCCGCAGGAAGCGGCGCCGCTCGCCTTGATCTTCTTGGCGGCTTCCCACACCTCGTTCCAGGTCTTTGGCGGATTGTTCACATCAAGCCCGGCCTTCTGGAAGATATCCTTGTTGTAGTAGAGGATGGGCGACGAGGAATTATAGGGGAAGGACAGCATGGTCCCGTCCGGCTTCGAATAGTAGCCGACGATGCCGGGCAAATACTGGCTCTTGTCGAAGGTCACGCCGGCGCTGGTCAGCACATCGGCCACCGGCTTGATCGCACCTTCGGCGGCCATCATGACGCCGGTACCCACGTCGAACACCTGGATGATGTCGGGCGCTTGCCCCGCACGAAAGGCAGCGATGCCGGCATTCAGCGTTTCGGGATAGGTGCCCTTGAAGACAGGGAGAATTTCATAGTCGCTCTGGCTGGCATTGAAATCCTTGGCGATCTTGTCGACCACCTCGGCATTGGCGCCGGTCATTGCATGCCACCAACTGATCTGGGTGGCGGCGAAGGCGGAGGTGGTGGAAAGCAGGGTCAAGGTGGCGGCAACACCGGCCGCAAAGCCGAACAACTTCATGTTTCATCTCCCGTTTGTCATTGGCGAAAGGGGCGCTCCCGCGAACGCAATATGTGTCGCTGATGACAATCGGACAACGGATTTGTTGCTGTTTCGTGAATTTCATACCCGGCTAACTTCGCGCCCCCTCGCTTTGCAACGAGGACAGAGAGAAATGCCAAGCCGGCTCAGCGATAGAATGGGGCATGGTGGGCCTGCAAGGATCGCCGACCGCCCAGCGATGCGTGAAGGGCCCGCGTGACAGCGCCACGCACCTGCACCGTGCGGCCGCCAAACCGGCGCTCGGCCAGATCGAGATCGGTAGAGCGGCATCGCGCCAAGCGCTGCTGTGACCCTGTCTGGAATGAGACAGGATCGCCGCAAGGTACAACCCGAAAAACCCGCTGTAGTTGTAGTTCGCATAACCGATTCTTCGTCAAGCGCGACATACTAATCAAGTGGACGGCTTGATTGCTGTGGGAGAGCAGGTGGGGCGAGATGCTGACGGTCTATAATTGTATCGTGCATGAGCACGATCTGAGACTGGTCGCACTGGCAGCGCTCATTTGCGGTATTTCTTCCTTCTCGGCGGTTAACCTGCTTCGCCATGTCGACCGCTCGAGCGAGCGCAACCGCTATACCTGGCTGATGATAGCAGCCACTTCCACCGGCTTCGGTATCTGGGCAACGCATTTCATCGCAATGCTTGCTTTTTCTCCCGGAATCCCCAACGCCTACAATACGGAGATGTCGGCGCTTTCGCTCGCCGGTTCCGTCGCCCTTACCGCCGCGGGCATGTGGATCGCCACCTTGCGCCGGGGCATCGACTACCCTCTGGTCGGCGGCGCGGTCCTCGGCGCCGGTATCGCCGCCATGCACTATATCGGCATGGCCGCCTTCGAGGTCGAAGGGCGCATCGTCTGGAACCCGCTGCTGGTCGGCGTCTCGGTGCTGACAGGCGTCACCCTCGCCGCGCTGGCGCTGCTGGTCGTGTTGCGACGGCCGTCCATGCAGGCCACAATCGCCGCCGCCATCCTGTTGACGCTGGCGATCTGCAGCCTGCACTTCATCGCGATGGGCGCGGTGTCGATCTTCCCGGACTCCTCCATCCAGATATCGCAGTTCACGGTTGAACCGGTGTCGCAGGCCTTCGCCGCCGCTGCAGTCAGCATGGCTATCCTGGTGCTTTCAGCCGCAGCATTGTGGATCGACCTGCGTTTCCGTCGTCACAAGCTCGAGGCAGAGCGCATGCACGGCCTCGCCAACGCCGCCGTCGAGGGGCTGATCGTCTGCGACGGCGCCCGCATCGTCAGCGCCAATGACAGCATCGCCGCGCTAACCGGCATGGCGCCGGAAGTGCTGAACGCGATGCTGCTTGGCGATCTCTTCGGCGAACGCACCGCGGCCGGCATGTCCGACTGCAGCGGACAGGCACAGGAAGCGGAGCTCAGAGCCCATGACGGCGCCACCATCCCCGTCGAACTTATCGCCAGGAGCATCGACTATTGCGGCAAGCGGCACAGCGTGGTCGCCGTGCGCGACATCCGCGAACGCAGGAAGGCCGAGCAGGAGATACTGCGCCTCGCCCATTTCGACCCGCTGACCGGGCTCCCCAACCGCCGCAGTTTCTCCGGCCGGCTCGAGGCCGAAATTGCCGCAATGGACCGCGGCGGCAAGGGCGGGCATCTTGCGCTGCTGCTGCTAGACCTCGACCGCTTCAAGGAAGTGAACGACCTGTTCGGGCACGGCGCCGGCGATGCCATGCTGCAGAAGGTGGCGCTATGCGCCTCCGCCGTGCTCCGCCACGGACAGATGCTGGCGCGTCTCGGCGGCGACGAGTTCGCCATCATCGCTCCGAACCTTCCCGATCCGCAGGCGGCCGGCCGCATCGCCGAGGCGGTGCTGGCGGCCATGCGCGAGGAAAACCGGCTGTCGGTCGGTGGCGGGCTGGTGTCGGCCAGCATCGGCATTGCACTTTATCCGCTCGACGCCGATGAGCCGACACTCCTGGTCAGCCACGCCGACACCGCGCTCTACCGCGCCAAGGCCGAGGGCAAGGACACCTACCGTTACTTCGAGGCCTCGATGGGCGCCGAGGCGCGAGACCGGCGCGTGATGGAGCACGAACTGCGCCAGGCCATGGCGCGCGATGAGTTTCGCCTCGTCTACCAGCCACAAAAGGAGATCAGCAGCGGGCGGATGGTCGGGTTCGAAGCGCTGATCCGCTGGCGCCATCCGCAGCGCGGCGACGTGTCGCCGGCGACCTTCATCCCGGTGGCCGAAGACAGCGGCGTCATCATCCAGATCGGCGAATGGGTGCTGGCGACGGCCTGCGCCGAGGCTGCGCGCTGGAAGAACCCTCTCACCGTCGCGGTCAATGTCTCGGCGGTGCAGCTCCACAATCCGAATTTCAGCCGCAAGGTGCATGAAGTCCTGCTCGGCTCCGGCCTGACGCCCGGCAGGCTCGAACTCGAGATCACCGAAACGGCGCTGGTCAAGGACATGCCGCGCGCGCTGGCGACCTTGCGCCAGGTGAAGGCGCTTGGCGTGCGTGTGGCGATGGACGATTTCGGAACCGGCTACTCCTCGCTGTCCAATCTCCGCGCCTTCCCCTTCGACAAGATCAAGATCGACGGCTCATTCATCAAATCAGTCGACAGCAACGGCCAGGTGGCAGCCATCGTGCGCGCCGTTCTGGGGCTTGGCCGCGGTCTCGGCCTGCCGGTTTTGGCCGAGGGCGTCGAGACGCTGGGCGAGCTGAAATTCCTCGACGCCGAGGCCTGCGAGATCGGCCAGGGCTACTATCTAGGCCGGCCGAGCCCGATCGAGGCGTTCAGCGAACTGACCGGCGTCGCGGCGCCGGCGGCACAAGAGGACGCCAGCGTCAAACAACGCGGCGGCAGCATCTTGATGCTGCCGCCGGCGGCGGCCCTGCGCTCATCCTAAGGGGCGAGTGCGGCCTCGACCAGGCGCTTGGCATCCGGTCCCGACCATTCCGCCGGTCCGTTCATATGCGCGACCAGGCAGCCTTCGCCATCGATCAGCATGGTGACGGGGAGGCCTAGCGCCAAGCCACGCGTCTTGACGTCGTTGAACAGCGCCAGCGTCGAATCGCGGTAGTAGCCGAGCGACCCGATGCCGATATCGGCGAGGAACTTCTTCGGCTTCACATCGTCGCCGGCATCGACATTGACCGCGACCACTTCGAAGGCATCGCTGCCCTTTTCCTTCTGCAGCGTATCGAGCGCCGGCATTTCGGCGCGGCAGGGCGCGCACCACGTCGCCCACAAGTTGAGCAGCACGGTCTTGCCGACATGATCGGCGATCGTCATCGGCTTGCCGTCTGGGCCGTTGAAGGCGAGGCTTTTCAGCGATTGCGGCGGATCGGCGGGCAGCAATGCCGCCACCTGGCCGGTGGCTGCGGCGGCAACCTTTTTGGCGCGGTCGCTCTTGGCGGCGCAGGCGACATCGTCCTTGCTGTTGCCCGCGCCGGCCGCAGGTGCGCTGCCGGTGGCTGCGTTGTTGCCAGACCCGCTCTCGCTGACATATACCGCGACCGCGCCGGCCAGCACGCCCGCCACCAAAGCGGCGAGGATCAGGCGCGGGGCCGGGAAGTATCTGTTACCGTCTGCCATTTTCTAAGACTGCTCCGGAGCACGGGTTATAGCGATGAGCGACAAGAAGGCCAGCAACCAGATGTGGGGCGGACGTTTTGCCTCGGGTCCGGCCGCGATCATGGAAGCGATCAACGCGTCGATCTCGTTCGACCGCAAACTTTATGCGCAAGACATAAGAGGTTCGGTCGCCCACAGCGAGATGTTGGCTGAAAGGGGCATTATTTCGGTGGCCGATCAAGAAAAGATCGCTCACGGGCTGAACACGATCCTGAAAGAGATCGAGGCCGGCACGTTCGAGTTCTCGACCCGGCTGGAAGACATTCACATGAACATCGAGGCCCGCCTCGCCGATCTGATCGGCCCGGCCGCCGGCCGCCTGCACACGGCGCGGTCACGCAACGACCAGGTGGCGGTGGATCTCCGGCTCTGGGTCAAGGACGAGTGCTTTCGCGTCGCCGAGGCGCTGAAGGGGCTGATCTCAGCCTTGCTCGACCGCGCCGAGGAGCATGCGGCGACCGTGATGCCCGGCTTCACCCACATGCAGGCGGCGCAGCCGGTGACCTTCGGCCACCATTGCATGGCCTATGTCGAGATGTTTTCGCGCGACCTGTCGCGCGTCCGCGACGCCATCGAGCGGATGGATGAAAGCCCGCTCGGCGCGGCAGCGCTTGCCGGCACCAGTTTTCCGATCGATCGCCACAAGACCGCCAAGGCGCTCGGCTTCCGCGAGCCGATGCGCAATTCCCTGGACAGCGTCTCCGACCGCGATTTCGCGCTGGAGTTTTTGAGCCTGGCGGCGATCTGCGCCACGCATCTGTCGCGGCTCGCCGAAGAAATCATCATCTGGTCGACGCCGCAATTCGGCTTCGTAAGGCTGTCGGACAGTTTCTCCACCGGCTCCTCAATCATGCCGCAGAAGAAGAACCCGGACGCCGCCGAACTGGTGCGCGGGAAGACCGGCCGCGTCACCGGTCATCTCGTCGGGCTGCTGACGGTGATGAAGGGCATGCCGCTGACCTACGGCAAGGACATGCAGGAAGACAAGGAATCCGTCTTCGACGCCGCCGAAACACTCGATTTGATGCTGGCTGCGATGACCGGCATGGTGCGCGACATGACGGTCAATGCCGCCGCCATGAAAAAAGCCGCCGGCTCGGGCCACGCGACCGCGACCGACCTCGCCGACTGGCTGGTGCGCACGCTGGGCCTGCCCTTCCGTGAGGCACACCATGTCACCGGCGGCGCGGTGGCGTTGGCCGAAGAGAAGAAGGTGAGCCTTGAAAAGCTGTCGCTGGAGGATCTGCAGTCGATCAACCCCGGCATCACGGCAGACATCTTCTCGGTTCTGGCGGTGCAGAATTCGGTGAAGAGCCGCACCAGTTTCGGCGGCACCGCGCCATCGGAGGTCAGGAAGCAGATCCGCAGCTGGAAAAAGCGCATCGCCAAGGCATGATGCCGGGGTGCAATGCGCCTAAAACTCGGTTAAAAGCGCAGCACATAGAGTTTCGGACGGATGGATCGATGACCGCGAGCAGGATTTTCGTGACGCTGACGCTGCTGACGGCGATGGCTGCCGTGACCGCTTGCGGCCGTAAGGCTGGTCTCGACACGCCCTATGAAGCGGCCGTCCAGGCCCGCAAGGACGCCGAGCGCGCCAAACAGCCGGTGCCGCCGGAGCCGGAAAAACCGGTCGTGGACAAGAAATTCATCCTCGACCCGCTGATCTAGGGCCGATGAGACCGGCTTGGTCTTTCTAACCAGGTCTCGTGCTCCAACTTCCGGAAACACTCTCGTGAACCATTTCGATTACCGCGACGGCGTGCTCCATGCCGAGGACGTGGCGATACCAGACATCGCCGCAAGCGTCGGCACGCCGTTCTATTGTTATTCGACGGCAACCTTGACGAGGCACTACCGGGTGTTCGCCGGGGCCTTTGCCGGGCTCGACACGCTGGTCTGTTACGCCTTGAAGGCGAATTCCAACCAGGCGGTGCTGCGAACGCTGGCAAAGCTCGGCGCCGGCGCCGATACCGTCTCGGAAGGCGAAATGCGCCGCGCGCTCGCCGCCGGCATCCCGGCCAGCAAGATCGTATTCTCGGGCGTCGGCAAGACCGCGCGCGAAATGGATTTTGCGCTCGAGGCCGGCATTCTCTGCTTCAATGTCGAATCCGAGCCGGAGCTTGAATTGCTGTCGGCCCGCGCCACCGCGCTCGGCAAGGTGGCGCCGGTCTCGCTGCGCATCAACCCGGATGTCGACGCCAGGACGCACAGGAAGATCTCCACCGGCAAGGCCGAGAACAAGTTCGGCATTCCCTGGCAACGAGCGCGCCAGGTCTATGCCCGCGCGGCCGGTTTGCCGGGCACCAAGCCCATCGGCATCGATACCCATATCGGCAGCCAGATCACCGAGTTGCAGCCCTTTGACGATGCTTTCGCGCTTCTGGCGGAACTGGTCGGCGCGCTGCGCGCCGATGCCCACGCCGTCGAGCATGTCGATCTCGGCGGCGGCCTCGGCATCCCCTACCGCACCGACAACAGCCCGCCGCCTCTGCCCGATGCCTATGCCGAGATCGTCAGGAAGCACCTGACAAAGCTTGGAGTGAAGGTGATGTTCGAGCCGGGCCGGCTGATCGTCGGCAATGCCGGCATCCTGGTCTCGGAAGTGATCTTCGTGAAGGAAGGCGACGCCAAGAACTTCCTCGTCGTCGACGCCGCCATGAACGATCTGATCCGGCCGACGCTCTACGATGCCTTCCACGACATCAAGCCGGTGGTGCAGCCGCCGGCCGACACGCCGCGCATGGCGGTCGACGTCGTCGGCCCGGTCTGCGAGACCGGCGACTATCTCGGCCTCGACCGTGACCTGCCCCGGCTCAAGTCTGGCGACCTCATTGCCGTCACCACCGCCGGCGCCTATGGCGCGGTGCAATCCGGCACCTACAACACCCGCCTTCTGGTGCCCGAGGTTCTGGTCGACGGCGACCGTTTCCATGTCGTACGCCGGCGCCAGACCTATGACGAACTGATCGGCCTGGATTCGGTGCCCGACTGGCTTGCATAGGAGCCGCCACGGCGGCTGCGCTACAGCCGGTTTTGGATGAGCATCCTTGTGTCGGCGATCCTGTCCTCGTCGCGGCGGTAGAACGTCCATTGCTTGATGCGCTTGGGGCGCAGCAGGCCGGCCTGGGTAAGCACGCGCATATGTTCGGAGAGCGTCGCCTGCGTAATGCCGAGCTTCTCCGCGATCAGCAGCGCGCAAACGCCGTCATCGACCAGATCGCCGTCTGCCTGGGCCGGGAAATGCGCCTGCGGATCCTTCAGCCAGTCGAGGATCTGCAGCCTGCGTTCGTTGGCGATCGCCTTGAAGACATCAACCTCTTGCATTTAGCCATTTTGCCAAGTTACTAATTGCTGTCAATCCCAAGGAGATGGTCATGACGAACGGCAACACCGTCACGCGCGAACGCATTGCCGCGATGGAACCGCGCATCCGCCGCTATATCAGGCACACGCCGGTGCTGCGCGTCGACATGGCCGATTTCGACCGGCCGCCGCTGGCGGTCGACCTCAAGCTCGAATGCCTGCAGCATTCCGGCTCGTTCAAGGCGCGCGGCGCCTTCACCAATCTGCTCGAACGGCCGGTGCCTGCGGCCGGCGTCGTCGCCGCATCGGGCGGCAATCATGGCGCCGCGGTCGCCTATGCCGCCATGCGGCTTGGCCACAAGGCGACGATCTTCGTTCCCGAAGTCAGCCCGGCGGCCAAGCTGCAGCGCATCCGCGGCTACGGCGCCGAACTGATCGTCGGCGGCGCCCGCTATGCCGAGGCGCTGGCCGCCAGCGAGGCTTTTGCTGAAAAGACCGGCGCGCTGCAGATCCATGCCTTCAACCAGGAGGAAACATTGGTCGGCCAAGGCACGCTCGGCCTCGAAATCGAAAACGATCTGCCCGACATCGACACGCTGCTGGTCGCTGTCGGCGGCGGCGGCCTGATCGGCGGCATCGCCGCCTGGTTTGCCGGCCGCATCAGGATCATCGCCATCGAGCCCGAAGGCGCGCCGACGCTGCATCACGCCTTCGAAGCCGGCCACCCCGTCGATGCGCCGGCCGAAGGCGTCGCCGCCGATTCGCTGGCGCCCAAACGCGTCGGCGAGATGATGTTCCCGATCGCCGAGGCCTTCGTCGAACGCTCCATCCTGGTCACCGACGACGCCATCATCGCCGCGCAAAAGGCGCTGTGGGAGCGGGTGCGGATCATCGCCGAGCCGGGCGGCGCAGCGGCCTTCGCAGCGCTGCTGTCCGGCCGCTACACGCCGGCGCAGGGCGAGCGGATCGCCGTCCTTGTCTGCGGCTCGAATACCGATCCGGCGAAATTCTAAACCTTGCTTCGACTGAAGTGGGACGCAAACCCGTCAAAGCTTTTCAAGTTTTCCGGAACCGCCTCGCCTTTGCCGTGTTTGCTGGTAAACTTCTGCTTGTTGAGTCCGGGCTATCCCGCCCGGGCAGGAAGGGCCGATGACGGAACGCCCCATTTCCAGTGGCGATCGCAGCCTGGCCGGGCGGCTTGCCCTGAGCCGGCTGGCGACACGGGTCTCGATGACGGTCGAGCGCGGCTGGCCGCTGCTTCTGCCGCTGCTCATCATCGCCAGCCTGTTTCTCAGCCTCTCCTGGCTCGGCCTTTTCCCCCGGCTGCCTGACATTGCGCGCATTATCCTGGTCACTGCGTTCGGTATTGCCACGCTGACGGCGCTCTATCCGCTGCGTTTCTTCAAGCTTCCATCCGCCGCTGAAATCGACCGCCGTATCGAGGCCGCCAACCAGCTGCAGCACAGCCCGGTGCTGGTGCAGACCGACCGTCCCAGCGGCAAGGAAAGCATCTTTTCCCAGGCGTTGTGGCGCGAACACCAAAAGCGCATGGCCGACAAGCTCGGCAGCCTTGGCGCCGACCTGCCGCGTACCCGCGTGCCGGAGCGCGATCCGTGGGCATTGCGTGCCGTGGCGGCGCTGCTGTTGGTCACCGCTTTTGCCTTTTCCTTCGGACCGTCCGGCGGCAGGCTGTCCGATGGTTTCAGTGCGCATGCGGCGCGCGACATCGTACCGCCGCGCATCGATGCCTGGGTGACCCCGCCGGCCTATACCGGCAAGCCGCCCATCTTCTTGACCGCGCCAGTCATCGATGGCAACGCCAAGCAGGCGGTTGCCACCTTCACCGTGCCGCAAGGCAGCGACGTCTCGCTGCGCGTGACCGGCGGCTCCGGCGAGGAAACGCTAAGCTTTGCCGACAAGGGCGGCAATGCTCGCGCCATCGACCCGTCGGGACCACAGGTGGCGGCCGTCAACGCAGCGGCGGTCAACCCCGCGACCCCCAAGCTGCGCCAGTTCACCGGCAAGCTGACCGCCGACGGCACGCTGACGCTGAAGTCGGGCGAAGCCGATCTCGGTCGCTGGGCCTTCGCGGTGATCCCCGATAAGCCGCCGACGATCCGCTTCGTCGGCGAGCCCAAGCGCGCCGTCAACGGCGCCTTCGAGCTCAACTACCAGATCGACGACGACTATGGCGCGGCCACCGCCAAGGCGGTTTTCGCGCTGGCCGATCCGGCGGCGCCCGATGCGCATCCGCTCTACGGTCCGCCTGACCTGCCGCTGGCGCTGCCGCGCCGCGGCGGCAAGGCGAACGCCGCCAAGACCACCAAGGACCTCACCGAGCACGTCTGGGCCGGCGCCAGCATCAAGCTGTCGCTTGTCGCCACCGACGATGCCGGACACACCGCGACCAGCGAGACCAAGACTATTGTGATGCCGGAGCGGCCCTTCGCCAACCCACTGGCGCGGGCGGTGGTCGAGCAGCGCCGCCTGCTGGCGCTCGACGCCAATGCCAAGCCGCGCGTGCTCGACCTGATGGACGCCATCACGCTGCGGCCCGAGGACACGTTCGACAACATGTCGCATTACCTCGCCATCATGAGCGCCCGCAGCCGGCTGAAGATGTCGGACAGCGACGATCAGTTGCGCAACGAGGTTGCCTATCTCTGGGAAATCGCGCTCGGCATCGAGGAAGGCAATCTCTCGTCCGCCGAAAAGCGGCTCCGCCAGGCCCAGCAGGCGCTGCAGGACGCCATCAAGCGCGGCGCCAGCGACGAAGAGATCGAAAAGGCGATGAAGGAACTGCGCGAGGCGATGAACGAATTCCTGCAGGAATTCGCCGAGCGCGCCAAGCAGAACCCGAACGCGCCGCAGATGCAGCAGAACGGCCGCGAGTTGCGCCAGAGCGATATCGACCGCATGATGGACCAGATCGAGAATTTGGCGAAATCAGGCGACCGCGACAAGGCGCAGGAGCTGCTGTCGCAGCTGGAAAACATGATGAACAACCTGCAGGCCGGCCGTCAGCAGCAAGGCGGCGAGCAGGACAGCGAGATGCGCCAGCAGATGGACAAGCTGGGCGAGATCATGCGCCGCCAGCAGGAGATGATGAACGACACCTACCGCATGGACCAGATGCAGCGCGGAGATAATCAGCAGCCCGGCGAAGGCAATGGCGACGACCCGGACCAGCCGGGCGTCGGCAAGGATCGCGATCCTCTCGCCCGGCCGAAGTCGATGACACCGCAGGAATTCGCCGATGCGATGAAGCAGCTGCAGGAAGGCCAGGGCCAGTTGCAGAGCGAACTCGACAAGCTGAAGAAGGGCCTGGAAGGCATGGGCATGCAACCCAATGAGGGGTTTGGCGACGCTGGCAAATCCATGGGCAATGCCGAAAAGTCGCTTGGCGAAGGCGAAGGCGACCAGGCCGTCGGCCACCAGGGTCGCGCGCTGGAAGCGCTGCGCAAGGGCGCCAAAGAGATGATGAAGCAGCTGCAGGCGATGCAGGGCGACCAGGGTGGCAGCCAGGAAGGCGGCCGCCAACAGGACGCCGGCCGCGATCCGCTGGGCCGACCACGCGCCAGCCGCGGACCCGATTTCGGCGATTCGGTGAAGGTGCCCGACGAGATCGACGTGCAGCGCGCCCGCCAGATTCTCGAGGCGATTCGCAAGCGGCTCGGCAACGCGCTCAGCCCCGACATCGAGCGCAGCTACCTCGAGCGGCTGCTGGAGCTGAAGTAGCTTCCAAGGCAACATCCGTCGAACTGAATGGTATCAGCGCCATGCCGAAACTCGGTGCCGTCACGCCCATCCTGCGCATCTTCGACATCGCCAAGGCACGCGAATTCTATGTCGACTTTCTCGGCTTCAAGGTCGAGTTCGAGCACCGCTTCGACGACAATGCGCCGCTCTACATGGGTGTAATCCGCGACGGCTGTGTCCTGCATCTGAGCGAACATCATGGCGACGGCGCGCCGGGTATAGCCATGCGCATCAAGGTCGAGGACATCGCGGCATTGCACCGCGAACTGATCGGCAAGAGATACCGCTACGCCCGGCCGGGCCTCGAACCACGTCGTGGCAGACCCGTGAAGTGTCGGTCGGCGACCCCTTCGGCAATCGCCTGCATTTCTACGAGGATGCAACAGACTAAGCCGGCCGGTTGACGAACGCCTCGCGGATCGCCTCCTGCATGCCGTCGATAGCTTCGCCTGAGGCATTTGGGCTGCGGTGCATCACCACATTCGAGGAATCGATATGGCCGAACCCGTCAGCGGCGGTGAGTTCACGACAGCCATCCGGAATATTGCTGTGCGAGATCGGCGCGATCGCCAGGCCAGAGGTGACGGCGAGCTTCAGGCCGCCGGTGGTGTCGCTGGTATAGGCGACACGGTAGGCCAGCCCACGCTGCTCAAGCGATTTGATGGCAAAGTCCTTGCACCAGCCGGCCCGGTTGTAGAGCGCGATCGGCACCGGCCGCTCCTCATGCATGTGATGCAGGCTCGATGTCACCCACACGGTCGGATCGTGCATCAGCACCTCGCCGCCGGAAGGATCCTGCCATTCGAACACCACGGCGAGGTCGAGTTCACCGGCCGCCAACGCTGCCAGCTGGGCGCCCGAATGTGCATAGCGCACGGTGACCTCGACCTTGGTGTGACGCTTCGAGAAGGCGCCGAGCGCGCGCGACAGGATGGCGTGACCATATTCCTCGGGAATGCCGATGCGCACCGGCCCGCCAAGAGGTGCCGCCGCCATCGATGCCGCCGTCTCGTCGAGCAGCGAGACGATGCGGCGGGCATTGACGATCAGCTCGCCGCCACGGCGCGTCAGCGCCACGCCGCGCGAGCCGCGTTCGAACAGGCTGTCGCCGACCAGCTCCTCGAGCTTCTTCATCTGCATCGACACCGCCGACTGGGTGCGCCCGGCCTGCTCCGCCGCCCGGGTGAAATTGCCCGCTTCGGCAATGGCGACGAAGGTGCGCAGGAGATCGCTGTCGAGGGTTGGCCGCATCGAGTCCGTCATAAGCAAATTTGATCTCTGGTATCATTCCAATTCGTTTGCAACATGTCAAACGCCGCAGCATAGTCCGCTCACCCATTGGATATGCCGCCGCGAAACCGGCTGCGGACCAATCAAAGAGTCCTCACTCATACCCGCTGCCCAAAACGGTGGCGGGTTCTTTTTACCCCATGGCCGGGCGGCTGCGGGCAGTTAAGGCAAGGGCCGGCAGAACAATATGCGCAACCGGATCGTTCTCGGCATCATCAGCCTGTGCCTTGGCGTGCTGGTGTTCTCGCTCCAGGACCCGCTGGTCAAGGCGGTGTCGGCCGGCTATCCCGTGACCGAGGTGATGTGGATCCGCTCGATCGTCGCTTTGCCGATCCTGGTCGTTCTCGTTCGCGCCGATGTCGGCCTGCGGGCCATTGTCTCGAAGCGGTTCGGCCTGCTGACGATACGCGCCTTCGTCCAGTTCTCCTCCTATACGGTCTACTATCTGGCGATCGCTGCCTTGCCGCTCGCCGACGCGGTGGCGCTCTATTTCATGGCGCCCCTGTTCATCATGGCGATAGCCGGGCCCTATCTCGGCGAGCGGGTATCCTGGCAGGCTCTCGCCACCGTGCTGATCGGCATGCTGGGCGTGGTCGTGATGCTGCGCCCGGGCGCCGGCCTGTTCGACTGGGCGGCGCTGCTTTCGTTGGGCTCGGCTTTGCTCTACGGCTTTTCACAGCTGATGGCGCGCAAGATCGGCGACACCGAATCCTCCACCGTCATGGCCTTCTACCAGAACGGCGCCTATCTGGTCGGCGCCGCTGCGGTTGCCGGCACATTCTGGCTTGCCGGCATAACCCATGCTGTCCACCCCAGCCTCGAATTCCTGGTGCGGCCGTGGGTCTGGCCGACGACCCCGGATTTCCTCAAGATGGCGGCCTGCGGCTTCGTCGCTTCGGCCGGCATGATTCTGCTGTCGCAGGCCTACAGGCTGGCGCCCGCCAACCGCGTCGCCACCTTCGAATACACCGGGATTATCTGGTCGCCGCTGTGGGGCTTCCTGTTCTTCGACGAGGTGCCGCGCTCGACCACCGCCATCGGTGCGGCGCTGATCATCGGCGCCGGTCTGCTGGCGCTCAACACCGAACGGCGCCGGAGCGCTGCGCCTGTCCTCGCCGCGTCTCAGGATGCCGCCTGAAGCGTGTCAGGCGAAGCAGGCGAGCGCCTGGTCGACCCGCGATCGGATTTCGGCCAGCGTGAAAGGCTTTTGCACGACGTCGATAATGATGCCGTTCAATTCCTCGGCGCGCTCGCGCTGGTCGGCATAGCCGGTCATCAGCAGGATCTTCATGTCAGGGAAAAGCCTGGCTGCGGCGATCGCCATCTCGATGCCATCCATTTCCGGCATGCGGATATCGGAGACGACGAGGTCGTAACCGCCGCCTGCAGCACTGACCATCGCCAGCCCTTGCGCGCCGTCGGCGGCGATATCGATCGAGTGCCCGGCGCGTTCGAGCGCGCGGGCGGCGAGGGTGCGGACGGACTCATCGTCCTCGACGATCAGAAGCTTTGCCATGGGCCGGAATTTGGCGGGCAAAAGTTGACTTTTTCTGAAAATTTGAAGCGTCGGGGGCCTTTTCTCAGGCATCGCCTTTGACGACACCGACAAACGGCAGTTCGCGAAAAGCGTGAGCGACGTCCATGCCGTAGCCGACGACGAAGTAATCGGGACAGTCGAAGCCGACATAGTCGGCGTTCAGCTCCGTCTGGCGGCGCATGCGCTTGTCCAACAGCACCGCGATGGCGCAGCTTTTGGCGCCCCGCGACAGCATCAGGTTGCGGGTGAAGGACAGCGTCTTGCCGGATTCCAGGATATCATCGATCAGCAGCACGTCGCGGCCGGCGACCTCATTGTCGATGTCGCGCAGCACCCTCACCTCGCCGCTGGTGGTGCCGGCGCCATAGCTGGAAATGAAGATGAACTCGACCTCCGGCGACAGCCCGACATCGTGCATGGCGCGGATCAAATCGGCGGCGAAGATGAACGAGCCCTTCAGCACCGAAATCACCAGCAGGTCGTGATAGTCGTGCTCGGCGATCTCCTTGGCGAGTTCGAGATTGCGCCGCGCGATCGCGGACGCCGAAAACAGGACCTCGATGTCCTTGCCGCGCACAACTGGCATCAACAACCTTTCCAGAGAAACCGACTAGCCGGCGAAGGTGACCGCCACGGCCTTGACGCCGTTTCTAGGCACATCGAGGCGGCTGGAAAAGCCGAATCTTTCGCCGGGCGCCAGAGAACGGTTGGATGTCCCCAGAGTATAGCGGGTGATGCGGCTGTCATTGCCGGTGACACGTATCTCCAGCGGCGGCAATTGTCCCGCCTTCAAACCGTCATTGACGGCCTCGCCATCCACGAACAGCACCGGGGTGGGTCCCGAGGCGTCGACACGCGAGGTGACGCCGGCAATGCTGAGTACGGCGCCCTCCTGCTGTTCGACTGACCAGAATGGCGTCTGGCGCACCAGCACGTGGCCACCCGAGACCCAGAAGGCGGCAAGCGCCGCACCGATGCCGGCAATCCAGAAGATCGGCCCGCCACGCGATGCCGGCCGCCCGGCTGACGCATCTGATTTGCGCAGCATCTCCATGCCTTCGATCGACGGCGTCGCGATGTCGCGCGCCGGCGTCGGCATGGCTTCTACACATGGGATCGGCTGCGGCAGCACCTCATAATCCGCATCGACGATGTCGGTCGCCACAGGACGCGATTCCGGTGCGACACTTGTCCCGGTCATGATTTCGCCGGAAACCGGGCGCGCGGTTCGCTGCTCAGCCATCATGGCCCCGCTGTTGCCTCTTCGTTTCTTTTGCGTAAATGGAAATGGTTAACGCTTCCCTCCGGAACCCTTGTGACGCACTCAAGAACAGCGAAAATTAACCGACGGTTAACCATGGCGGCCGATGGTCGTTGGACAGAAAGGGCTGGCACGCCGCCGCCCTCAGGTCGTCGCACGTGATCCGCTTCGAAAATGTCGGCCTCCGCTATGGCATGGGTCCGGAAATCCTCCGCGACATCTCCCTGCACATTCCGGAGAGCTCCTTCCAGTTCCTGAGCGGGCCCTCCGGCGCCGGCAAGACGACGCTGCTGCGCCTTCTGTTCATGTCGCTGAAGCCGACACGCGGGCTGATCACCATCTTCGGCAAGGACCGCTCGCGCATCTCGCGCGCTGAACTGCCGCATCTCAGGCGCCGGATCGGCGTGGTGTTCCAGGATTTCCGCCTGCTCGACCACATGACCACCTATGAGAATGTCGCTCTGCCGCTGCGCGTGCGCGGCCGCGAGGAAGCGAGCTACCGCACCGACGTCACCGAACTTTTGAAATGGGTTGGCCTGGGCGAGCGCATGCATGTGCTGCCGCCGGTCCTTTCGGGTGGCGAAAAGCAGCGCGCGGCAATCGCCCGGGCCTTGATCGAACAGCCCGAAATCCTGCTTGCCGACGAGCCGACCGGCAATGTCGACCCGCCGCTGGCACGCCGGCTGCTCAGGCTGTTCATCGAGCTCAACCGGCTCGGCACCGCTGTGGTGATCGCCACTCACGATCTCGGCCTGATGGAACAGGTCGACGCGCGCCGCATGATCCTGGCCGGCGGAAGGCTGGATATTTATGACTGAGCTATCGGCCGAACAGCTGCATGAAGACGCCGCCGAGCCCGCAACGACGACGCAGCGCGTCCAGCGCCGCATGGCGCCGATCGTGCCGGCGCAGAATATTGCCGGCCGCGCCTTGGTGCTGGTCATCGCCATCATGACCTTCCTGTCCTGCCTGACTTTCGGCGCCGTCACGCTGGTGCGCGACACTGCCTCGGTCTGGGAAAACCAGATCTCGCGCGAGGCGACGATTCAGATCAAACCGGTCGACGGCCTCGACATGGAGGCAGCCCTTGCCCAGGCCTCGCAGATCGTCGGCGAATTCCCCGGCGTGAAGGAAACCCGGATCATCGATCGCGACGCCACCGCGCGTCTGTTGGAGCCATGGCTGGGCTCGGGTCTGAATATCGACGAATTGCCGGTGCCGCGCCTGATCATCGTCACCATCGACGAGACCAGTCCGCCCGACTTTAGCGCCATCCGTGCGGCGCTCACGCCCAAGCTGCCGAGTGCTTCGCTCGACGATCACCGTACATGGGTCGACCGGCTGGTCGCCATGGCCCGCACCACGGTCACCATCGGCATCGCCGTGCTGGTCCTGATGCTGTCGGCGACGGTGCTGACCGTAGTGTTTGCGACGCGCGGCGCTATGGCGGGTAACGGCCATATCATCGAAGTGCTGCATTTCGTCGGCGCCGAGGCGCGCTTCATCGCGCGTGAATTCCGCTGGCATTTCCTGGTCACCGGGATGAAGGGCGCGGCCGCCGGCGGCGCAGCCGCGATCCTGGTTTTCATCGTCTTTTCCTGGTGGTCGTCGCGCAACATGGCAACGCCGCAGGCCGACCAGGCCACCGCTTTGTTCGGCAATTTCGCCATCGGATCGGCAGGCTATCTCGGCGTCGGCCTGATGGTGCTGGTGATCGGCGGACTGACGGCGGCGACCTCGCACGCCACCGTCGTCGCCTATCTCAGCGACATCGATGTCCGCCAGCCGGATGCGGGGTGAACCGTGAGGGCAGAAGCGAAAACAGTTCGGGGGCAAGGACAGGAATGGAAGGGACGATCACGGATCGAAAACCGACGTAACGCAATGTGCGCTTTTTTCCTTACCAAAAAGGCATTTCAGGATTAACCATAGGATGATGAACGCGCGGGAGTCGACCGGAACGGCTGGACAGATGCCAGTGGTGCGTTCGCGTATGCGCACCGGGCTGGGCCGTTTGCGCACCGCCCTGCGTCTCGCCTCCCTCTGTCTACTGCTGCTGGTGGCCCTGTTTGCCGGTGGCTTCGGCTGGTTCGCCAGCAAGGTCAGCCACATGACGACCCCGACCAACCCGGCCAAGGCCGATGCGATCATCGTCTTGACCGGCGGTCAGGCCCGCCTCGACGCAGCACTCGATCTGCTTGCCTCCGGCAAGGGCGAGCGGCTGCTGATCTCAGGCGTGCATCCCTCTGCCAGCCGCCGCCAATTGCAGGCTGCTACCGGCGGCGACAAGGCGCTGTTTTCCTGCTGTGTCGACATCGACCGCGCCGCGCTCGACACGATCGGCAATGCCGAGGAAAGCGCTAAATGGGTGGAGAGCCACGCCTATGGCAGCGTCATCCTCGTCACCAACAATTACCACATGCCGCGCAGCCTGCTCGAGATGGGCCGCCTGCTGCATGGCGCCAGGCTTGAACCCTATCCAGTGGTCAACACCAATCTGGACAATGGCGACTGGCTGACCAAGCCGGAAGCGCTACGCGTGCTTCTGACCGAATACAGCAAATACCTGCTGGCGCTTGCGCGCGGCGTCGTCCCGGTCCGCCAGACCGCCGACAGCGTCGCACTGGCCGAGGTTTCGACCGCCAAGGACTAAAGCAATTCCAGGAAAAGTGTGTAGCGGTTTTCCCGGGAAAAGCACGTACGCTTTCCCTTGGGAATTGCGTCCAGACAGACGACTCTGACGGCGCTCGATTACCCCTTGGCCGTGCCGTCTTCCGCGCCACGCAGCCGCGCAATCTCCTGTTCGAGGCTTTCAATCCGCTTGTCGCGTTCGGCGAGTGCGGCCGCGACATCGGCGGCCTCGAATCGCTGCGGAATGTGTTGCGGGCAATTGGCATCCCAGGCCGAGACGGTGAACAAGATGACCTGCTCGGGGCGCGCCTTGTAGTCCTGCGGCATCAGCCTTGCCAGAAGATCGGCATCGTCCTCGACGACGCGCGCCGTGCCCCAGATCTTGACGCGCTGGCGATGCGCATAGTCGATCAGGAACAGGAATGCCTGGTTGTTGTCGGCGAGATTCCCTTGCGTGATGAACTGCCTGTTCCCGGAGAAATCGGCGAAGCCGATGGTCTTTTCGTCCAGCACCTTGAGGAAGCCGGCTGGCCCGCCGCGATGCTGGATATAGGGCTGACCCTCGCCATTTGCGGTCGACAGGAAGACGCTGGTCTGCGCCGCGATGAAGTCGGCGAGGTCGGGCGTGATATGGGCGCGCCATCCGCCGCGCTCCTCGGCGCTGGCATAGCCCTTGCGCGAACCTTTGCGGGTCTGGATCGCCTTGACCGTCGGCGTGAAGGCGACATCGCTGGTGAAAGTATGAGCATTCATGGAAGCCTCCGCGGGGCCGAAACACGGCCATTGTACGCGAAGAGGTAGGTCCTTCCATGTTTTGGATGTAGATGGCATAGTTGCAAGCTATCCTTCCAATTTCCGGAAGACACTATGGATCGTCTCGAAGCCATGTCGCTGTTCGTCGCCGCGGTGGAAGCGGGCAGCCTTTCCGCTGCCGGCCGCCATTTCGGCATTCCACTGGCAACGGTCAGCCGCAAGGTTTCCGACCTCGAGAAGCACCTTCAGGCGCGCCTGCTGAACCGTTCGACCCGGCAGCTCACGCTGACCGATGCCGGCCAGGCCTATCTCGCCGCCTGCCGCCGCATCCTCGGCGAGGTCGGCGAAGCCGAACGCACCGCTGCCGGCGAATACAGCACGCCGACCGGCGACCTGTTCATCACCGCGCCGGTCGTCTTTGGTCGCCTGCACGTGCTGCCTGTCGTCACCGAATTCCTGGCGGCTTATCCTCAAGTCAACATTCGCCTGACGCTGGCTGACCGGATAACCCAACTGGCGGAGGAACATCTCGACCTTGCCATCCGCATCGGCGAGCTTGCGCCTTCGAGCCTCATTGCCATCCGCGTCGGCGCGATCCGTCGCGTCGTGTGCGCCAGCCCCGCCTATATCGCCGCGCATGGCATGCCGCGGACGCCGGACGATCTGGCCGCGCATGAATGCATCAGTTTCGAAGGGCCTGCAGCGCTCGCCAGCTGGAGCTTTGCCGGCGACAAGGGCGAACTGATCGTGCCGATCCGCTCACGGCTGCGCGTCAACACGGCGGAAGCTGCAATCGATGCCGCGATTGCAGGCGCCGGGATGACGCGGGTGCTCTCCTACCAGATCGCGGACGCAGTACGTTCCGGCGTGCTCGTCCCGGTCTTGCGACCCTTCGAGCCGCAGCCGTGGCCGGTGAGCCTCGTCCATGCCGGCCAAGGCCTGCCGGCGGTGAAACTAAGGGCGTTCCTCGATTTCGCCGCTCCGCGGCTGAAGCAGCGGCTATTGCAGGCGACGTGGTGAGTTGAGACTGGCTTGAGTCAGTGGCGAGCCGGCCTATGTCAGGCCATTGCGGCGTTTCCTTTTTGCCCGCGCTTGGTGTAACCAACGCACACCTCCTCAACGGGCCCTTCCCCGCATGCTCTATATCCGCTCGCTGGCGTTCAACTTCGTCTTCTATGTCAATCTGATCGTCCAGATGGTCCTCTGGACCCCTTACTACTTCCTCTCGCCACGCCATCGCGCCTGGTTCGTGCCGAAATTCTGGTCGCGCACCAGCCTGTGGCTCTACGACAAGATCGCCGGCACCAGGAGCGACATCACCGGCGTCGAGAACCTGCCGGAGGGCTCTTTCATCCTGGCGCCGAAACACCAGTCGTTTTGGGACGCGATCGCTTTCTTTCCGTTCCTCCACGATCCGCTTTATATCCTGAAGCGCGAGCTGACCTGGATCCCCTTCTTCGGCTGGTACATCCTGAAGATGCGGATGATCCCGGTTCACCGCGGCAGCCGCTCCAAGGCGTTGAAGCAGGTCGTTGCATCGACAAAGCAGGAGATGGGGCGCAATCCGCGCCAGCTGATTATCTACCCCGAAGGCACGCGCCGAGCGCCAGGCGACGAGCCGGCTTACAAATACGGCATTGTCGAGCTCTATACGCAGCTTGGCGTCCCGGTGGTACCGGTCGCCCATGTCGCCGGCCTCTATTGGCCTCGCCGCAAATTCTTGCGCTTTCCCGGCACCATCAAGGCCCGCTTCCTGCCGCCGATTCCGCCCGGGCTCGGCAAGGACGAATTCATGGACCGGCTGATCGGCGATACGGAAGCCGCCTGCGACCAGCTGCTGATCGAGGCATCGCAGGCTCCTAACCCGCCGCAAATGCCGCCGACGGCGGTCAAGCGGCTGGCCGAACTCGCCGCGGCCGCCAAAGCAATTCCAGGAAAAGTGTGAGCGGTTTTTTCCGTCCTGAATCGCGCCAAAACAAAAAAGACCAAAGCTTGATCTCTTCTGCGGGCCGGCTCAAGGCCACGCCGCCAGCGCCGTTGTCAGCACCAGCGTCGCCGCGAAGGCCAGATTGATGATCCGCGACGCCAGCGGCTGGCGCAGGGTGCGGGCGAAGGCCGCGCCGGCCAGCAGCCACAGCACATGGATGGCTACGATCATCAGGGTGAGAACCGCCAGCCTGGCCGGGATGCCGAGAGCATCGGCGCCGGCTGCGGTCGCGGAGCCAGCAAGGACCGCAGCAATCGCCACATAGGCTTTCGGGTTGGCAACGGCGAGCAGGAAGCCGCCGAGGAAGGTCGGCAGAACCGCGCTGCTGTCACGCGCGGCCAGCGGCGGCGCTGTCGCTATTCTGTAGGCGAGGTAGAGAATATAGGCGGCGGAAGCGACCGCCAGCACTGGCGCTACGCCCGGCATCGAGGTGAGGATAGCCTTGATGCCGGTGGCCACCACCAGCAGCACCGCGACCGTGCCTAAAATGATCCCCGATGTGTAGTGAAGCGAATTGCGCAGGCCGAAGGCGGCCCCTATCGCCGTGACGCTGATCGTCGCCGGGCCAGGACTGCCCATGACGACGGTTGCCGCCAGCACCAGCGCCAGCAATTGCTGCCAGGGCTGCGCCTGCGAAAGAATGTCTGCGGCCATGCTGCCTCTTCTCCCAATAATGGAGAACAGTGTGGCAAGGCGGACAGCCGTCGTCTTGGACGATCGTGCCGAACCTGCGCGGCTAGGCGCTGGCCTTGTCCAGCGCCACGAGATCCTCCGCGCTGAGCTTCAGCGATGCGGCGCGCACCAGGCTGTCGACCTGGTCCAGCGTCGTGGCGCTGGCGATCGGCGCGGTGATGCCGGGCTGCGCCATCACCCAGGCGAGTGCTACTTCCGCCTGCTTGGCCGAATGGCGCGCCGCCACAGTGTCGAGTGCGGCCAGAATGCGCATGCCGCGCGCATTGAGATAAGCCTTCACGCCGCCGCCGCGTTCACTTTTGCCGAGATCGGCCTCGCTACGGTATTTGCCGCTAAAAAACCCCTTGGCGAGGCTGAAATAGGTGATGACGCCGATATCCTCGGCCACGCACAGATCATGCAGCGGCCCGTCGAAGGATGAGCGGTCGTAGAGATTGTATTCCGGCTGCAGCACGCTGTAGCGCGGCAGCCCGCGCAGGCTGGCAACATCGAGCGCGGCGCGCAGCTGGCCGGCGTCGAGATTCGAGGCGCCGATATGGCGGACCTTGCCGGCAGCGAGCAGCTTCTGGTAGGCGCCGAGCGTCTCCTCATAAGGGGTTGTCGGGTCCGGCCAATGCGAGAGATAAAGGTCGATCACGTCGGTCTGCAGTCGCTTGAGCGACGCCTCGACTGCCCTTTCGATATGGGCAGCGGACAGATCCTTCTTGCCTTGTCCCATATCCGAGCCGACTTTGGTGATGACGATGATCTTGTCACGGTTGCCGCGGCTTTTCATCCATTTGCCGATGATGGTCTCGGACTCGCCGCCCGCGTGGCCCGGCACCCAGCGCGAATAGGCATCGGCGGTATCGATAGCGTTGAGGCCGGCGTCGCCGAACCGGTCGAGCAGGTCGAAGGAGGTCTTCTCGTCCGCGGTCCAGCCGAAGACATTGCCGCCCAGGACCAGCGGCGCGATGGAAAGGTCGGTTTGACCGAGACGGCGTTTTTGCAAGACGGGGCTCCGTGGGCTGGCGGCGGGCGACCCGAATGCTTCGGGCCGCAGCTAAGCTAGGTCCCGCCGCGCCGAGGTCAAAGGCCTCAGCCAATTTTTCCAGCGGGCCAGCGCTTCACAAAGGCGCGAGCGCTTCGCCTGCAGGCTCGCCGTGGTCTACCGGCTCACGAGGCGATCCGCTTCGCCACCTCTTCCAGCCAGTGGTCGCTGATACCCAGCGCCGCGAGATGCTGCAGCGTGTTGAGCACATAGTCCTCGTTGTTTCCGGACTGGCCGACGGCGCCACGGATAACACCTGCCGCATGCGCGGCATCGAGCCCGCCGGCATACTGCTCATGCTGGCGGTCGACGATATAGGCGACCGCTTTCACTCTCTCTCCCGCGGCCGCACCATTCACGTCGAGACTGATATCGAGCACACGCTCGAGGTAGACGCTGGTCACCAATTCGCGCTCGCGCAGATAGGTCAGCACCTCATCGCGCAGCTCGCCGGGCACGCGAAAGGCCAGCCCGATGCAGGAGCCGCCACGGTCGAGGCCGAGCACCAGGCCCGGCCGCTGACGCGTGCCGCGATGCACGAAGGAATAGACGCAGAGCGACCGGCGGTAGCCGTAAAGCCGCGCGCGGCGGGTCTCGACATGCGCGAATCCCGGTCGCCAGATCAGCGAGCCGTAGCCAAAAACCCAAAAATCGCCCATATCGCCAAGCCTGATTGCACGAGAGTGACGCCGCCGCATCGGAATCGGTGCTCTTCTGTTCTTTTTGCTTGTTGCGTAAGCCACAGTCCACCCGCAACACGCCCGCGTTAATGAAAGCCGCAGCATGACGTCAAGTGACGAGCGTCCGTCGAAGTTTCGCCGCCGGCTGATGTGGCTCGCTGCCTTGGTCGTTATGCTGTTCGGCGCCTACAGCGCGGTCTGGTTCTATGTCGCCGGTCGCGTCAGCAGCGAAGCCGACAAAGCGGTAGCCTCGCTCAAGGACAAAGGCATCGAGGCCGGCTGCGCCAACCTCACCGTCAGCGGCTACCCCCTGAGTTTTGCCATCTCCTGTGACAATCTGGCTTACGAGGACGACGCCAGGAACGTCGCCGCCTCGGCAGGCAGCTTCAACTTCGTTGCAGAGCTCATCCGGCCTTTGTCGCCTGCCGCCGAGTTGCGTGGGCCGCTGCGCACCTCGGTGCCGGGGATGGCGCCGCTATGGATCGATTGGGACAATCTGCAGGCCAATGCCAAGCTCTCCTGGCCCTTGCCACGCAGCATTTCGCTGCAGGCCGAGAGCTTGTCCGGCCAGACCGATCCGGCCGACGACACCGACCCGGTTTCACTATTCAGCGCCGGAACGGCGGCGGGCGAGTTGCGGCCGGACGGCCAGGACCTTGGCTATACCGGAAGCTTCACCGATCTTGAGATCGACGCCGACGCGATCGGCGGGCGCGTGCTGCCGCCGCTCGACGGCAGCGGCGACGCGACGCTGAAGAACGGCGTCGCGCTGATGAAGACGCAGGCCAGGAGCCTGCGCGGCCAGGCGGTCGGCATCCACAAGCTCGATCTGTCGTCGGGAACCGCGCGCATCACCGTCTCCGGCCCGGTGTCGGTCGACGCCAACGGCCAGGTCAATGCCGACCTGACGATCAAGCTGCAGGATCCCAAAGCCGTGGCGGCAATCCTCGCCACCGCAATCCCCGAGCAGAAGAGCCAGATCGAGCAAGGCTTTGCCGGTCTGGCGCTGCTCGGCAACGAACCGTCGATGCCGCTCAAGGTGGTGAAGGGCAAGGTCTCGCTCGGCTTCATTCCGCTGGGCAAGATCAAGCCGCTCGATTAGAGCAATTCCAGGAAAAGTGTGAGCAGTTTTCCGTCCGGAATTGCGTTAAAACAAAGAGACAGAGCATGATCGCAAAGAGCGGCAACGGCTTTTGGGGAGAGATCATGCTCGAGCAAGCCGACGCATGAACCGACCGGTGAAACTGCTGAGCGTTGGCGCGCTGACGCTGGATACCATCCTGCGCGTCGAAACCCTGCCCACGCATCAGGGCAAGTTCATCGCCTCGGACGGCATCCAGATCGCCTCGGGCATGGCGACAAGTGCTGCCTGCGCCGCCCGCCGTCTCGGCGCCGAGGTGTTCCTGTGGGCAAGTGCAGGTGACGATGCCGTCGGCGACCAATTGCTGGCCGGCATCGAGGCCGAGGGCGTCGATTGCGACTTTGTCCGCCGCGTCGAAGGCGCCCGCTCGGCGCTGGCCGCGATCCTGGTCGACGCTCATGGCGAGCGCATCATCGTGCCCTTCTACGACCCAAAGGCGCAGGCCGACCCCGAGGCGGTGCCTGTCGCCGATCTTTCCGGCTTCGATGCCGTGCTGGTCGATGTGCGCTGGCCGGGCGCCGCTGCTCTTGCCTTGACCGCCGCGCGCGACGCCGGTTGCCCGGCAATCCTCGACGCCGACACGGCGCCGCTGGAGGTGCTGGAGCGCCTGCTGCCGCTGGCATCGCACATCGTCGCTTCGGAGACGGCGGCACGCATCGTCTGCGGCCATGCGCTGGACCCCGAAACCGCCTGTGCCGACCTCGCCAGCCGCACCGACGCCTTCGTGGCGGTGACCGGCGGCGCCTCGGGAAGCTGGTGGCATGACCGGTCCGCCGGATGCGTGCGCCACATCGCGGCGCCGAAGATCAAGGCGGTCGACACGCTTGCCGCCGGCGACGTCTTCCACGGCGCCTTTGCTGTCGCGTTGGCGGAAACCATGGCGATCGAGCAGGCGTTGCGCTTTGCCAGCGCGGCGGCCGCGCTCAAATGCCAGCGCTTCGGCGGCCGGCTGGGCGCGCCGGACCGGGCCGAGACAATGGCCATGGTCGCGGCGACCTGGCCCGTCTGAAACAGATTTAACTTTTCACCGGGTGCTCGACCGCCTGCCGGCCGAAATCCGGCACGTCGATATCCTGGCCGGCCTCGATGATCGAACGGCGAACGGCCCGGGTGCGGGTGAACAGGTCGAACAGCTTGTCGCCGTCGCCCCAGCGGATCGCCCGCTGCAGCGAGGCGAGGTCCTCCGAAAAGCGCGCCAGCATTTCCAGGATGGCATCCTTGTTGTGCAGGCACACGTCGCGCCACATGGTCGGGTCGGAGGCGGCCAGACGGGTGAAGTCGCGGAAACCGGAAGCCGAATATTTGATCACTTCCGACTTGGTCACCGATTCCAGATCGTCGGCCGTGCCGACGATGTTGTAGGCAATGATGTGCGGAAGATGCGAAACGATGGCCAGCGTCATGTCATGATGCTGCGGGTCCATCGTGTCGATGTTGGAGCCGCAGCGCCGCCAGAATTCCGACAGCTTTTCCAGCGCGGCCGGATCGGTTCCCGGCAGCGGCGTGAAGATGCACCAGCGGTTTTCGAACAGCTCGGCGAAACCCGCATCCGGGCCCGATTTCTCCGTACCCGCCAGCGGGTGTCCCGGAATGAAGTGCACGCCGTCCGGCACATAGGGCTGCATTTGCGCAATGACGGAGGCCTTGGTCGAACCGACATCGGTGAGGATGGCGCCTTTTTTCAGCGCCGCTGCGATCTCTTGCGCCACCTCGCCCGACGACCCCACTGGCACCGAGACGATGATCAGGTCGGCGTCGAGGACCGCTTCCCTGGCGTCGGTGGTGTAGCTCTCGCCAAGACCGAGCTCCTTCGCCCGCGCCAGCGTGGCCGGGCTGCGCGTCGCGATGGCGACATGGCGGGCCAGGCCCTCGCGGCGGATGATGCGGGCCAGCGACGAGCCGATCAGGCCGATGCCGACCAGCGCGATCTTTTCAAACATCGGTGCTGTCATTGTTTCAGCTTTTCAGGAATGTCGTGAGGGCATCGATGACGCCGCGATTTGCTTCTTCGGTGCCGACGCTCATGCGCAGCGCATTGGGAAAGCCATAGCCGGTAACGCGCCGCAATATATAGCCGCGCTGGGTGAGGTAATCGTCCGCCGCCTCAGCCGAATGCCTCTTGTCGTCGGGAAAGTGGATGAGGACGAAATTGCCGACGCTGGGCGTCACGCGCAGCCCAAGCTTCGTCAGTTCTTCATTCAGCCAGGTAAGCCAGGTCTCGTTGTGCAACGAACTGCGCTCGACATGGGCGCGGTCGCGGATGGCGGCAATGCCGGCCTCGATCGCTGTTGCGTTAACGTTGAAAGGGCCGCGGATGCGGTTGATGGCATCGACGATGTGCAGTGGGCCATACATCCAGCCGATGCGCGCGCCGCCAAGGCCGAGCTTGGAGAAGGTGCGGGTCATGACCACATTCTGTGCGCTGCCCGCCAGCTCGATGCCGGCCTCATAGTCATTGCGCCTGACATATTCGGCATAGGCCGCGTCGAGCACCAGAAGCACGTTGCCCGGGAGAGCGGAATGCAGGCGGCGGACCTCCTGGAACGGCAGATAGGTTCCGGTCGGATTGTTGGGATTGGCGAGGAAGATGATTTTGGTCCGCGGCGTCACCGCGGCCAGGATCGCGTCGACGTCGGCGCGTTCCTCGGTTTCCTTGATCGTCACCGGTGTCCCGCCGGCCGACTGGATGTAGATCTTGTAGATCATGAAGGCGTGTTCGGTGATGATGGCCTCATCGCCGGCCGCCAGATAGGTCTGCGCCAGCAGGCCCAAAATCTCGTCGGAACCGTTGGAGCAGATGATGTTTGCCGGGTTGAGGCCATGCACCTCGGCGATCGCCTCGCGCAGCCGGCGGGCGGTGCCGTCGGGATAGACATCGAGCTTGCTGGCCACTTCGCGCGCGGCCTCGATCGCCTTCGGCGACGGGCCGAGCGGGTTCTCGTTCGACGACAATTTATGGACCTTGGCGACGCCGGCCGGTGCCGTGCTCTTGCCCGGCACATAGGCGTCGATGTCCATAATGCCCGCGCGGGGCGTCGGTCGTGCCTTGTCCGCTGTCTTGTCCATGTCGCAAATCCATCGAGAATGCCTCCGTCCGGAGGCCGCAGCGGAAATACAAGCCGTAGCCGCGAATGTCGAGAGGCGGGCAATAGCTGGCCGTTGACGCCGGGCCGCACGAGTTCTAGAAGAACGCAACAGTTCCGTGGTGATTTGGCCGGTCGGCTTGCAGCCACGTTAAACAACTCGCTAAAGGGCCGTTTGCGTGACGTAACCGGCTTTGCGATCGCATTGCCGGTTTTTTATTGCCTGACGGCGGGCAAGGAGAGTCACATGGCCGCGCTCCGCGCTACAAAAACCAACAACGAGGCCGACAACCCGTCGAGCCCTGTGTTGCGTTTTGGCCCTGACAAGCCGCTGAAGCTTGACGCCGGCACGCTTTTGTCGCCGTTCCAGATCGCCTACCAGACATATGGCGCCCTCAACGATGCCCGCACCAACGCCATCCTGGTCTGCCACGCGCTGACCGGCGACCAGCATGTCGCCAGCACCAATCCGGTGACCGGCAAGCCCGGCTGGTGGGAAGTGCTGATCGGTCCCGGCAAGATCATCGACACCAACCGCTTCTTCGTCATTTGCTCCAACGTCATCGGCGGCTGCCTCGGCTCCACCGGTCCGGCCTCGACCAATCCCGCCACCGGCAAGCCCTACGGCCTCGACCTGCCAATCATCACCATCCGCGACATGGTGCGGGCGCAACTGATGCTGGTCGACCATTTCGGCATCGAAAAGCTGTTTTGCGTGCTCGGCGGCTCGATGGGCGGCATGCAGGTGCTGGAATGGGCGTCATGCTATTCCGAGCGCGTCTTCTCGGCCCTGCCGATCGCCACAGGCGCACGCCATTCCTCGCAGAACATCGCCTTCCACGAGGTCGGCCGGCAGGCCGTCATGGCCGATCCGGACTGGCATGGCGGCAAATATTTCGAGCACGGCAAGCGCCCGGAAAAGGGGCTCGCCGTGGCGCGCATGGCCGCCCACATCACCTATCTGTCGGAAGCCGCCCTGCATCGGAAATTCGGCCGCAATCTGCAGGACCGCGAAGCGCTGACCTTCGGTTTCGACGCAGATTTCCAGATCGAAAGCTATCTGCGCCACCAGGGCATGACATTCGTCGACCGCTTCGACGCCAACTCCTACCTCTACATGACCCGTTCGATGGATTATTTCGACCTCGCCGCCGACCATGGCGGCCGGTTGGCAGATGCCTTTGCCGGGACCAAGACCCGCTTCTGCCTGGTGTCCTTCACCTCGGACTGGCTGTTCCCGACCGAGGAGAGCCGCTCGATCGTGCATGCGCTTAACGCCGCCGGCGCCTCCGTCTCCTTCGTCGAGATCGACACCGACCGCGGCCATGATGCCTTCCTGCTCGATGAACCCGAACTGTTTGCCGCCATCAAGGGCTTCATCGGCTCGGCGGCCCGCGCAAGGGGGCTCGCCTCATGAGCGTCAATGGCAGCCAGCGCGTCGACCTCGAAGTCGTGGCCAACCTGATACCCCCGCAGTCGCGGGTGCTCGATGTCGGCTCCGGCGACGGCCTGCTGCTCGAACTCCTGCAGGAGACCAAGCAGGTCGACGGCCGCGGGCTGGAGCTGTCACAGCGCGGCGTCAATGAATGCGTGGCGCGCGGCCTCTCGGTCATCCAGGGGGATGCCGATACCGACCTCGAATTCTATCCGGACAAGGGTTTTGACTTCGTCGTCCTGTCTCAGACGCTGCAGGCGACCCGCAACCCGAAGCTGGTGCTCGACGAGCTGCTGCGAATCGGCAACCGCGCCATCGTCTCCTTCCCCAATTTCGGCCACTGGCGGGTGCGGCTGTCGCTGTTCGTCAAGGGCCGGATGCCGGTAACCGCGGACCTGCCCTATTCCTGGTACGACACGCCCAACATCCATTTCTGCACCATCCGCGACTTCGTCAATCTGGTCGAGGAACTCGGCGCTTCGGTCGAGAAAGCCACCGCGCTCGACGGCAACGGCCAGAAGATCGGCCTGTCGATGCCATGGTGGTTCTGGAATTTCTTCGGCCAGCAAGCGGTGTTCTTGCTGAAGCGGTAGTTTGCCCCTATTCCAGCACGTTCGTCGCCTTGTGCGGGTGCTGAACGCCATCGGCGATGATCACATCGGCGTGGGAGTTGTCGGTGCGCAAGGCCAGAATCTCGCGATAGGCTGATGAATCGTACCAGCCCCACGCATGCGCCCTGTCCGGAAACTCGATGACGATCAGATGCCCGGGCCATTCGTTTTCGACCACGTCCATGTCGCCGCCGTGGACAAGGAAGCGGCCGCCGAACGGCTCCAATGTGGCGTCGATCCTCTGCAGATACTCGACAATCTGCGGGCCCATTGTGACTTGACGCATATGGGCGACGGCGTAGGCGGCCATGGCTGAACTCCCTGTGAGATCGAAGCCCGACGACCGGCTTCGTTGGCGCAATCTGCAGACATGATGGCCATCGGTCGATTACGTCTGGGGTAATCGGCCGGCTTACCGGCGTCCTGGCTCAACAGTTTGTGATGACATTGCCGCTGGTTTTTTGTAGCGTCGAATCGAATGCCATCCCGGGGTAAGGCTTGGACGGCGACCATCAAAACCTCCGGCCTCCAGGCATTTCGGGGCACAATCGAAGCAACATGTCCAAGGCAACCGACCTCGCTCCGCTGATCTCGGTGATCACACCGACGCACAATCGCCGCAGCAAGGTGGTGCGCGCCGTGGAGAGCGTGCTGGCGCAGAATTTTCCCCGGTTCGAACACATTGTCGTCGATGACGGCTCGACCGACGGTACGGCAGCCGCACTTGCCGAAATCCGCGATCCACGGCTGATCTATGTTGGCTCGAAATGGCGCGGCGCCAATGCCGCCCGCAATGCCGGCATCGAGCGGGCGCAGGCGCCGGTGGTGACATTCCTCGATTCCGACGACGTCTATTTGCCGGATCGCCTGGCGCGGACGCTGGAGCAGTTCGACAACAATCCCTCGCTCGAAGTGCTGATCAGTTCCTTCGTGTCGCTGAAGGGCAATCGCCGCACCAACTGCGTCAACCGCGAAGCGCTGCTGAGCCGCGACTCGCTGGAGCGGGCCCTTGTCGCGCAGACCATCTTCATTGCCGGGTCGGCAATCACCGCCCGGCGCGAGTCGCTGCTGGCCATCGGCGGCTACGACAGTGACGTCACGCGCATGCAGGATCGCGAATTGTTGCTGCGCTTTGCCCGTCGCAGCGGCGCGCAGCTGTCCGAAGTGATCGACTGGAAAAAGTACAACTCGGAGAATTCGATCTCCGGTCGCCGGGACGGCTATGTCGAAGCCTATGCGAGCTTGATCGACAAGCACCCCTATATCGCCGACCGCTACCCCTACATTCCGCCTTACATGATCGCCCGGCAGCTCATCGCCGATGCACTCAAGGGCAGGGTTTCGCAGGCGTTCTCCGGCTATATGGCCAACCGGTCGTCGAAGGCGCTTGGCTATTCGCTGCCGCAGCTGTTGCGTGGCTATGTCGGCGGCCGGCGCTGGCGCCGCGATCTCTATGCCGAATTTCGCGACAAATACGGTGCACGGCCGGCCTGAAGTTTGCCGACAAGCCGCGCAGCGGCTTTCCCCTCCGAACTGCCTCAAACCTCATTTGTCGAGTTCCGGCAGATATGGGTCGGAATATAGCCGCCGGTCGCGTTCGCCCTGTAGGCAGTCCATGGGTGCGGCGGCATCGATCGGGACCACGGTCGCATCGGCGATGCCGCTCACCTCCAGGATCAGCTTGCGGCGTATGGCGGTGGCGAATTCCGAGGCCGCATAGATCGGCAACACGAAGGAGCCGGGCCCACCGGTGACGCAGTCGTCATAATACTGGTCGAGATGGCTGAAGGTCGGCGACGGGCTGATCAGGATCGGCAGGCCGTTGATGACGATGCCCTTGGCCACCGCCGCATCGCGTGTCGTGGCGACGGGCAGCCCGGTGTTGTTGGGACCGTCGCCGGAAATGTCGATGACGCTGCGTGGCGCATCGAACCCCGTGCCCTCGAACAGCCCGGCGCCGAAGGCAAGCGCACCGGAAATCGAGGTGCCGCGAAAGCTGCGGAACGGCCGCGCTTCTATTCTGTCGGCGAAGGCGTTGGCGCTCTCTGCGCTGTCGATCACCTGCCAGGCGATGACGCCATCCTCGCGCACGACGCCCGCCCATTCGAAATAGGCAAGCGCGATGCGCCCGGTGGTTCCCGAGCGCACGGCCTTGATGAAATCGGGATGCCTGAGCGCCTCGACATAGCCCGCGCGCTGCAGCGCGAACTCCCTCTCGTCCATCGACTGTGAGATGTCGACGGCCAGCACCAGTTCGACATCCACGGCAACGGCCGGGGCAGCCACGGGCGTGGTGCAGGCAAGGCAGGCAAGCAGGCTGAGCGCATCGAGCATGGCCGCACCACGGACGTTTCGACCCGTGAATCTTCGCCGCGATCGCGGCGAAATAAAGCCCCTTCTACTTCTTTCGCCGCACGGCCGCTTTCGGCGGCGGGTCGATGGCGCCGGTCCTGACTCGGGCGGGTTTCAGTGGCGCAGCACCCGTATCCTTCACGATGTTCAATGCGCGTGGAAAGAAATGACCATTGTGCAGTCCGCGCCCGATGTTGAGGATCGCGGTTTCCGGCAGGCGTTTCTCCAGCATGGACAGTACCCTTCGCAGCGAAGGACCATCGAACGCGTCCATCGCTTCGTCGATGATCACCCATTTCGGCTGCCGCAAGGCCAGCCTGGCGAAGGCCAGCGACCGCTGTTCGTCATCGTTGAGTTCACGCTCCCAGCGTGCGGAACGGTCGAGCGAGGATGACAGCCGCTCGAGGCCGACCTCGGCCAGCACCGCCCCAAAATCAGCATCGCCAGCCGGCGCCGAGCCATTCGGATGCAGCACTTCGCGTAACGTGCCGGCAGGAAAATACGGAACACGCGGCACGAAAATCGGCGTTTCTCCGGCCGGCAAGCCGATCCGCCCGCTGCCCCAGGGCCAAAGGCCGGCAATGGCGCGGAAGAACAATGTCTTGCCGGCGCCTGGGTCGCCGGTGATCACGACGCGCTCACCGGGATGGATCTCGACATGGCTGTCTGAAAGTTTGGTGCAGCCCTCCGGCGAGGCCACTTGGAGCTTCTCGAAGGTCAGGCTGCCATTGGCGTTATCGCCGAATTCGATGCGCTTTTCCTTGTCGTGCAACACATCGGTTTCATCGAGCGCAATGCGGAAGTCGGCAACGCGCATCAGCGTGGCGCGCCAGTCGGCGATGCCGCCGATATTGTTGATGAACCAGCGCAGCGACGAGTGCACCTGGTTGAAGGCGCCGACCGCCATCATCAACCCGCCAAAGCTGATATCGCCTGAAAAATAGACCGGCGATGCCACAAGGATCGGCGCCACCACGGTGATCCAGCCATAGGTATCGGTCACCCAGGAAAGGTTGATCTGCGCTTTGTAGATGTTTCGCATCGCGCCCAGCACCGTGCCAAGGTCGATTTCGAGCCGTCTCTTGGCATCGGCTTCGCCGTGATAGAGCGCGATGGCGTCGACATTCTCGTTGACGCGCACCATCCCGGAACGCAGCTCGGCCTCGCGGGTGTAGCGGTCGCTGTTGAGGCAGATCAGCGGCCGCCCGACCAGCCAGCTCAGCCAGGAGGCGATGCCGGCATAGAGGAACGCGGCCCAGACCATGTAGCCCGGTATCGCCAGCGACCAGCCGTTGATGTGGAAGACGAAGCCCGACGAGAGTTGCCAAAGCACGCCGACGAACGACACCAGCAGGATGAAGGATTGCAGCAGGCCGACGCCGAGGTCCGTCGACAGATCGGACAGATGCGCGGCATCCTGCTGCATGCGCTGGTCGGGATTGACGCCGATGGCGCCGGCATTGGCGAGCCGGAAGGCCCGCGCCGGCCGCATCCATTGGTCGATCAGGTCGAGCGTCAGCGCCTCGCGCAGCTTCAGCCGGATCATCTGGTTGAGCCAGGTCTGAGCGATGTTGAGCAGGAGCAGCGTGCCGGCAATCACGGCAAAGATCATCAGCTGATGCAGGAAGGCCGCCATGTCGCGACGCGCCAGCGCATCGTAGAAAGGCTGGTTCCAGCGGTTGAGCAGAACCTGGCCGATCGACGTGGCGACGATGACCGCCATAATGCCGACCGACGTCCAGACCAGCCACTTGCGCACCGGTGAGCCTACCAGCGCCCGTTTGATCGTCGCCACCTGATCGCGCAGGCTGCTGGCTTCGACGGTTACCGGCTGAGCGGTGGCGGACTTGTCCGGTTGATCAGCCATGCACGAGGTCCTTGCGTTCAGAAGCGTTGCTGAACCAGATGGAGAGACTTGAAGGCATCCGCCGCTCAAACGGACCGCGAATGCATCTGCGACAGATAGGTGGGAAAAACCCACGCAACACCAGTTTTCATGATGATCACGAAGGTGTCACCTGACGCGTCGTCGATGTCACCCCTTCCGCCCGGCGGCCAAGCCGCGTCGCACCGTGCGGTGACAGTACCGGCACGAAGACACGGCGCGAGGCGCGCTGCGCGACCGGCACGCCCTGATAGAGCCGCTTCTGCGCCTCGACCACGATGACGCCGGAAAAGATCGGCCAGAACCGCCGGCCGGCGCGCTCCAGCACATTGTGGAACCGCATCATGAAGCGCCGCGGCGATGGCGGGAAGAACAGCGCGTCGGACCAGGAAGCCGGTGTGAAATTCGCCTCGCGCAGCAATTCTGTCAGCTGGCCGCGCGAGAACGGCCGGCCATTGCCGAACGGCGTGTGCTCGAACCGCGCCCAGACACCGCGCCGGTTGGGCACGACGATGACGACGCGCCCTGCCGGCGACAGCACCCGCCAGATCTCGTTCAGCGTCTCGCGCGGGTTTTCGACATGTTCGAGCGAATGCACGAGCAGCATGCGGTCGATGCAGGAATCGACCAGCGGCAATTCCTCGTCGAAGACCAGCGCCGTAGCCGTCGGCCCGTTCGCCGGCCAGACGACGGCGCCTTGCGTAGCAGGCATGAAGGCAAACACCCGCTCGGCATCGGTGCCGAACCGCTCCAGCCACGGCAAGGTATAGCCGAGCCCGACCAGCCGCTCATTGGGCACTGTTGCCCATATTGAGGACAGCGCCATGGTGATCGAGCGTTCAGCCAGGCGGCCGAGCGTGGTCGAATAGAAGGAGCGGAGATCGACGATATCGGAATGCATGCGCGGGACGGTAGCTGCGATGCCGCCCAAGTTCAACAAAGCCGGCACGTTCTGCAAAGCTAGATGACATCAGCGGCCAAGCGCCCTATGTCTGCGCCAACAGATGGAGAGATGCCAATGCCCGTCGAAATCGAACAGTTCATGTGCCGCAGCGACAATTTCGGCGTGCTGGTGCATGACCCGAAAAGCGGCGAGACCGCCATTATCGACGCACCCGAAGAAGCGCCGATCATTGCCGCTATCGAGCGTACCGGCTGGAAGCCGACGATGATCCTGACCACCCACCACCATGTCGACCATGTCGAGGCCAATCTGGCGCTGAAGGAGCGCTTCAAGCTGCGCATCGTCGGACCGGAGGCGGAAAAGGAAAAGATCCCCGGCATCGACGAGACCGTCGGGCAAGGCTCGGTCGTCCATCTCGGCGGTGAGCGGATCGATGTCATCGCCACGCCTGGCCACACAGCGGGCCATGTCTCCTATCATTTTCCGGCCTCGAAAGTGGCGTTCACCGCCGACACTTTGTTCGCGCTCGGCTGCGGCCGGCTGTTCGAATGCAAGCCGCCGGTGATGTACGAGTCGCTGAAGAAGCTGGCGGCACTCCCGGCCGACACGGTCATCTATTGCGGCCATGAGTATACGCTTTCGAACGCCCGCTTTGCGTTGACCGTCGACCCGACCAATTCGGCGCTCAGGGAACGCGCCGCCAAAATCGAGACCCTGCGCGCCGACGACAAGGCGACGCTGCCGACCACGATCGGCGAGGAATTGTCGACCAATCCGTTCCTGCGCTGGCACGACCCGGCGATACGCAAGCATCTCGGTATGGAGGAGGCCTCCGACGCCGAAGTGTTCGCGGAAATCCGCAAGCGCAAGGACAATTTCTGAGCATCGTTCCGGGATCAGCCATGACCAGCGCCGCTGAAATCATCGCCATGCTCGGCCTAAAGCCGCATCCGGAAGGCGGCTGGTATGCCGAGACCTTTCGCGACGACGCGGGTGGCGCGCGCGGCCATTCGACGGCGATCTATTTCCTCCTCGAACAGGACCAGATTTCGGCCTGGCACCGGGTCAAGGACGCGGCCGAGGTCTGGCACTTCCATGCCGGAGCACCGCTGGCGCTGTCAATCTGGGAGGAAGGCAGTCCAAAGGTTAACCAGGTGATCGAGCAGGTGCTCGGCATTGAACTTGCGGCGGGCGAGCGGCCGCAGATCGTCGTGCCGGCCGGCTGGTGGCAATCGGCGCGCAGCCTCGGCGAATGGACGTTGGTCGGCTGCACCGTGGCGCCGGGCTTCGACTTCGCCGCGTTTGAAATGGCCGAGCCGGGCTGGCAGCCTTAGGCCAGAAGAAAACCAAGAGTTATGCAGAGCTGGGCGGCGTAGTACAGCACCCAGACCGCATAACGGATGCCGGCGCGATAGGGTGCTATTGCCGGAACCAGGAATTTCTCCGCGGCAAGCAGCCCGTCCGATGCCATGAACATAACAGCGCCGCCGATGACCCACGGATTGTCGAGCGTCAACGCCGAGATGCCCATCGCCAGAATGGCCGCGATATAGACGGCGATCGGCACCCGCAGGCCGGGACTGACACGGCGCCAGAGTGCTGCCAGCATGACGACTGCGAAGGCCGCCATGGCCAGCGCGATGGCGCCGCGCCATGTCTCGGTGCTGAGCACATCCAGCCCGCCGCCGCCGCGCAGGAAGAGCGGCACATAGAGGACATGCGCCGCAAGGAAGCTGGCCAGCCCGCCGAGGAAGGCCTTTTCGCCGTCACGCGACAGGAAGGCATCGCCGACGCCGCTGAGCAGCAGTGCGACGACGAGCAACAGCGGCCCACCTTGCATGAAGGCGAGTGCCGCAAGCATGGCCACGGCCAGCGTCTTTGCCGCCGAGCGGGCCAGCGTCGGCCGCATATCCAGGGTGAAGGCGTAGATCACTGCCGCCACCAGCGAAAAAATCAATGTTGCATTGGCGTTGGCGTCGATGCCGCCGGCAAACGGCATCGTCATGCGCTTGCCCCACCAGTTGCCGCCTTGCGCAGGAACAACGATTTCGCCGCCAGTGCCGCGCCGCCGGTGATCAGCACGCAGGCCGCCAGGATACGCAGCGACGGCTCGGCAACGCCCGCCGCGATCAGCACCAATGTCGACAGCAGTGGCGCCGCATAGCTTGCCGCGCCGAGCACCTGGATGTTGCCGCGCTTTACGCCGATATCCCAGGCGTAGAAGGCCGCGCCCACCGGCATCAACCCCAAACCAAGCACCGCCAGCCACTGGCCGGGACCATCGGGCAGCACCGTCTTTTCCAGGAGAAGATGGCAGACGAGAGACAGGGCTGCCGTGGCGGCGCAGAACCAGGTGACAATCGAGGTCGGCACCGCCGGAAAGCGCCGCGACAGCAGCGAATAGGACGACCACAGCAGCGCACAGACGGCCGCCATCGCATAGCCGAAGGTGTAGCGAGCATCGAAGGCGAGGCCGCCACCCTTGGTGACGATCAGCACGGTCCCGGCGAGCCCGAGCAGCGCGCCGACGACATGGTTCCAGGCCAGCTTCTCGCCCGGCATCAGCGCTGATCCCAGCACGATCAGCAGCGGCCACAGATAGGCGATCAGGCTTGCCTCCACCGCCGGCGCGTTGCGCAGCGCGGTGAAATAGAAGAAATGGTAGCCGAACAGTCCGGCAATGCCGATCACCCAGACCTGGCGTGGGATCTTCAGGCTTTTATCGGTGGCCGGCATGAACAGCCGGGCAACCAGCCCGACCGCGGTGCCGATGGTGAAGGTGATGGCCGAGAGCAAGAATGGCGGCACGGCGCCCGACGCATCGGTGAGCAACGCCAGCAGCGCCCACATGGCGACCGCCGAGAAACCGATCAGTGTTGCGCGCCCCATGCCCGTCTCCGGCGACGCGCCCCATTTCTATTCGGGTGGGAGCGTCTATTCAGTTGCTTCGAACCGCCCCGCGCTGACAGTCAAGGTGCCGATCTGCGTCCCGACCGTGGCGTGGATCGGCGCATATATGCCGGTTTGGCCGAGCGGTGCAAACGTCACCATCATCTGGCTCTTCTTCTTCAGGTAATTCAGCGCCTTGCGGCCCTTGCGGTAGCCTGCCACCGGCTCGAAGCTCATCTTGCAGGTGACGGTATCGCCCTTGTAACCCTTGACCGAGATCGATCCTTTCGAGGCGTAGGTCAGCGTCAGGTCGGCGCGCATCTCGCCGTCATAGAATTTCACCTTGCGCCCGCAGACCTGGTCGAGGCTGTCGGCATGGATAACGGTAGCCGCCATCGGATCGAGCACAGATGCCAGATCGTTGCTGCCCAGCGGTATCCAGTTTTTGGGATTGCGCTTTTTCGGTTCGGGAATGACCTGGGTGGCGGTCACCGCGCCATTGGCAAAGCGGATATCGACCATGGAAGCCTTCTTGCCGGACTTATAATCGGCGCGAAATACCTGCGGCTGCATCTGCTTGCCCAGGATCTTGCCCTTTGACGAGATCGTGCCGCTCGTGTCGTCGAACAAGGTGGCGAGACCAGCGCTGGAGACGGTGCCCTCTATGGAATAGCTATCGCCTTCGTAGTGGCTGGAAAATGTCGCCTTGGCCACGGAAAGGCCGAGGAACGACACCGTGTATTCGCCCTTGAAGGACTGTGCGGTGGCTGCGGGCGCGGCGGCAAGGGTTGATGTTGGCAAGGCGGCGACAAGTATGGCGACAACGGCATGTGACGGGCGAAGCATGGCGGGCTCGGTCCTTGATTTTTTTAACCGGAGGCGGGCGACTCCGGCTTGAGATGTCCCTGTCCGACCGCTTATAGGCTGAATTCCGGCCTTTATGTGAAACGCTCGTCACAGTCGTGGGCAAGCCGGAGCTTGACGCATTGGCGAAATGCAACTATGGAACGCCAACTTTTCCATAAGGCCGCCTGACTGAAACCGCGCGCCACCCGGCGCGGGCGAACAAGGTTTGGCAGGCTAGACAGAACTGAAGGTTAGAACCATGTCCCGCACCTGCGAACTCACTGCCAAGGCAGTCCAGACCGGCAACAATGTGAGCCACGCCAACAACAAGACCAAGCGCCGCTTCCTGCCGAACCTCGTCAATGTGACGCTGATTTCGGAAGCGCTGAACCAGAATGTGCGCCTGCGCATTTCGGCCAACGCGCTGCGTTCGGTCGAGCATCGCGGCGGCCTCGACGCCTTCCTGGCCAAGGCCGACGCCAAGGAATTGTCGCAGCGCGCGCGGCTGCTGAAGAAGCAGATCGCCAAGAAGCTGGCCGACCAGCCCGCCGCTTAACGATATCAAGGCGGGGGACGACCGCCCTGAGCATCGGAGCAATCCGATGCTCAAAACTTCTAAGGCAGCAGCATCGGAGCAATCCGATGCTCAAAACTTGCAAGGCAGCGCGATCCGGATTTCGGCTAGCGCCTGGCTGGTTCCATTACCCAGGATAAAAAAATGACTTCCTTCTCGCGATATCTGCCCTTTGTGGCCGCCATGGCGCTTGTCGTCGTGGTATCGAACATCCTCGTGCAGTTCCCGATGCAGGGTCAGGCCGGCGGTCTGTCGCTGGCCGACATCCTGACCTGGGGCGCCTTCACCTATCCCTTCTCCTTCCTGGTCACCGACCTTGCCAACCGCCGCTACGGCCCGACGGTGGCGCGCCGCATCGTCTTTGTCGGCTTCATGACCGCGGTGGTCTGCTCGATTCTCGTCCCGCCCTTCCTGTTTCGCCACGGCCTGATCGAGTTCGAGACATCAGCCGACCGGCTGGTGCGCATCGCCGCAGCTTCCGGCGCGGCCTTCCTTTGCGCGCAATTGCTCGACGTCACCGTGTTCAACCGGTTGCGCCGGCAGAGCTGGTGGCGCGCGCCGATCGTCGGCACGCTGGTCGGCTCGGTGTTCGACACCCTGGTGTTCTTCAGCATCGCCTTTTCGGCCGCCTTCGCTTTTGCCGGCCCGAACGACAGTTTTGCGCTGGAGACGGCGCCGCTGATGGGCGTGCTGCCGGTCGAGACCATGCGCTGGGTCTCCTGGGCCCTGGGCGACCTTTCGGTGAAGCTGATCATCGCTGTTGTGGCCCTGATCCCCTACCGGCTGCTCGCCGCCCACTGGAGCCAGCCGGCCGTGGCTGTCTAGGCCGTGATCCCTTGGGTCCAGCTCGGCTCGGCCAAAACGCCTGACGGCGGACAGGAACTGCGCCTTAAGCAGCGCGGCAGCGAATTCTCGATCATGCTCGGCACCAATGAGCTGATGAACAGCCGCCTCAGCGGCTCCGAAGAAGCGCTGGCCAAGCTCTCCTGTGAAAAGATCGGCGACCGCGCCCAACCGAAAATCCTGATCGGCGGCCTCGGCATGGGTTTTACGCTGCGCGCTGCGCTTGCCCAATTGGGCGCCGACGCAGGCATCACCGTTGCCGAGCTTGTCCCCGCCGTCATCGCCTGGGCGCGCGGCCCCATGGAGGCGGTCTTCGCCGGCTGTCTCGACGATCCCCGTGTGACGGTTCGCGAAGCCGACGTCGGGCACATCATAAGATCCGACAAGGCAGCCTGGGACGCCATCCTGCTCGATGTCGACAATGGCCCCGAAGGCATCGTCTACAAGGGCAACGACGCCCTCTATGGCGCTGCCGGGCTCGGCGCGGCGCGTGCAGCGCTCAGGCCCGGGGGCGTGCTGGCTGTTTGGTCGCAAGGCCCCGATGCCGGCTTCACACTTAGGCTCAAGCAGGCGGGCTTTGTCGTGGACGAGGTGAAGACGCGCGCCAATGGCAAGCGCGGCGCGCGCCACGTCATCTGGATCGCCACCAAGCCTTAGGGCTCTCAATCCTGGTGCAGGATGAATTCCAGATAGAGGTTGCGCTGCAGGATCGAGTGGTTGTCGTCCGAGATCAGCGACACCATCAGCGCCCCGTCATCGCGGGTCCAGACGTCGAGTCCTTCCATATTGTCGATCTGGTAGCCCATGTCGGCTTCCATCAGCACCGGCCCGTCGGCAACCGCGCCCTTCTCGACGCTTTCGCCATAGATGCGCCTTAGCCGCATCCTGACACCGCCGGCCATCGAGAAACTGCGCTCCAAAAGCAGCAGGTCGCCATCCGGCAGGAAGGCGCCGTCAGTGATGTCGAAAGCGCCGTTGCGCTTGACCGTGAAGACGCCCTTGTGCGGCCCTTCGATGATGGCGGCATAGATGTTGCCAACCTTGTCCAAGCTCTTTTCCGAGACCACGACGAGGCCGCCCTCGTGCTGGCCGTTAGGATTGGCGTGGGTGACGGTCTCGAAACCGCGGTTCTGCCGCAGTTCCCGGGCTGGAACCAGGAAGTTCAGTTGCTTGAACGGCGCAGTCATGTTGCTGGGGTCGATCTTGAACTGGGCGACGCGGTGATCGCGCTCGAAGCCGACGGTTGCAATGCCGTCGTTGACTGCAAGGCCCTCGGCATCGACTTCCCATTTCTTGTCGATCGGCCGGCCCTTCTCATCGACCATCTGCTGCATGCGGAAATTCTGGATGCCGGACGGCCGCTTGTCGGCATCATGGGTGATCGAGCCGAAGAACCAGAAGCCCGTATCGGCGACGCCGATGAAATCGCTGCCGGGTTTGACGAACCGAAATGCCGACAGCGCGCCGAAATCGCGCGTCGTCGAGTTCATCTCAAGACCGCCGACCAATTCCAGCAGCCCAAACTGCTTGTCGGCGCTGCCGATACGGAAGGTGGTGATCGGCCGCGCCGAGACTTCGACCGGCTCGACCGCGCTTGGGCCGGCGGCGATGGCCGGCGCAAACGCCATGCCGAACAAGGCAGTGACCGCGAAGAGCATCTGCCGAAACCCGCCGCGCAAAAAAATCATCCGGCGCGCCGGTAGCCGCCGCGGCGTGTATCGCGCACGTTTTCCTCGGCAAACAGCGAGGCCAGCTGCTCGGTCATGGCGCCGGCCAGTTCCTCGGCATCGACGATGGTGACGGCGCGCCTGTAATAGCGGGTAACGTCGTGGCCGATGCCGATGGCCAGCAGCTCGACCGGCGAGCGCGTCTCGATCAGTTCGATGACGGCGCGCAGATGCCGCTCGAGATAGTTGCCAGGATTGACCGACAGCGTCGAATCGTCCACCGGCGCGCCGTCCGAGATCATCATCAGGATCTTGCGCTGTTCGGGCCGGGCGATCAGCCGGTTGTGCGCCCATAACAACGCCTCGCCGTCGATGTTTTCCTTGAGCAGGCCCTCGCGCATCATCAGGCCGAGATTGCGCCGGGCGCGACGCCACGGATGATCGGCGGATTTGTAGATGATGTGGCGCAGATCGTTGAGCCGGCCGGGGTTCGGCGGCTTGCCGTCCTTCAGCCACTTCTCGCGAGCCTGTCCGCCCTTCCACGCCCGCGTGGTGAAGCCGAGGATCTCGACCGAGACGCCGCAGCGCTCCAGCGTGCGCGCCAGAATGTCGGCACAGGTGGCGGCAACCGTGATCGGCCGACCGCGCATCGACCCCGAATTGTCGAGCACCAGCGTCACCACCGTGTCGCGGAATTTGGTGTCGCGCTCCTGCTTGAACGACAACGGCTGCATCGGGTCGATGACGACACGAACCAGGCGTGCCGGATCGAGATAACCCTCTTCGAGGTCGAAATCCCAGGAACGGTTCTGCTGCGCCATCAGGCGGCGCTGCAGCCGGTTGGCGAGCCGGCCGACGACGCCGGAGAGATTGGCCAACTGCTTGTCGAGGAAGGCGCGCAGCCGGTCGAGTTCTTCTTCCTCGCACAGCTCTTCCGCACCGACCGTCTCGTCGAAGGCGGTGGTGAAAACCTTGTAGTCGATCTCTTTCGGCAGGTTGGCGAAGGGGTTGTCGTTACGGCGCGCCTCGCCCGGCGTTTCGGCGTCCGCATCGTCATCGTCGGAAAGATCGTCGGCAGTGGCGTCGGAGGCCTCAGTCTCGGACGACTGTTCGTCGTCGGCCGAGGCCTCGGCATCCTCGGACTGCGACTGCTCGGAGCCGGAATCGTCTTCACCGCCCTCCTCGCTCTGCTCCTCGCCTTGCGGCTGGTTGTCGTCACTGTCCTCGGAGTCTTCGGTTTCCTGGTCGTCGCCGAGTTCCTCGGCCATCTCCATGGACGCAAGCATCTCGCGCACGACGCGGGCAAAGGCCTGCTGGTCGCCAAGCTTGGCCGACAGTCCGTCGAGATCGGCCTTGGCTTTTTCCTCGACCCAGGGCCGCCAGAGGTCGACCAGCCGTTCGCCGCTCTTCGGGATCGGCCGTCCGGTCAGCTTTTCGCGCACCATAAGCGCCAGCGCCTCCTCGATCGGCGCGTCGGCCTTGTCCTTGACGTCGACAAGGTTGGCCTTGGCGTATTTGTCCTCCAGCATCGAGCCGATATTGTCGGCGACGCCCTGCATGGCGCGGCTGCCGATCGCCTCGACGCGGGCCTGTTCCACGGCGTCATAGATCGAGCGCGCCAGCTTGCCTTCCGGCGCCAGTTTGGTGTGGATGCGCTGATCGTGGCAGGCGCGCTTCAGCGCCATGGAATCGCCCAGGCCACGAGTAATCGCGATGTCTGTCTTGGACGCTTTCTTCGGCAGTTCGGGCAGACGGGCGCGGCTGCCGGCGAGCGCCGGGCGGTCCTTGGCGAAACCGACTTCGAGCTCCTTGTCGCCGGCGATGGCGCGCATGCAGACGGTGACGGCACGCTTGAAGCTGTCGGCTTCAGACCCCGTCTTCGACTTGTTGCGCGTGTTGTCGCCCGGACCCGCCATTGAGGCTCTGCTCAGCCCAGCACCACGTTGGCGGCGCTCTCGGGCAGGTCCTCGCCGAAGGCGCGCTGGTAGAACTCGGCCACCACCGAGCGCTCCAGCTCGTCGCACTTGTTGAGGAAGGTCAGCCGGAACGCCATGCCGACATTGCCGAAGATTTCGGCATTCTCGGCCCAGGTGATCACGGTACGCGGGCTCATCACGGTCGACAGATCGCCATTGATGAAGGCCGAGCGCGTCATGTCGGCGACCCGCACCATCTTGTTGACGATGTCCTTGCCCTTGGCGTCGCGATAGTGCTTGGCCTTGGCCAGAACGATATTCACCTCATTGTCGTGCGGCAGGTAGTTCAGCGTGGTGACGATCGACCAGCGATCCATCTGCGCCTGGTTGATCTGCTGCGTGCCGTGATAGAGGCCGGTGGTGTCGCCGAGGCCGACCGTGTTGGCGGTCGAAAACAGCCGGAACGCCGGATGCGGGCGGATGACTCGGCTCTGGTCGAGCAGCGTCAGGCGGCCCGATGATTCCAGCACGCGCTGGATGACGAACATCACGTCCGGACGGCCGGCATCGTACTCGTCGAAGCAGAGCGCGACATTGTGCTGGTAGGCCCAGGGCAGGATGCCGTCGCGGAATTCGGTGATCTGCAGGCCGTCCTTGACGACGATGGCGTCCTTGCCGACGAGGTCGATACGGCTGACATGGCTGTCGAGGTTGACGCGCACGCAGGGCCAGTTCAGGCGGGCTGCGACCTGTTCGATGTGCGTCGATTTGCCAGTGCCGTGATACCCCGACACCATGACGCGGCGATTGTAGGCAAAGCCGGCAAGGATCGCCAGCGTCGTCGCCTTGTCGAACAGATAATCCGGATCGATGTCCGGCACATGTTCCGAGGTCACCGAATAAGCCGGCACCACCATCTTGGACTCGAAGCCGAATTTGTCTTTCACCGACACCGTCGTGTCGGGCAAATTGGCGATGTCGCGATCGACCTTGTTCATCTCTATCCGAGTCTCCACGGGCGAAATGCCTGATTTCGCCGGCAATCGATTTTGTCCGGGGGCGGTCTTAGAGCCTTTTCCACCCTTATGAAAGTTGGAAAACGACACGAACCGTTAGGTTGCTCAGCACAAACCCGCCTGCTTGAGCACGCGATAGGCCTGCAGCACATCGCGGAACCGGTCTTCCGAACCTCTATCGCCGCCATTCGCATCCGGATGGTGGCGCTTCACAAGTTCCTTATAGCGCGCCTTGATGTCCTTGCCAGTCGCCTTTGTATCAAGGCCAAGCGTTTCCAGCGCCTTGGCCTCAAGCGGCTTGGCCTTGCGTTCGCGCGCCTCGCGCGGGTCCTTCGGCCCTTTGAACAGGTCGAAAGGATCGCGCATGCGGTTGTAATAGCCGGCGCGACCGGAACGCTGCTGGGCGAAATCGGGCGAGGAGCGCGTCGAGGCGCCGGCGACGCCCATCTTCCATGTCGGCCGGTGGCCGGTCATCGCTTCCTTCTGGAAGCGGGCTATCTCGGTGTCCGGCACGCCGGAGAAGTAGTTGAAACCCTTGTTGTATTCGCGCACATGATCGAAGCAGAACTGAAAATACTCGCCTTCCTTCATGCGTCCGACCGGCGCCCGGTGGGTACCGGCCTCCTTGCAGCCGTCCCACTGGCAGATCGGCGAGTGCGACTTCAGCTCCGCATCCTTGTCGGGACGGACCCGAATTTTCTCGAAATATTTGGGGTACGGTTTCATCTCACCCATTTATGGGCTGTTCGCACGTGCGAAACAAGAATTGACATTTTCGCGATCATCGCCCTAACCGCTGAATCGCGGCATAAAGCAGGGCGAATGGCGATTTTTGAGGCGGCCCGGCGGGATCGATCCCGATTTCCCGATCACGCCTTGCAGATATGGTGAAGGGAGATGGCGATGTCCATACAGGCGACGATGGAAGACAAGCTGAACAAGGCGTTTTCGCCGGAGCGGCTGGCGATCGTCAATGAAAGCCACCTTCATGCCGGTCATCACCACCACGGCTCCGACGATCACGGTGCCTATGACGGCACCGGCGAGACGCATTTTCGCGTCCGCATCGTCTCATCCGTCTTTGCCGGCATGAGCCGCATCGACCGCCACCGCGCCGTCAACGAATTGCTCGCAGCGGAGCTGCAAGCCGGCGTCCATGCGCTGGCAATCGAACCGGCTGCACCCGGCGAAAAGACCCGTTGGTAAGTCTCTCCGCCTCAGATCACCGCTTCGATGAGAAACGGTCCCGGACGCGACAGGGCACTGTCGAGCAGCGCGTCGAACCGCTCGCACGTGTCGGCGCGGGCCGCCTCGACGCCCATGCCTTTGGCCAGCGCAACCCAGTCCAGCGCCGGATGGTCGAGATCGAGCATGCGCCTAGCGTTCTCGCCGATCTCATTGACCCCGACATTCTTCATTTCGCCATGCAGGATGGCGTAGGTCCGGTTGGAAAAGATGATGGTCACGACGTCAAGCTTTTCCCTGGCCTGGGTCCACAGTCCCTGCACCGTGTACATGCCACTGCCGTCGGCTTCGAGATTGATCACCTTGCGGTCCGGGCAGGCGATCGCCGCGCCGGTAGCCATGGGAATGCCGCCGCCGATCGATCCGCCCGTACCCATCATGTAGTCGTGCGGCGCCGCAAAGGCGGATAGCGTGAAGAACCGTCTCGCCGAGGTGACCGCTTCGTCGCAGACGATGGCATTGGCCGGAAGTTTGCGCGCCACCGACAGCGCGATGGCATCGTCCGTCAGTCTGCCGCTCAGCGTCGGTTCGTCTGGAATGGCGGTTGCGGCGGCGAATTGCTGCGTCGGCTTGATGCCGAGCTCGTCGGCCAGCGCCTCCAGCGCCGCTTTCAGATCCTGGCCATGCGCCGCCAGCGAAAGCACCTTGCAATCGTCCCGAACCAGCCGCCCGGGCTTGCCGGGATAAGCGAAGAAGGCAACCGGCTCCTTGGCGCCGACCAGCACCAGCAAGTCGATATCCCGGAGCATGGCCGTCGCCGCATCGACCGGATAGGGAATGCGGGTCGGGGCGAACCGCCCGCGGCCGCGCTGCATGCGGGCGATCAGAACCTCACTGAACAGCCTGACATCGCTTCCCGATGAGATTCTCCCTGCGATTTCAAGTCCATCGGCGCGCGCCGCCTGCCCACGCACCACCATGCCGACACGGCCCGGCGCGGCGCGGATTGCTTCGGCGATCATGCGCACAACAGCCATGTCGACGGCGGGCGGCGGCTCCAGCTTCACCTTGCCAGGCGAAATCGCAGCAACTTCGCCCCAGGCGGCATCCGCAGGCAGGATCAAGGTCGTGACGCCGGGCGGCGTGAGTGAGGCGCGGAAAGCCGCCTCTGCGGCCGGCACAACATCGGCCGGCCCCTTGACGCGGCCAACCCAGTTCGACATCGGCGACGCCAGGCCTTCTATGTCGCTGGTCAGCGGGGCATCGAGCGGCAGATGGTAAGAAGCATGGTCGCCGACAATGTTGATCATCGGGCTGCGCGCACGCCTTGCGTTGTGCATGTTGGCCAAACCGTTGGCGAGACCCGGTCCGGTATGCAGCAACGTTGCTGCCGGGCGGTCGGTCATGCGCGCATAGCCGTCGGCGGCGCCGGTCACCACGCCCTCGAACAGGCCGAGCACGCAGCGCATCTGAGGTTTGCGGTCCAGTGCGGCAACGAAATGCATTTCGGATGTGCCAGGATTGGCGAAGCAGACCGTGACGTCATTGGCCAGGAGCACGTCGCACAGCAGATCGGCGCCATTCATGATTTTCTTTCCCAATCGACAATTCAGGAACAATTGCACCTGTAGCCGCCGGGTCGGCAATGTCCCGCCGGGGCTTTTGGTCTGATCCAGGACGCCTCGAGGGGATCCGGGATCAACCGACGGTCCATTCAGGAAGGCCAGCATCGCGGCGGTCAACGCGTCGCCGTCCTCGCCGAAGTCGTGATTGATCGACATATGCGTGTAGGCGTTGCCGTCGAACAGCGTCACTTCAGTGCCGGTGGCGCGCAGGCGTTTGGCAAAGCCTTCGTTTGGTCGTCGCGGCATTCGGCGCGCGAATAGGCGATGAAGGTCGGCGGATGCTTGTGTCCATCGAGATAGCTGGCCGGCGACAACGCCGCCCATCAGCGGCGCAGCAACGGGCAACCCGCCATTCCAGCCACTCCGAATGTTTCCTCCCAAGCCTTCTACCCGGATTGCAGCCACTCTCCTTCATGTGAAGGGAACCAACAATGCTTTCCGACAGTTGAAGGTGATGAGGCGATTGGAATCCAGATCGGCTCCGAGGGCAGAACATCATGCGTGCAACCCAATCCGACGTCTTCGATCTTTTTTCGGAAATTTATGCCAATGCGGCGGACGAAGAGGTCAGCATCCAACAGTATCTTCTTGCCTGTCGGGAAGACAAATCGATGTACGCTTCGGCTCCCGAAAGGATGGTCGACGCAATCGGTGAACCAAAGCTGGTTGACACCAGCAAAGACGAGCGGCTCGGCCGCATTTTCTCGAATCGGACCCTCAAGGTCTACCCTCATTTTTCCGACTTCTATGGAATGGAGGATACGATCGAGCGCATAGCCGGGTATTTCCGCTATGCCTCGCAGGGGCTCGAAGAACGCAAGCAGATCCTCTATCTCCTCGGCCCGGTCGGCGGCGGCAAATCCTCTCTGGCCGAGCGCCTGAAGAAACTGATGGAGCAGCGCCCGATCTACACGCTGAAGGTCGGCAACCAGATCAGCCCGGTTTTCGAGTCGCCGCTTGGGCTGTTCCATCCCGATCACATGGGTGATCTGCTAGAGGATAAATACGGCATAGCCCGGCGCCGGCTGAACGGATTGATTTCGCCATGGGCGGCCAAGCGCCTCGACGAATTGTCTGGCGACATTTCCAAATTCAGCGTCGTCAAGCTGATGCCTTCGCGGCTGCGCCAGATCGGCATTGCCAAGACCGAACCTGGCGATGAGAACAATCAGGATGTCTCGGCCCTGGTCGGCAAGGTCGACATCAGGCAATTGGAAAATTTTAGCCAGTCCGACCCCGATGCCTATTCCTATAGCGGTGGCCTGAACCGGACCACGCAAGGTCTGCTTGAATTCGTCGAGATGTTCAAGGCACCCATCAAGGTTCTGCATCCGCTGCTGACCGCGACACAGGAAGGCAGCTACAACGGCACTGAAAATTTCGGCGCCTTTCCCTACCAGGGGATCATCGTCGCCCATTCCAACGAGTCGGAATGGCAACAGTTCAAGAGCAACAAGAACAACGAGGCGTTTCTCGATCGCATCCTGGTGGTCAAGGTACCCTATTGCCTGCGGATCACCGAAGAGAGGCAGATCTATGAGAAATTGCTGCGTGAGAGCGAGTTGGCCGCCAGCCCCTGTGCCCCTGAAGTTTTGGACATCCTCAGCCGCTTTGCAGTTTCGACGCGCTTGGCCGAGCACGACAACTCGCCGCTCTACACCAAGATGCGCGCCTATGACGGCGAAAACCTGAAGGAAGTCGATCCCAGGGCAAAGTCGGTCCAAGAATATCGCGACGCCGCCGGCGTCGATGAAGGCATGACGGGCGTCAGCACGCGCTTTGCCTTTAAGATCCTTTCGCAGACATTCAACTTCGATAATGAGGAGGTGGCCGCCGATCCTGTGCATCTGATGTACATTCTGGAGGAGGCGATCAAGCGGGAGCAGTTCCCGAAGGAAACGGAAGCGGCCTATCTTGAATTCATCAAGTCGGAGCTTGCGGCGCGCTACGCCGAGTTCATCGGCCACGAAATCCAGAAGGCCTATCTGGAGTCCTATAGCGAATACGGCCAGAACCTCTTCGACCGCTACATCGCCTATGCGGATGCCTGGATTGAGGACCAGGACTACAAGGACCCCGACACCGGCCAGATCCTCAACCGGGAGATCCTGGACAACGAACTTTCGCAGGTCGAGAAACCGGCAGGCATCGCCAATCCCAAGGACTTCCGTAACGAGGTGGTGAAGTTCACTCTGCGCGCTCGCGCAAGAAACCACGGCCGCAACCCGTCATGGACCAGCTATGAAAAACTGCGCGAGGTCATCGAGAAGCGGATGTTCGGACAGGTCGAGGACCTCTTGCCGGTGATCAGCTTCGGCTCCAAGCAAGACAGCGTTACGGAAAAGCGCCACAACGAATTCGTGCAGCGCATGATCGAGCGTGGCTACACAGAACGGCAGGTACGCCGGCTGGTGGACTGGTACATGCGGGTGAACAAGGCGGGTTGACAGAGCCGGATGGTTCCATGCCGATCTTCATCGACCGTCGCCTGAACCCCAAGGACAAGAGCCTTGGCAATCGACAGCGCTTCCTCAGGCGTGCTCGCGAGGAGTTGAAGCGGAGCATTCGCGATCAAATCCGCACTGGCAGGATCGCCGACGTGGATACCGAGCACGCCGTGCCCATGCCTGAAAGGAAAACAGCCGAGCCGAGCTTCAACGATGACAGGGCCAGCGGACGGCGCCGACACATCCTTCCGGGCAACAGGCATTTTTCCCCTGGAGACCTGCTCCCGAAGCCGCATGGGGGCGGCGCGGCGTCGTCGCCAGGAAACACGGCGTCGGAAGACGATTTTCGTTTCGTGCTGTCACGCGAGGAGGTGCTCGAACTCTTTTTTGAGGATCTCGAACTGCCCGACCTGGTTAAGCTCAATCTCAAGGAAATCCTTGCCTTCAAGCCGCGCCGGGCCGGCTTCGCGGCGACCGGTTCCCCGACCAACATCAATGCCGGCCGCACCATGCGCAACAGCCTAGGCCGACGCATTGCGCTGAGGCGCCCCACGCAGCAGGAACTGGAGGCGATCCTCCGGGAAATCGTCACGCTTGAGTCGGCCCCGGCCGGCGCGGCGGTGCGCCAGCGCATCGCGGAATTACGCGACGAGCTTGACCGGCTGGAGCGACGGCGCAGGCGAATTGCCTTTGTCGATCCGGTCGATATCCGATTCAACCGCTTCGACGCCCGGCCGGTGCCGAATGCCAATGCCGTCATGTTCTGCCTTATGGACGTGTCCGGATCGATGGGCCAACGCGAAAAGGACTTGGCCAAACGCTTCTTCGTGCTGCTGCACCTGTTCTTGAAACGGCGCTACGAACGCACGGAGATCGTCTTCATCCGCCATACCCATGAGGCGCACGAAGTGGATGAGGACACGTTCTTCTACAACACGCAGAGCGGCGGTACGATCGTCTCCACCGCGCTCGACGAAATGCACCGCATTATCGGCCAGCGCTATCCTGCCAGCGAGTGGAACATTTACGCCGCGCAGGCCTCTGACGGGGACAATTTCACCACCGATTCCGAGCGATGCATAGAGCTCATGAACGGCAAGCTCATGCGCCTGTGCCAGTATTTCGCCTATGTCGAGATCATCGACGAACGCGAGAGCCACATATTCGGTGCTACCGAAAACGGGACGTCGCTTTGGCGCGCCTACAGTACGATTGAGCTGAAATGGCCCAACTTCCAGATGAGCCGCATCGCTGCTCCCGCGGATATTTACCCGGTCTTCCACCGGCTCTTCGCCAGGCAGCCGGCGGCCATCAAGAGCGCTTGAGAGAGAGAGATGGTCAGGCGAGCCAACGAAACGAATTTGTTGTTTTCCGGTTCTGACTGGAATTTCGAGAAATTATCGCGGGCTTTTGAAGAGATCGAGGCGATCGCGGTCGACGAGTTGCATCTCGATACTTACCCGGTCCAGATGGAGATAATCTCCTCCCAGCAGATGCTCGACGCCTACTCATCTATCGGCATGCCACTGATGTATCGGCATTGGTCGTTCGGCAAACATTTCCTTCACCAGGAGCTTCTTTACCGTAAGGGTGGCCGGGGGCTGGCCTATGAACTGGTCATCAACTCCAATCCCTGCATCGTCTACCTCATGGAGGAAAACACCATGGCGTTGCAGGCCCTTGTGACGGCCCACGCGGCGCTTGGCCACAATCATTTCTTCAAGAACAATCATCTGTTTCAGCAATGGACCGACGCCGGGGCAATCCTGGGTTATCTGGACTTCGCCAAGGGCTACATCGCCCGGTGCGAGGAGCGGCACGGCCTTGCAGCAGTGGAGGCCATTCTCGATTCCGCCCATGCGCTGATGGAACAAGGGGTGTTCCGCTACCACCGGCCGCCAAAGCTCTCGTCGGAGCGACAGCGCGAAGGGCTTCGCGAGCGCCTCGAATATGAAGAGCGCTCCTACAACGATCTGTGGCGCACGCTGCCGCCGTCGCAGAACAAAAACAAGTCCGGCAATGAGGATCAAGGGATGGCGGAGCGCAAGAGATCGCTCAACCTGCCCGAGGAAAACCTCCTGTATTTCCTCGAGAAGAACAGCCTGATCCTGGAACCCTGGCAGCGCGAGATCATCAGGATCGTCCGCGTCATCGCGCAATATTTCTACCCGCAGCGACAGACTCAAGTGATGAATGAAGGCTGCGCCACCTTCGTGCATTATACGCTCATGAACATGCTATTCGATCGTGGCCGGATCGGCGAAGGTGCCATGCTCGAAATCCTGCGCAACCATTCGAACGTGATCTTCCAGCCGGCCTTTGACGATTCCCGGTTTTCAGGCATCAATCCCTATGCCCTCGGCCTCGACATGATGCAGGACATACAGCGCATTTCGACCGAGCCGACGGCGGAGGACCGCGACTGGTTCCCGGACATTGCAGGACATGGCAACTGGCGCGAGGTCCTGCTTGAGGCCTGGGCCAACCACCGCGACGAATCCTTTATCCGACAGTACCTCAGCCCGAGCTTGATCCGAAAATGGCGGTTCTTCGTGCTTGGCGATGGAGCCGACAAACCGCATTTCGAAGTCGCGTCGATCCACAACGAACGTGGCTATCACAAGATACGCGCCCAGCTTGCCCACAGTTACGACCTTGGAGCGAATCGGCCGGACATCCAGGTGATTGATGTCGACCTGCTCGGCGACCGGCAGTTGCGACTGCAACACAGGGTAAAGGATGGTGTTGTGCTCGAAGGCGCCAGCCGTGACGCGACGCTCCGCCATGTCCGCAGCCTCTGGGGCTACGAGGTCAGCCTGGTTGCAGTTGACGCTCAAACCGGTGCGACAATCCACGAACGGTCTACGAGCCAGATCGCGGCATAAACTCGGCAAAGAGCGTTCTGTTGCGGGCCTGCTCGGTACCTTTAGGATTCGCCCGCCGGCCTGATCCTGATCCTGGCGATCCGGTTCTTGTCGCGTTTCATCACCACGAAGCGCTTGCCGTGGAAGGTGAAAGCCTGCTTTTCCTCGGGGATCGACTGCGTCTCGTGGATGACCAGCCCGGCAATGGTGGTCGCTTCCTCGTCAGGCAGGTTCCAGTCGAGCGCCCGGTTGAGATCGCGGATCGGCACGGTGCCGTCGACGACCACGGAACCGTCCGCCTCCTGCTTCACGCCCTGAATGTCGACATCGTGCTCGTCGGCGATCTCGCCAACGATCTCCTCGATAATGTCCTCCAGCGTCACCAGCCCTTCGACCTCGCCATATTCGTCGACGACGATAGCGAAATGCGCCTTGGCGCGCAGGAAGGCGTTGAGCTGTTCCTGCAGCGTGGTGGTGTCGGGCACGAACCAAGGCTTCGACGCGATCTTCATCACGTCGATCCGGGAAAAGTCGTTGCCGACCTCGTTCAGCGCTCGCAGCAGGTCCTTGGCGTGCAGCACGCCGACAATGTTGTCGAGAGAGCCTTTCCACAACGGCATGCGGGTGTGCGGGCTCTGCAGGATCTCGCGCACCACCGCTTCCGGCCCATTGTCGGCATTGACTGAGCGCATATTGGTGCGGTGAACCATGATGTCGGAGACTTCGAGCTCGGCGAGATCGAACAGCCCGCCGACGCGGTCGCGGTCCTCTCGCACCATCTGGCCGTCGCGGCGGAAATCGTCGACCGCACCGCGCAACTCGTCCTGGGTCGAGCGCTGCGGCTCGATGCGCGACAACTCATAGCCGAACATGGCAAGCAGGCGCGTGCGCACGGCCAGGACAAGCAGGATGAGGATGGCAAGGACGGCGACGGCGGTCCAGCCGGGCTCGTTGATCATCATTGCCGGCTTTCCTGGCCCGGGTGGTTCTCCCTGAGGAACGAAAGCACTTCAGACGCCGGTACATCCTTGGCAATAAAAGCCTGGCCAACGCCGCGCGTCAGGATGAATGTCAGCGCGCCGCGCGACACTTTCTTGTCCTGGGTGATGAAGCCAAGCAGCACCTCGGGATCGGGCAACTCACCAGGGATGTCGGCCATCCGCCAGGGTAGACCGACGGCGCGAAGATGCGCCTCGACCCGCGCCGCGTCGTCGGGGCTGGCCAGATTGAGCCTTGCGGAAAAGCCGTGCGCCAGCGCCATGCCGATGGCGACGCCTTCGCCATGCACGAGGCGGGCGCCGTCATACTGTGTGGCGCCTTCCAGCGCATGGCCGAATGTGTGGCCAAGATTGAGCAGTGCGCGGTCGCCGGTTTCGAACTCGTCGCGGGCGACGACATCGGCCTTGGCGCGGCAGGCCTCGGCAATCGCCTCCGCCCGTTCCGCACCACCAGCGAACACCTTTTCCCAGTTCGCTTCCAGCCAGGCGAAAAACTCCGGTCGGTCGATCAACCCGTATTTGGCAAGCTCGGCATAGCCGGCGCGAAATTCGCGGATCGGCAGCGTGTCGAGCACTTCGGTGTCGGCCAGCACCAGCTTCGGCTGATGGAAGACGCCGACCAGATTCTTGCCGCGCGGGCTGTTGATGCCGGTCTTCCCACCGACCGAGGAATCGACCTGCGCCAGCAGCGAGGTTGGAATCTGGACGAAATTCATGCCGCGGCGCACGATGCCGGCGGCAAAGCCGGTCAGGTCGCCGATGACGCCACCGCCAAGCGCAATGACGACATCGCCGCGCTCCAGCTTGGCGGCGAGCACGCCGTCGACCACCTCTTCGAGATGGGCAAAGCTCTTGGTCTTTTCGCCGGCCGGCAAAGTGATGACGGCAGGCTGGATGCCGCCTGTTTCCAGACCGGCCTTCAGCGCGTCGAGATGTGCCGCCGCGACATTGTCGTCGGTGACCACCGCCGCCCTCGTGCCGGGCAGGCGGCTAGAAATCTCGGCGCCGGCGCGCGCCAAAAGGCCAGGGCCGATCAGGATGTCATAGGCACGCTCGCCAAGGCCGACCTCGACAGTGACCGGTTCGCTCACAGCCGCACCTCGCCTGGCGCAGTCGGAGCCGGAATGCCGAAATGCCCGCACAGCGCGTCGACAACCTCCGTCGCAATGACCTCCTTGCGGTCGTCGCGTGTCGGCACGGTGATGTTGGACGTGGCATAGACCGGGTAGCGCTCGCCCATCAGTCGCTCGAGCACGGCGCGCGGATCGGCGCTTTTGAGCAACGGCCGGTTCTGCTTCTTGGACACGCGTTCCATCAATAGGTCGATCTCGGCCTTCAGCCACACCGACACGCCATGCCCGGCGATCGCTTCCCGCGTCTGCGCATTCATGAACGCGCCGCCGCCGGTCGACAGCACCTGCGGCCCACTCTCCAGCACGCGCAGGATGACGCGCTGCTCCAATGCCCGGAATTCGGTCTCGCCATAGCGTTCGAACAGTTCCGGCACCGTCATGCGCGACACGGTTTCGATCTCCTGGTCGCTGTCGACGAAGGGCAGCGACAGCATCGTCGCCACCTTGCGGCCGATCGCCGTCTTGCCGGCGCCCATCAGGCCGACAAAGACGATCGAGCGGCTGCCCAGCCTGTCGAGCAGCGCGGCATGGCTATCGCCGGGAGGATTTGCTGGTAACGCGTTCATGAGACCATGCTGTTTCTAAGCCGTCTTTGCCGGCGTATCGACATCAAAAGCCCGTTTGCGTCAAGCATAGCGCCTTTCGCACCCAGAGCCCTTCGTCCTTGAATTGAAGGAATTAGCGTCCCATAAGGGCACAGGGTTTGGAATCGCAGAGCAAGAAGACGGGCGAAGATTGATGCCGACGCTGTTCCGCTTTGTCGTGACGATGATGATTCTTGCCGGCATTGCCTATGGCACGATGGTGGCGTTGGCGATGTTCGTCGAGCCGAAAAAGGCGGAAATCACCGTGCGCATCCCACCGGAAAAGCTGAACCCCAAGAAAAACTGACCCAAACTGACCCCTGGAACATGAACAGCGCGGCCCGCATCGAAGCCTTTCTCGAGATGATGAGCGCCGAACGCGGTGCCGCTGAAAACACGCTGTCTTCCTACCGCCGGGATCTCGAAGACGCTTCGCAGCAGATTGCCGGCGGGCTTGCCGCCGCCGCCGCAGCCGACATCCGCGCCTATCTCGACGACATCGCAGCGCGCGGCTTTGCGTCGACGTCGCAGGCGCGCAAACTGTCGGCGATCCGCCAGTTCTTCAAGTTTCTCTACGCCGAGGGCTTGCGCGGCGACGACCCGACCGGCACGCTGGACAGTCCGAAAAAGGGCCGGCCGCTGCCCAAGACGATGAGCGAGGCCGATACCGGTCGGCTGCTCGACCGTGCGGCGCTTGAGACAGGCGATGGCGTCAATGGCGACCGGGTGGCGGCACTGCGCCTGCACGCTTTGGTCGAGGTGCTCTATGCCACCGGCCTGCGCGTCTCCGAACTTGTCGGCCTGCCGGTGACCGTCGCCCAGCGCGACGACCGCTTCTTCATGGTGCGCGGCAAGGGCGACAAGGAGCGCATGGTGCCGCTGTCGGCCAAGGCCCGCATGGCGATGCGGGCATGGCTCACGGCCCGGGCGTCGGTGCCGGCTTTCGCCGACAGCCCGTTTCTGTTCCCGGCCGCCGGCGACAGCGGCTTTCTCTCCCGGCAGGTCTTTGCCCGCGATCTCAAAGGCCTTGCCGCGCGGGCCGGCATATCGGCGGCGAAAATTTCGCCGCATGTGCTGCGCCATGCTTTCGCCAGCCATCTCCTGCAGAACGGCGCCGATCTCAGGGCGGTGCAGCAGCTGCTCGGCCACGCCGATATCTCGACCACGCAGATTTACACGCATGTGCTGGAAGAGCGGTTGGTGCGGCTGGTCAACGATCATCATCCGCTTGCCGACTAGGCCTCATATCGCTATGTGAGGGCAACGTGTCCGCGCGGAGCCTACATCTGCGCGATGTTTGCCTTCCGACGCATCGGTCCGCTCAAGAATGTACAATTACCTCGATTTCGAAAAGCCGGTGCAGGACCTTGAACTCAAGATCCTCGAGCTGAAGAAGCTTGCCGAGAATGGCGAGGCGGTCGACGTCGGCGACGAAATCAGCCGGCTCGAGAAGCGCGTGCGCGACGCGCTGCGCGACATCTACAAGGCGCTGACGCCGTGGCAGAAGGTGCAGGTCGCGCGCCACACCGACAGGCCGCATTGCCTCGACTACATCAAGGGCCTGTTCAGCGATTTCACGCCGCTCGCCGGCGACCGCAATTTCGGCGAGGACCAGGCGATCATCGGCGGCTTCGCTCGCTTCCGCGGCGAACCGGTGGCCGTCATCGGCCAGGAAAAGGGCTCCGACACGGCGAGCCGGCTCAAGCACAATTTCGGCTCAGTGCGTCCTGAAGGCTACCGCAAGGCCGTCCGGCTGATGGAACTTGCCGACCGTTTCCAGATTCCACTTCTGACGCTGGTCGACACCGCCGGCGCTTATCCCGGCGTTGGCGCCGAGGAACGCGGTCAGGCTGAAGCCATCGCCCGCTCAACCTCGGCCTGCCTCGGCCTCAAAGTGCCATCGATTTCGGTCGTCATCGGCGAAGGCGGTTCGGGCGGCGCCATTGCGATCGCCACCGCCAACCGCGTCTACATGCTGGAACACGCCATCTATTCGGTGATCTCGCCGGAAGGCGCTGCCTCGATCCTGTGGCGCGACACCACGCGCTCGAAGGATGCGGCGACCAACATGAAGATCACCGCCCAGGACCTTCTGGAAATGAAGATCATCGACGCCATCATTGCCGAGCCGCTCGGCGGCGCCCAGCGCGCGCCCGAAACGGTGATCGCCGCCACCGGCGACCTCATCGCCAAGACGATGAAGGATTTTGCCGGCGCCAACACCGATTTTCGCGAACAGCGCCGCGAAAAATATCTGGCGATGGGCCGCAGCCTCTGATTTTGGCCGGCAGCGCACCGCAATGTGGCGTCAAGGAGCAATTTCGCCACAAAAATGCCGCCGCATTCGGCTCAATAAAAATCCGTGACACCGGGCGAATTGCCGTGGGGGGCGCCGTCCGACGCTTGCGGTAAGGAATTTTCAAGGTTAACGGGCTTAGGGTCCGTCAGTGTTCAGCATGCAGGCCCGGGCGCTATCCGGCCGTGCCGCGAGAAAAAGACATAGCCGTATCCATGTTTACCAAGCTTGCCCGCACTGGACTTCTGATCGCCGCGCTTGGCGTTGCCGGCTGCAACGATTCCTCGATGAAGAATTTTGCGCCGGAAGCCAGCAAGCCGCTGCCGGACAAGATCCTGGCCGACATGAAGGCCAAGGGCATGATCCGCACCTCGTCGGTGATGGCTCGCATCTTCAAGGAAGAAGGCAAGCTCGAAATCTGGAAGGCCAAGACCACCGGCCGCTACGAGATGGTCGCCAGCTACGACATCTGCAAATGGTCGGGCAAGCTCGGCCCGAAATACACCGAGGGCGACCGCCAGGCGCCGGAAGGTTTCTATACGGTCCGCCCGTCGCAGATGAATCCGCGCTCGAACTATCACCTGTCCTTCAACATCGGCTATCCCAACGCCTATGACCGTGCCAATGGCCGCACCGGCGCCAATCTGATGGTGCATGGCGCCTGCTCGTCGTCGGGCTGTTATTCGATGACGGACCCGCAGATCGAGCAGATCTACGCTTTTGGTCGCGATGCCTTCCAGGGCGGCCAGACCGAGTTCCAGATCCAGGCGTTCCCATTCCGCATGACCGCCGCCAACATGGCGCGCTACCGCAACGACCCGAACTATGAGTTCTGGAAGATGCTGAAGGTCGGTTACGACAATTTCGAGATCACCAAGGTGCCGCCGAAGGTCGATGTCTGCGACAAGCGCTATGTCTTCAACCAGGTGGCGCCTGAGGGCACGACATTCGATCCGACTGGCGCCTGCCCCGCGACCACGCAGCCGGATTCGCTGAAGAGCGCACTCAACGCCTATCAAAGCAGCTATGACGCGGCCTTCACCGGCGCGGTCAAGGCCAGTGTTCCGGCGCCCAAGCCGACCATTGCCGGCATCAAGGAAGCCGCCATCGTTTCCGAATGGTCGAAGCGCCGCGCCCGGGGCGAGCGCGTGCCGATCGAACCGCCGTCGCTGAATTCCGACGGCACGCTGACCGAGACGGCGCGCATGGGCCGCATCGATTCGCCCGCCGGCCGCAAGATGGCGGCGCTGGACGCAGAGAAGGAAGCCAAGCGCAAGGCCGAGGAACAGCGGGTTGCTGCCATCGAGGCTGCGAAAGCCGCCAAGGCCCAGGCACTGGCTGAAAAGCAAGCCGCAAAGGCCCAAGCGCTGGCCGAAAAGGAAGCAGCCAAGCAGGCCCCCCAGCAGCCGGTCGCCACTGCGAGCGTCGAGGCGGCGCCTGCAGAACCGCCGGCGGACGAAAGCCGGATGTCGAAGATCAAGAACAAGCTGCTAGGCATGTTCGGCGGCTGAGGTTTTTCGCCTTGCCGATGCATGTCGCCCAAAAGTGCGCAGCGGTTTTGGGACAAAGACATGCATGAAGACAAACAAACAAATCACACCGCGATCTATGACCTCAAGGGCCTGAACTGCCCCCTGCCCGTTCTCAAGGCGAAAAAACGCCTGGCGGCAATGCAGCCGGGCAGCCGGCTTTGGCTGGAGACCACCGACCCGCTGGCGGTCATCGACATCCCCGCCTTTTGCGCCGACGCTGGCCACCAGCTTGTTGAAACATCAGCCGTCAGCGGCGGCCACCGCTTCCTGGTCGAACGCGGCGCATAGCGAGCCTGACAATCAGCCCCCGGCTATCGCCAGCGGATTGCTCTCCAGCGCCGCGCGATCCGGCGTGTCGATCGACGGCCGGTTGGTGAAGGCGGAAAACAGCCGGCGCACATAATCTTCCGGCATATCGAGCGTGATCAGCACCAGCCTGGTGCCGCGTTGGCCGTCCGGCCAGGCCAGCAGCCGCGCCGGCGGATGCAGGATCTTCTGCACCCCGTGGACGACAAGCGGCCGCGACGGGTCCTCCGCAAGCTCGATGACGCCCTTCATCCGCAAAAGCTTGTCGCCATGCGCAGAACGCAGCAGGTCGAGGAACATCTCGATCGCCGAAAACGGCACCGGGCCGTCATGGACCAGCGAGTAGGAGCGCACGCGGGAATCGTGGCGGTGGTGGTGCTCATGCTCGCCGTGGTCATGATCATGATGATGGTGGTGCCCATGGGCGGCTTCTTCGCCGAGCCAGCGCCGGACATCGGCGGATTTGGTCGCCGGATTGTAGAGGCCGCAATCGAACAGCGCCGTGACGCCGGTTCGGCCGTCGCCGGCGTCCAGCACCACGGCGCCTGGATTGAGCTGATGGAGTCGCGTTCGCAAAGCATCGACGTCGCGGGGATCGCTGGCCAGATCGACCTTGGTCAGCACGATGCGATCGGCGACCGCCACCTGCTTGACCGCCTCGACATGGCCGTCGAGCGTCGCATTGCCGTTGACCGCGTCGACCAGCGTGATGACGCCATCAAGTCGGAAGGCCTGCACAAGGGCGGGATGCGCCATGATCGACTGCAGCACCGGCGCCGGATCGGCGAGCCCGGTGGTTTCGACAACGACGCGGGCAAGGCGGGCGATACGGCCGGTCTGCAGCCGGTCGACGAGGTCAGCCAGCGTATCGACCAGTTCGCCGCGCACCGTGCAGCACAGACAGCCGTCGGACAACTGGATGATGCCGTCCGAGGCCTGCTCGACCAGCAGGTGGTCGATCGCCACCTCACCGAATTCGTTGATGATGACGGCCGTGTCGACCAGTGCCGGATCTTTGAGCAGCCGGTTGAGCAATGTCGTCTTGCCGGCGCCGAGGAAGCCGGTGACCACCGTGACGGGTATCGGAAAGCCAGCCATCGCCTAGTTCGCGGCTTTGACCAGCTGCTCGCCCTGCACCGCGGTTGCCTGGCCCACCACGGCCGGTTCGGCGCCCTTTGGCGCCGGAATGTCTGGCCGCCAGCTCGGCAGCGGCACATCGGCGTATTCCTGGCCGCCCTGGTCGAGCATCGCCTTCGGCGCCGGCCCGGTGGCGCCGCCGAGGCCCACGGCAACCAGCGTCGGCACGTGGTCGAGCTTTTCCTGATAGGGCGATTTCGGCACGTCGGCACCCTTCGCGGCCACCGGCGGAGCCGCCTCGGACTGCTCGTGCGGCGCCTTCTTCCTGCAGATCTCATCATGCATGTCGTTGGGTGACATTGTATCGCCATAGGAAGGCATGGCCGCGACCGTGAGCCAGTTCGGGTCGGGCGTGGCAAAGCCCTGGTCGAGCAGCCTGGCGGCGGTCTCGGCACGGCTGATCGCCGATTTTTCGCCGAGCACGACCGCGACCAGCGTGCGGCCATTGCGTGTCGCCGAGCCGATCATGTTGAAGCCCGAGGGACAGACGAACCCGGTTTTCATGCCGTCGGCGCCGGGATAGCGCCCGATCAAGAGATTGTAGTTGGAGATCGCCTTCTTGCCGACGGCAAGGCCTTCGATCGAGAACCAGGGGGCGTATTGCGGGAATTCCTTGCGGATCGCCATCACCAGCAGGGCAAGATCGCGCGCCGTCGTATACTGCTCCGGCGAAAACAGTCCGTTCGGATTGACGAAATGCGTTCCGGTCATGCCGAGCCGCGCCGCCTCCGCATTCATGCGCACGGCGAATCCGACCTGCGAGCCGCCTATGTTTTCGCCGATGGCCATGGCGATATCGTTGGCCGATTTGACCAGCATCATCTTCAACGCATTGTCGAGCCGCATCACCGAGCCCGGCTTGAAGCCCATCTTGCTCGGCGGTTCGCCCGCCGAATGCTTGGTCACCTTGATCGGTGAATCGAGCTGGACCTCGCCGGCGGCAATCGCCCGGAAGGTGACATAGGCGGTCATCAGCTTGCTCAGCGAAGCGGGATACCAGCGCTTGAAGGCGTCCTGGTGCTGCAGAACCTTGCCGCTGTTGAGGTCGAACAGGATCACCGGATTGGCCAAAGCTGGCCCAGCCAGCATGGGTAGCGCCAAGCCGCCCGTTAGCAGTAATTTGAGGATATGGCTGTGCCGCATCATGGAATCCGAAATCGCCTCTTGCCGTAGTCGCCCCTGGCTCCGTAAGATTTCGTTACGCGATGGCCAGCATGACCTGATCCGGCCCTCAATCTCCGGATCACATTGTCTGGGGTGCTATTTGCCCTATGTGACGCCAAGATGGCAAAGTGCCAAGATGGCAACAAGCATGGCAATCACAATTGCAATCAAGCAGGCCAGATCGTCTGCTCCAACAGCGAGATGGAACCATTATGCCGATTCTCAACCGCGCCGCCGAGATGCAGGATGAAGTTGCCGGCTGGCGACGCCATCTGCACCAAACGCCAGAACTGAATTTCGATGTCTTCAAGACCGCCGCCTTCGTCACCGAGAAGCTGAAGGAATTCGGCTGCGACGACGTGGTGACGGGCCTCGGCAAGACCGGCGTCGTCGGCATCATCCATGGCCGCAAGGGGCAAGGCGCGACCATCGGCTTGCGCGCCGACATGGACGCGCTGCCGATCAACGAGATCACCGGGAAGCCCTATGCCTCGACCGTGCCTGGCAAAATGCACGCCTGCGGCCATGACGGCCATACGGCGATGCTTTTGGGCGCCGCCAAATATCTGACCGAAACGCGCAATTTCGCCGGTTCGGTCGCGGTTATCTTCCAGCCGGCCGAAGAGGGCGGCGGCGGCGGCAACGAGATGGTCAAGGACGGCATGATGGAGCGTTTCGACATTTCGCGCGTCTTTGGCATGCACAACATGCCGGGCCTGCCGGTCGGCCAGTTCGCCATCCGGCCGGGTCCGATCATGGCGGCGACCGCCGAGTTCACCATCACCGTGAAGGGCCGCGGCGGCCATGCGGCGATGCCGCACGGCACGATCGACCCGATCGTCATCACCAGCCAGCTGGTCGGCGCCCTGCAGACGGTCGCTTCGCGCAGCACCGATCCGGTCGAGGCGGTGGTGGTTTCGGTGACGAAATTCCACGCCGGCGACGCCTATAACGTCATTCCCGAGACCGCCGAGATCGCCGGCACGGTGCGCACGCTGAAGAAAGAGATCGCCAAGAAATCGGAAGAGCGCATCCGCACCATCTGCGAAGGAATAGCCACCGCCTTCGGCGCGACGATCACCGTCGACTATGACGCCAACTATCCCGTGACCTTCAACAATCCGGAAGAAACGGTCTTTGCCGGCGATGTCGCGGCAAATGTCGCCGGCGACACCCAGGTCCACCGCGCCATCCAGCCGGTGATGGGCGGCGAAGACTTCTCCTACATGCTGGAAGCCCGCCCTGGCGCCTTCATCTTCATCGGCAATGGCGAGACCGCCGGCCTCCACCATCCGGCCTACGACTTCAACGACGAAGTCATCCCGCACGGCATGAGCTACTGGGTAAAACTGGCCGAAACGGCGCTCGCAGCCTGACATATGCCGCCGAAAGGCCGGCCGAATTGCCTTCGGCCGGCCTCTTCATTGCCTTCGGCGAGCCCTCTTGGCGAAACGATCGGAAGCGGCTATGTGTCGGGCCGCGTGGTCCCGTAGCTCAGTAGGATAGAGCGGCAGATTCCTAATCTGTAGGTCACAGGTTCGATTCCTGTCGGGATCACCAGCAGCCACGATCAGTCCGTGAGGCGCCCACGAAACAACGTGGTGCCATCGGTCAGCTGCGACCTGGAGATATCCCGGAACCCAGCTTCGGCCATCCACCCGCGATACTGACCTTCCGTGTACGATTCGCCTGCGCGGTAAAGGTTCAGGAAGGTGAGATTGAGAAACACACCCTCAGGCGGGCCGAGACGGTCGTCATCGACGACACCCCACCCCGCAATTGCGATCTCGCCTCCTTGGGTGAGGCAACGCGCCGCGTTCAGGATCGAACTGCGCGCCTGGTCCGGCGGCAGGACCTGGACGACGGCCTTCAGGATCGCCAAGTCATGCCGGCCGGTCGATGGCGCGACCGTTATGTCGCCTTCTTCGACAACCACATCGCCGGCACCGTATTCCGACAGGATCGCTGGTGCGACCGCCGCGACCGTCGGGAGTTCCATCAAAGTCGCCGCAATATGCGGCCATCGCTCGCGAAGACCGACCAGAATGGTCCCGGCGCCGCCGCCGATGTCGATCACCGAACGGACCGCCGAGAGGTCCAGCTCGCGGGCGAGATTTCGGCCGAAAATCACCCCTCCCGGTGCGAGCATGCGGCTGAAGGCCGCTGCGGATTCTGGCCCCGCTTCGGAAAAGTCGTGCAGCGCGGCCGGCCGGTTCTGCCGCAGCGACTCTGCGGTCAAAAGGTCGGCTCCCCAGAGTTCGCGCAGCAGCACATGATCGCCGCCGCGATAGGTCGGCTTGGACTCGTCGAGAAACTCCGACGCTTCGGCTCCGTTGCGAAACTGACCATCCTCGACGTCGAGGAGACCGATGCTGGCGAGCGCGTAGAGGAGCCGCGACAGACGAGCGGGCTCGACTTTGAGCGCTGCCCCAAGGCTGTCGGCAGTCGCAGCATCGCCGCCGACCCGGGTGAAGATGCCAAGGTCCAGCCCGGCACGAAGCGCCAAGGCAGGGGGCACCCCTGCGATCAGCTTGTCGATCCGATCGGAATCCACCATGTCATATCCCGTTGTGCGGTCCAGGATCGACTTTGAACAGCTCGGCCAACCTCGTCAAATCAGTTCACCAGCGCGCCGCTCTCCGCGTCGAGCAGGTTCAGCTTGGCGGTATCGGGTTCGACGTAAAGCGTATCTCCGGGGCTGGCGCTGATCCTACCAGCGCCCGCGACCGTTGTGCGCCGCCCCGGCATACCTCAAAAATCCGGCTGTGATAATGGCTGGCCGCGCCTTCGAACGCTACGCAGGCAAGGCCAGCAGCGCCAGTCCGGCCAGCGCCGAGCCGGCCAATGTCGGCAGCATGCCGATCCTCAGTTTCAGCATGGCGACCATGGCGGCTGCCGCCAGCAACGCGGCACGCCAGTCCAGCGACGACAGCACCGGCACCTCCGTGCCCAGGCCAACGCGGTGCACCGCGCCGAAGACGACATGCAGTGCGAACCACAGCGCAAGGTTCATCACCACGCCGACGACAGCCGCTGTGATCGCACTCAGCGCCGCCGACAGTGCCTTGTTGCCGCGCAGCGCCTCGATGTAGGGGGCACCGAGAAAGATCCAGAAGAAGCACGGCACGAACGTCACCCAGAGCGTCAGCAATGCGCCGAGCGATCCGGCGACAAGCGGTCCCATCGCACCGGCGTGCCGGTAGGCGGCGACGAAGCCGACGAATTGCAGCACCAGGATCAATGGTCCCGGCGTCGTCTCGGCCAGGCCAAGCCCATCGACCATTTCACCCGGCGCCAGCCAGCCGAACGACGTCACGGCTGCCTGCGCGACATAGGAGAGCGCGGCGTAGGCGCCGCCGAATGTGACCACCGCCATCAGGCTGAAGAAGCCGCCAAGCTGTGCCCAAACACTGGCAGGGCCGGTCAGCGCCAGGATCAGTACGACCGGCCCGAGCCAGATCGGCAGCCAGATCGCGATGGTGCGCGGCGCGTGCCATTTCGTCGGCTTGGTGTGAGCGAGTTCGCCGCGTTCGAACATGACGTCGACGGCACCCCTGACATCGGGCAAATTGTCCTTGCCGCGTGCGGCTCCGGAAAAACGCGCCGGTGCCAGGCGGTTGCCGATCCAGCCGGTCAGCCCTGCAACCAGGATGATCAGCGGAAACGGCAGCCGGATGACATAGATGGCAAGGAACGCGGCCACCGCGATCGCCACCATCACCCGGTTCTTGAGCGCCCGTTTGCCGATGCGGAGGACCGCCTCGACGACGACGGCCAGCACCGCCGCCTTGATGCCGAAAAACAGCGCCTCGATGACAGGCGCATCATTGTAGAGCACGTAGAAGATGCTGAGGCCCAGCATGACAAACGCACCGGGCAGCACGAACAGGATGCCGGCAACGAGGCCGCCGGCGGTCCGGTGCAGCAGCCAGCCGATATAGATGGCGAGCTGCTGTGCCTCGGGGCCAGGCAGAAGCATGCAGTAGTTGAGCGCATGCAGGAACCGCTGCTCGCCGATCCAGCGGCGATCCTCGACCAATTCCTTGTGCATCAGCGCGATCTGTCCGGCCGGCCCGCCGAAGGAGAGCAGGCCGACCCTTGCCCACAGTTTCGCGGCTTGGCGGAAGGTCGGGACGATCGGAGCCTCGGTAGCCCGTGCATCGTCGTCCGCGGCGAGGGCGCTCATGGCGCTTTGCCCGCGCTGGGCCAATTGTGGGTTTCGTCAGTGGCATCGCGGCACCATCTGAAGAACGCATCGTAGAGCAGCATGCCGGCATCAAGCTGTTCGAGATCGTCGCGGAACATGCGCGACAGCCCGAGCGATGCAGCGAGAAACCCGGCCGCCTGCGGTACGAGATCGAGGCGCGCCGTATCGGCTGCACGCACGATCAGCGCAAGGCGATCGAGCGCTTCGGACTGCAACCCGAACTCTTCGATCATCGTGTCGAAGGTGCAGCGCTCGCCGCGATGGCTCCAGAACACGTCGTCGATGTCGAACGCAACCGCCCCAAACCGATCGGCGGCCGCCAGCACTTCAGACGGCTCGACAAACAGGAACACCGCCGAGGGATCGACGAAGCGGCGGATCAGCCAGGGACAGGCGATGCGGTCGACCTTGGGGCGGGCACGCGTCACCCAGACCGTGCGGCCCTTGTCGTCGCGGGGCGGTATCTTGTCGGCCTTGACCAGAACCCCCTTGGCCGCCTGCCACGCCTCGAAGCCGCCTTCAAGGGATTCGGCAGCAATGCCCTCATGGCGCAGCCATGCGGCAACGCCTTGCGAAAGCTTCAGCCCCTTCTGGCAGATGACGACAGCATGAGCCCCCGTTAATTCGGCCGCCCAGTTCGAAACAGACTTGAAGTCGCGCCGGCACGAGGCCGGAAGCAGGCGCGGATCGGCGTCGTAGTCTTCGTCGATGCGGACATCGACAAGAACAGGCGCGTCGGACAGACCGACAAGGCGGGAAAGCTGCGCTACGGTGATTGCGGTTGTTGACGGCATGGCGTCCACCTCCAGCGTGAGAGTTTGGACGCGATCATTGGGCTGACGCCTCACGGGGTCGTCGCGAAGGAACCCCTTGCCACAATGCTGGATTGATCCTTCGCCTTTGTCAAGGAAAGAGCGGCGCCGGGGGGACCGCGCCTACTGCGCCGTCCAGCCGCCATCCATCGGCAAGGTGGTGCCGGTGATCTGTCTGGCTGCGTCAGAGCACAGGAACAGAGTCAGCGCGGCGAGCTCCTCGACGGTGACGAATTGCTTCGTCGGCTGCGCTGCCAGCAGCACGTCGTGCTTGACCTGTTCCTCGGTCATGCCGCGCGCCTTCATCGTGTCGGGGATCTGTTTTTCGACCAGTGGCGTCCAGACATAGCCGGGCGCGATGGCGTTGACGGTGATGCCGTCCTGCGCGACTTCCAGCGCTACCGTCTTGGTCAGACCCGCTATGCCGTGCTTGGCCGAGACGTAAGCCGACTTGAACGGCGAGGCGACCAGTGCATGCGCCGACGCGGTGTTGATGATGCGGCCCCATTTGCGCGCCTTCATGCCGGGCACCACGGCCTTGATCGCGTAAAAGGCGGCAAGCAGATTGATGCGGATGATGGCTTCCCACTTGTCGTCGGGAAACTCCTCGATTGGCGCGACATGCTGTATCCCGGCATTGTTGACCAGAATGTCGAGGCTGCCCAAGGCCTGCTCGGCTTCGCGCACCATGGCGGTCACCGCTGCGCCGTCCATCATGTTGGCGCCGGAGTAGCGGCACTGGACGCCGAAATCCTTCTCGATGCCGGCGCGCTCCTGTTCGATCGCCGCGGCTTCGCCAAGGCCGTTGATCGTGACGTTGGCGCCCTCGGCGGCAAGGGCGCGGGCAATGGCCAGGCCAATGCCGCTGGTCGATCCGGTGACGAGCGCATTCTTCGAAGAAAGGGAACCCATGGAGATCTCGCGACTGTTAGGAGGACTACAAAGGCACATAGTTTGTGCGCCGCAACATGACAATGCCATAACCATATGTCGGCGCCATCACAGCCCTAAAACGCGCTTTGCCGGCCTCGCCGAGCGCCGTCTCAAGGCTGACACGGCAGTGTTATGGTGCGGCGCAACATAGTCGGCCGCGCATTCGCGCAGTCATTCCTGAACCATCGATCCAACGAATCAGGGGGGCTGTAGCTTGTAATCGCCGATGTCGTGATGCGTGCCTATGCCATGCCGCTCACCAACCGTCCTTTCCGCCCGGCCCGTATCGCTTCTTCGACCCGACGCCTTGAGCTATCCCGCAATCTCCAGCAGGGCCGATACCAGCAAGCAGCGTTCGTCGGCGGAAAGCACGTCGGAATCGAAGAGGTTCATGCTGCGCAGCCCTTCGATGGCCAGAAAGCAGACCAGCAGCGTCTTCAGGTCCGGCGTCTCGCTCTTCAGCCGCTGCAGCAGCTGCGACTTGAAGGCTTTTATCGGCGTCAGGAAATCCGGATCCTCGGCGATCGCCGAGAATATCCACGAAGCCGTCGGCTTCGGCTCCTCGCAATCATCCGCCGAGAGCCGGATATAGGTGGCGAGCAGGCTCTCGCCGCTGGCGCCGGCGACACGGCCCGATTCCAGCGCCAGCTCGAACGCGCGCAGGTAATTCTCCACCAGGCCCTGCATCAGTTTGGCCTTGGTCGGAAAGTTATATAACAGGCCGCCTTTCGACACGCCGGCGCGGCTGGCGACGGCGTCAAGCGACAGGCTGCCGGGACCGGCCTCGCGTGCGACATCGGCGGCGGCGGCGAGTATCTTGTCGCGCGAATTTGCCCTTTGGGTCTTCATCGATCCCTTCCCCCGCACCAGCCTAGGCGGAATTGACAAGACCGTCCAGACGGTACAGTAAGTTCGCCGTCATTTGTAATCGGGACCTGGCGTCGATAAGTGTCCCGCTATTCGGCTATTTTGCCGGACACCGGCCGAGGGGACAGTTCGTGAAGCGCTTCATCTCTATCACCGCAATTCTGCTTCTGCTCGCTCTGGTGTGCGTCGGCGTTGTCGGCTTCAACCTGTTCCGCGACAACGCTATCAAACAGTATTTCGCCACCATGAAGCCGCCGGCGACGACCGTATCGACGGTTGTCGTCAAGCCTTCCGACTGGACGCCGGGCGTCGAGGCGATCGGCACGGTACGCGCCGTGCGCGGTGTCGACCTTACCGTCGAGACCAGCGGCATCGTCAAGGACATCCTTTTCCATGCCAACCAGAAGGTGCCGGTCGATTCGGTCCTGCTGCAGCTCGACGATGCCGTCGAACGCGCGGATCTGGTCGCGGCCAAGGCGCAGTCCGTCTCCGACAGGACGGCGCTCGAACGCGCGCTGGAGCTGCAGCGGCGCGGCGTCGGAACGGATGCCACGCTCGACACCGCTCAAGCCGCTGCATCGGCCTCCGCCGCGCAGGTCAACAAGCTGCAGGCCGTGCTCGATCAGAAGCAGCTGACGGCGCCGTTCGCCGGCACCGTGGGCATCCCCAAGATCGACCTCGGCCAATATCTCTCGCCCGGCAACGCAGTGGTGACCTTGCAGGATCTGGACACCATGCGGGTCGATTTCTCGGTACCCGAACAGCAGCTGCCGCTGCTCAAGATAGGCCAGGCGGTGCGGCTCGGCCTCGGCGGCACCGGCGGCGGCGCCGACATGCCGTTTGCCGGCTCCATTCGCGGCATCGATCCCAAGATCGACGCTTCAAGCCGCCTGGTGTCCGTCCGCGGCGAGGTCGCCAACCCTGACGGCAAGCTGACGCCCGGCCAGTTCGTCCAGGTTCGCGTCGAGCTGCCGCAGGAGAAAAACATTCTGTCCTTGCCGCAGACGGCATTGACGTCGAGCCTCTATGGCGACTTCGTCTTCGTCGTCGTTCCGGCGAAGCCGGCGGAAGGCGCCCCAGCCGCGAAACCCGAGGAAAAGCCTGCTGCAGGGGCCGACGCAGCAAAGCCGGCGGCAGATGCAAAGCCGGCAGACGCGAAACCGGCTGCCGAAGACGCCGCGGCGAAGCCCGCGGACAAGCCGGCTGTCGACCCCGCGAAGCCCGCGGCAGAACCGGAAAAGCCGGCGCTCGTGCTGTCGCAGGTGTTCGTGAAGCCCGGCCGCCGCAACGACGGCATGGTCGAGATCATCGAGGGCATCAAGGCCGGTGACGAGGTCGTCACCGCCGGTCAGAACCGTCTCTTCAACGGCATGTCCGTCGCTGTCGACAACACCATTGACCCCAGCAAGTCGGCTAACCAGCAGGCTCAGCAATGAACTTTTCCGACATCTTCATTCGCCGGCCGGTCCTCTCCACCGTCCTCGCCTGCATGATCCTGCTCCTGGGTTTCCAGGGCATCTTCAACCTGTCGATCCGGCAGTATCCCAAGGTTGACGAGACGGCGATCACCATCACCACCGCCTATCCCGGCGCCAGCGCCGACCTGATCCAGGGCTTTATCTCCGCCCCGATCGCGCGGGCCGTCGCCTCGACCGAGAACATCGACTACGTCACCTCGTCCAGCCGGCCGTCTTCGAGCACTGTGGTCGTCCAGATGAAGCTCGGCTCCAATCCGGATGTCGCGCTCACCGAGGTCCTGTCGAAGGTGCAGGGCGTACGCGGCACCTTGCCGGATGCATCCAAGGACCCGGTCATCGTCAAGGGCACCGGCCAAGAGTTCGCGATGATGTACATCTCGATGCAGAATCCGAACATGAGCAAGGAGCAGCTCACCGAATATATCGAGCGCGTCGTGCGGCCCCGCATGTCGACGGTCGAAGGTGTCGCCGACGTGCAGATCTTCGGCGCCGAGGAATATTCGATGCGGGTCTGGATCGACCCGGTCAAGCTTGCTGCGCGTGGCGTCACCGCCGCCGAAGTGCTGGCGGCGATCAACAACTCCAACTTCCTGTCGGCGCCCGGCAACACCGAGAACGAATATGTCGTCTCCTCGATCACGGTTCGCTCGACGCTGCAGACGCCTGAGGCCTTTGCCGAGCTTCCGCTGCGCTCGACGGACGGCCAGGTGGTGCGCTTGCGCGACGTGGCGCGAGTCGAGCTTGCCGCCGAGAGCACCGACACGAGGGTGAGCTTCAATGGCAAGCCCGGCACCTTCCTCGCCATCTTCCCGACGCCGGCCGCCAACCCGCTGACAACGGCGGAGGCGATCCACAAGATCGTGCCTTTGATTCAAGAGACGCTGCCGAAAGGCATGACCATCGAAATCGTCTACGATTCCACCGAACAGATCAGCGCCTCGATCGATGAAGTGTTCAAGACCATCGCCGAAGCCGTCGCCATCGTCGTCGTGGTCATCCTGTTGTTCCTCGGCTCATTCCGCTCGGTGATGATGCCGATCGTGACCATCCCGCTGTCGCTGGTCGGCGTCTGCTTCCTTTTGTTTGCGGTCGGCTATTCGATCAACCTTCTGTCGCTGCTGGCCATGGTGCTGGCCATCGGCCTTGTCGTCGACGACGCTATCGTGGTGGTGGAGAACATCCATCGCCACATGGAAGAGGACCACATGTCGCCGATGCAGGCGGCCTTCAACGGCATGCGCGAGATTTTCTCCGCCATCGTGGCCATGACCATCACGCTCGCCGCCGTGTTCGCGCCGCTGGCCTTCACCGGCGGCCTGACCGGCGCGCTGTTCCGCGAGTTCGCGGTGACGCTCGCCGGTTCGGTGGTGCTGTCCGGCCTCATAGCCGTCACCATCACGCCGATGATGGCGGCGCGTCTGCTCAAGGCGGGATCGCACAGTCGCTTCCAGCGCGTCGTCGACGGAACCTTCAGCCGTGTCGAGCATGTCTATGAGCGGGCGGTCACCGCCTCCTTGAGAAATCGACCGGTGACGCTGCTGATGGTCGTGGCGCTGGTTGCGCTCACCGGCTTCATGTTCACCAAGACCTCGAGCGAACTGGCGCCGGAAGAGGACCAGGGCTTCCTCTTGTCTATCGTGACGGCACCGCGCTACGCGACCTCGGACTACACCGAGACCTACGTCAACCAGATCCTCGGCCTGGTGAAGGACATTCCCGAAACCAGGGCGCAATTCTCCGCCGTTGCCTTTGGCGGCGCCACCAACGGCGCCTTTGTCGGCTTCGCCTTCAAGGATTGGGCCGAGCGCCAGCGCAACTCAAAGGAGCTTCAAGCCGATATCCAGGGACGCCTCGGCAAGGTGGCCGGCGTCGAGGCCTTCGTCTTCGCGCCGCCGACGCTGCCGGGCTCCGGCGGCGGCCTGCCGATCTCCATGGTGGTGCGCTCGACCGGTGGTTCCGCCGAGGTCTACGAGGCGGCCGAGCAGATTAAGAACAAGGCGCAGGCCTCCGGCCGCTTCATCGTCGTGCAAAACTCGATGTCCTTTGACGCTCCGCAGGTGACGGTGACCATCGACCGCGACCGCGCGGCGGCTCTCAACCTGCCGATCGCCGACATCGGCCAGACGCTGACGCTGCTGGTCGGCGGCGCCGAAGTGGCTCAGTTCGACCGCGACTCCAACAGCTACGACATCATCCCGCAGGTGCCGAAGGAATTCCGCGACAATCCCGAGAAGCTCGGCGAATATTTCGTGCGTAGCGTGACCGGCGAAATGGTGCCGCTTTCAGCGGTGGTGAAGATTTCGACCAACGCCGCGCCGGCCGCGATCGAGCAGTTCAACCAGCTGAACTCGGCGACGATATCAGCGCTGCCGCTTCCCGGCGTCACCACGGGCGACGGGCTGCAGACCCTGGAGAACCTTGCCAAGGAGAGCCTGCCCGATACCTTCTTCATCGATTATTCCGGCCAGTCCCGGCAGGAGAAGGAGCAGGGCAACACGATCCTTATCGCGTTCGCAGCCGCCGTAATCGTCATCTATCTGGTGCTGGCGGCGCAGTTCGAAAGCTTCCGCGACCCGCTGATCATCATGATGGCGGTGCCACTGTCGATCTTTGGCGCCATCGTGCCGCTCAATCTGGGGCTTGGAACGCTCAATATCTACACGCAGGTCGGCCTGATCACACTGATAGGTCTGATCACCAAGCATGGCATTCTTCTGGTCGAGTTCGCCAACCAGCAGCGCGAGCTGCATGGCATGAGGCGGCGCGATGCGATCGTCGCCTCGGCCAAGGTGCGCTTGCGGCCGATCCTGATGACGACAGCGGCGATGGCGCTCGGCGTCGTGCCGCTGATCGTGTCCAGTGGTGCTGGTGCGGCGGCGCGCTATTCGATGGGCCTCGTGATCTTCACCGGCATCCTGGTCGGAACCATGTTCACCCTGTTCGTGGTGCCGATGTTCTACACCTTCATCGCCAGCAAGGACCTGCCGCACCACGCCGAAAAGCCAGACCCGAAGCTGATGCCGGTGCACGCGGACTGAGCTGCGAACGGCGTTAGCGAACAAACGAAAAGAGGCCGGAAATTTCCGGCCTCTTTTTTGACTGGATTGATTTACCGCGAAGCTCTGATGGAGCTTCAGGCGGGAACTTGCGGTGCGGCATGACCTGGCCGGCTGCGCTGCACCATCGCTCCAAACGCAGTCTGCTACTTGACGATGACGATGCTGGTGTTGGTCGGGCCGAAGGTTTCGACCAACTGGTAGAAGTCGGCGGCATTGTCGGGATGCAGCCGCACGCAGCCATGCGACGCCGGCCGTCCCAGCCGCTTGATGGCGTTGGTCGCATGCACGGCGTAGCCGCCGCTGAAGAAGACCGAATGCGGCATCGGCGCGTTGTCGTATTTCTTCGAATGCCACATCTCGTGCATGCGGGTCGGCTTGAACGAGCCGGTCGGCGTGACATGCGCACTGTCGCCGGTCGAGACCTTCCAGGCGAAAGTCGGCCGGCCATCGACCAGCACTTCCATGGTCTGCTGCGACAGCGAAACACGCGCCACGATCTGGTTTGCCGCGGCATGGGCGGTGCTGTTGGCGGCGCCAAGCAGAAGCGCGGCGCCGCCGGCTGCGGCGGTGACGTTGATGAGTTTGGCGGAAATGGCTTTGTACATGATGGCTCCTCTTTGCCGGTCCTGCCGGCGTCAATTCGGTGGCCGCCTTATCCCCGCGCCATGTTTCAGACTGACTTCGCTGAGGCTCGTTTGTGTTTCGAATCTGTTTCCTCTGGTTAACAAGCAAGGTGGACAAGGGAAGCGTGCTCCGCCTTCGCTGCGCACTCCCGATCACGCACCGCGCCCCCAAACGAAAGTGCTGATGTCCTTATATGAAAGAAGATTGGCTTCGCTCGAAACCGACTTGCAACAAAGCGCGGCCTGGGCGGCATGATCTGGTTACAGGCTCGCGGCACAGTCATCCCAACGAGAACAGCCGGCGCCAACGAAAATGAGCATCAAATCGACCACCCTGTCCTGGCTCTTCAGGATAAGCATCGCCGCATTTGTCGTCGGCGGCATCGGCACAGTAGCCGGCACCCCGATGACGAAACTGGCGGTGATGAATTCGGGTGAGATTTCGACGCTGCATGCCGCGCTGTTCATAGCCTTGGTCTGGATTGTCTCCAGTCTGCGCATCAACCGTCTCAGGGCCCTCTGGCGGGTCGGCCTCGGGTTGAAGTGGATGCGCGGCCCCTCCGGCAACTTGCTGCCGAGAGGACCGAAGGCCCGCGTCGCAACGGGGGGCTCCGTGGGCGACGCGGGCACTTCGGGTTTATCCTGAAGCACCCGCGGTTCTGATTTTTGGGGACAACCGATGAAGACGAAATCTGCAGCCTCCGTGCTTTCGGTACTGCTCTATGCACAAGGCCTGCTCGGCTTTGCCGGTCTCGCCACGGTTCTCCTGAAGGACCGCGCGCATGCCGCCAGCGAAATCGTAGTCGCCAGCGAATTGCCGTCGGGACCATCGCTTCTGGTGGTGCGCTGACGCCTATGCATGGCGCCCGAGATTGCGCAGCTTTTTTGGGCGAGCCGAGGAACAATCCAGCCTCCCGACCCTCAGTCGGCGCGCTGCGTCGGCGGGTCGAACCGGTAGCCTGCGCCGCGTATAGTTGTGATGGTTTCGGTGTCGAGCTTGCGGCGCAGCCGCACGATGCGCGAATCGATCGAGCGGTCGAAGGCATCGGCATTTTCGGCGGGCGCCGCCGCAATGATGTCGTCGCGCGTCAGCACCTTGCGCGGGCTGGCCAGAAACAGCCTGAGCAGCGCCACCTGGCCCGGCGACAGCTGTTCTTCCGTACCCGAACGGTGCATGACGATGGCCGACCGCAAATCGACGGTGGCATTTTCCAGCACGATCAGTTCCTGGGCGGACCTGCCGCGCCGCGTCAGCAGGCCGCCGATGCGCGCGGCAAGCTCCCTGACATTGAGCGGACTTTCGACGACATCTGCGGCGCCAAGCTCGAGCGCCAGCACCTTGTCGACCAGATCGGCCGGCCGGCAGATCAGGATGAAATCCGGCCCCGCCTTCCCGTCCGCGCTCTGGCCGCCGCCATAACGCCTGAGCAGGTCCCGCCCTTCCGCCTGGCTGAGGCTGTCGCCGACGATGACGATATCGATGCCTCCGGCCGAAAGCAGGGATTCAGCTTCCCAGGGCTGCCGCGCCTCGCGCACGTCATGGCCGCGCCGGTCGAGATGATCGGCAAGATCGCCGGCCACCACATCGGCGACGGAAACCAGCGCGATGACGGATCGTGCAGCCATGTTTTTCTTCCCGTTCCCCCGCAACCGGATATGAGTGCTGGACATCATGTTTATACCCAATCTACTTTCCGCTGAAAGCGGGAGCGAGGCCATAGTGCGGGCACGGATTGTCATCGTCGAGGACGAGCCCGATCTCCGGGACGCGGTCGCCGAGTATCTCGGCGCCAACGGCTACGATGTGACCCAGGCCGGAAGCGCGGCCGAGGCGCGCGCCTTGCTGGAGACGGAATCGTTTCATTTGGCCATTCTCGACATCGCCATGCCGGGCGAGGACGGACTGTCGCTCGGCCGCTGGCTGCGCTCGAAAATACCGGTCGGCATCATCTATGCCACGGCTGCCGGCACCGCACTCGACCGCATTGTCGGGCTGGAGCTTGGCGCCGACGACTACATCGTCAAGCCCTACGAGTTGCGTGAGGTGCTGGCTCGTGTGCGCAGCGTGCTGCGCCGCGTTCCGCAGCCGAGCCCGCCCCAGGCGGCGAAGACACAAGCCGATGGCGGCCGCCGCCTGACCTTCGGCCCGTTCCAGGCCGACCTCGACGGCAGGCTTGTCACTGGCGCCAACGGCGCCGTCATCGACATGGCCAAGAGCGAGTTCGATGTGCTGGAGGTTTTCCTGACCCGCGCCAACCGGCTGTTGACGCGATCGGCGATCTCCGAGGCGATTGGTTTTGTTGAGGATCCTGAATCGTCGCGCGCCGTCGACATTCGCATCATGCGGCTGCGCAAGAAGATCGAAACCGATCCGGCCAATCCGAAATTTTTGCGCACAGTGCGCGGCGAAGGCTATATCTTCTCGCTGCCGACCGGTGACGGGCACTAGAGCAATTACAGGAAAAGTGTACGCGGTTTTCCGCCCGGAATTGCGTAAAAACAAAGAGATAGAGGCTTCTCCGTTTCCGTGAAACGGTGAAACGCTCTAGCAATTCCAGGAACAGTGCGTAGCGATTTTCCGTTCGGGATTGCATTGAAACATGGAGCGTTTCACCTTTTTCGTGAAATGCTCCATAGCTGCCTAATTCGACGGCCCTTTACTGATGGCTGACATGACCGCTGAACCAGCACCACGTATGGACCCGCAAGGCGCTCGCCAGAGCGCCGCGATGGCGGCTGTGCGCGTCGTCCGCCGGTTGCGCGATGCCGGCGACTGGCAGCGCGAGATGGAAACCATCCTCGAAACGCTCTGCAGCGCCATGAATTGCCAGCGCGGCATCCTGTTCAGGCTGCGCGAATTGCCCGGCCAGGGCTTCGCCCAATCGGTCGCCGCCTACTGGATCGATCCTCGCTTCGGCGGCGAACTGGCTTCGCCGACGGTGATCATGCAGTCGATCGTCGATACCGATCCGCTGCTGGAGCGGATTGGAGAGGACGAGCGGCAAGGCAAGATCTTCGCCGGCCATACGCGCGATCTCGACGGGTTCCTCAGGGCCGATTTCGAAAAGCAGCACATCAAGTCGTTCCTGTCGGTATCGGTGTTCGCGCACGGTCATCTGTGGGGCACGTTCGCGGTCAATGACTGCCTAAACGAGCGCGAATGGACCGAAGAGGAAGAGGCGACGATGCACATCATCGCGCTCGCCATCGGCGACGCCATCGAGCACTCGCCGTCCGACGCCCATGCCAGCGAAGTCATCCGCCGCACCATGCTGCAGGCGTCGCTCGACGCCATCATCGTCATCGACGAGACCGGCTCGATCATCGAATTCAATCCGGCCGCCGAAAAGATGTTCGGCTATCAGCGCAGCGACATCCTCGGCAAGGACCTGCTCGATACCGTGGTGCCGGAATATTACCGCAAGGGCTATGTCTCGGGCGCCGAATACATGTCTGGCCGCGGCGCGCCGATGGTTGGCCAGCGGCTTGAGACCGTGACACAGAATGCGGCCGGCGAGGTGTTTCCCATCGAATTGACGGCGACCGAGATGCGGGTGGCCGACCGTCAGCTCATCTTCGGTTCGATCCGCGATCTGCGCGATAAGCTGCGCGCCGAAGAAGAGATCAACCGCCAGCGCGAAAAACTGCACCAGAACGAGAAGATGGCGGCGATGGGTTCGCTGCTGGCCGGTGTTTCGCACGAGCTCAACAATCCGCTCGCCGTGGTCGTTGCTCAGTCGACGCTGCTGCATGAATTCGCCACCGACCCGCAGACCAAGGTTCGCGCCGAGAAAGTGCGCGCCGCTGCCGAGCGCTGCGGCCGCATCGTCAAAAGCTTCCTGTCGATGGTGCGCCTGCATCCGGCGGCGCAGGCCGAGACCGATCTCAACCAGGTGATCCGCGCGGCACTCGAAGTGACCGCCTATGGCGCACGCTCGAGCGGCATCATCATCGACACCGATTTCGCGCCCGGCCCGCTGCTGGCGATGGCCGATGCCGACCACGTCACGCAGGTGGCCGCCAATTTCCTGATCAACAGCCAACACGCTCTGGCCGGTATCGGCGGCGACCGCCTGATCAAGGTGCGGACATTCCGCAGCGATCGCGGCAACCCCGGGTTTTCGGTCGAGGACAACGGACCGGGCATTCCCGAGGCGATCCGCAGCCGCATCTTCGAATCCTATTTCACCACCAAGCCGGTCGGCGTCGGCACCGGCATCGGCCTGTCGATCTCGAAATCGATCGTCGAGCGCCACAACGGCAATATCTGGTTCGAGGAGGTGCTGCCGCGCGGCGCGCGCTTCGTCGTCCAGCTGCCGGTAATCACCGGCGGCGCGGCAGCAGCCGGCGACAGCCCGGCTCGTTCCAGCGGCTTGCGCTATGCGCTGATCATCGACGACGAACCCGACGTCGCCGGCTCCCTCTCCGACATCCTGGAACTGATGGGTATCAAGTCGCGGGTTGTGCCGGCCTGGACGTCGGCGGCGGCGACCTTGACCGGCCACATGCCGCCAGACATCGTCTTTTCCGACTTGCGCATGCCCGGCACCAGCGGCATTGCCATCTACCGCGAATTGCTCGCCGACAACCTGGCGCTGGCCAAACGCTTCGTGCTGGTCACCGGCGACCTGATCGGCGCCAAGGCCGAGATCGAAGCCTTGCCGGCGCCGCAGCGCCCGCAAATCCTGGAAAAGCCGTTCTCGACGCTGGACGTCCGCGGCGTACTCTCGGCAATAGCCGACCAGGTCGCCGCCGCCGGCTAAGTTTTCGAAGCACCCACGTAGGGTCTATCGAGATTCGGGTCAGGCCGAGTCGAGAATGGTGGTTCCCGAGAACCGGAGCGGAGCGTACTTGAAGTACGCGAGCACCGGAAGCGCAGGGAACCTCCATGCGCAGGCCGGCCTCACCCGAATCTCGATAGACCCTAAAAAAGAGGCTCCCGACCGAGGGAAGCGGCGGGAGCCAAGAACGAGCGCGGGAGGAAGCGCTCGGGAGGTTCAGAAAACGTTGGGTGTCGTGGTCAGCGGCGCTGCGTTGGCGATCATGCGGACGGCACGCGCCTTGTGCACGCCGGACTGGGCGGCGATGACGCGCAGGCACTCCGCGCTCTCGGCGCCCCAGGCCTGGCCCTGGCAGGCAAAATCGATTTCCGGCTCCGGCAGCCGGGCGGTCTTGATGGTGGTCAGCGCGCCCTGGACGACATTGGCCGGCGGGTTGAGCGAAGCGAAGGCCGGACCGGAAGCCGGTGTCAGGAACATGACGGCCAGAGCGCAGGCGCCCAGCATGGAGAACATCGCAACCGGATGGTCGCTGGCGCGCTGACGCAGTGCCGGTTTGGCGCGCCGTTCGTTGCTGGTGATCTCGATTTTCGTATGCATTGCTGCTCCCCTTCGTTTTCTTATGAAACGAACCTAAGCGCGCCTGGTAACGGGCGAATGATGCGCTTGGCTTGCCCGCGTAACAGGTTTGAAACAAGAAATTCGGGCATATCCGGACAGATCCGGTCATGTGCCGACGGCAAGATGCATTTGCGAAGCTGTTTCATGCGCGCAATCAAATGTTGACGACAGGCGGGCCGCGAACGCACCAAGCCCGCTTCCTGTCGGCCGCACTATGAACAAGCTCACACTGCGGATCGAATTTGCGGACGCCAGGTATTTTTCGTCTCGGAGCGGGCCGTGTTTGCAAGCTCGGCACGGCCAAATCCGCATGCCGGACAGCTATTTCACGACCCCGGTTAACGCCCGGATATTCCGGGATTTTCCGGCTTTCAGCCGGCCCTGTTGTGCCGACTTGAAAAGTTGAGATTTCTACAAGCCATTGCATTTCAACGCAAAATATGGTTTTATTGAATGAGTATTCAATAAAAGAAGAGCTTTTTTATGAACCCGCATCTCCGTGACGTGGCGATCCCCAATGATTGGGACCGGCGGGGTCTGCCGGGCTGGAGTTATCACTCCGACGCGCTTCTCGAACTTGAGAAGGAATACGTCTTCCGCAACCATTGGCAGATCGCCGGCCATGTCTGCGACGTGCCGAATGCCGGCGACTATCTGACTATGGACGTGGTCGGCGAGCGGGCGCTCATCGTGCGCGGCAAGGACGGCGTCGTGCGCGCCTTCAACAACATGTGCCGGCATCGCGGCAGCCGCGTCGTCGCCGACAGCCAGGGCACCTGCAAGAACGCGCTGGTCTGCCCGTTCCATGGCTGGGTCTACAATCTCGACGGCACGTTGCGCGGCGCCGCCCGGCCGCGCTCCTTCCCCGAGCTCGACAAGACCGAATTCGGCCTGATGCCGCTCGACCTTGAGATATGGATGGGCTTCATCTTTGTCCGCTTTCGCAAGGGGGGCCCGCAGCCTTCGGTGGCCGAACTGTTGAAGCCGATCGAGGCCGAGATGGCCCACTACAATGTAGCCGAGATGGTGCCGTCCTGGGGCATCTGGACACAGAAAACGCCGGTCAACTGGAAGTCGGTGCGCGACGTCGACAATGAAGGCTACCACGTCGCCATGGCGCATCCGGCGCTGCAGGATCTCTACGGCTCGACCTATTTCGACGAGCCGTTCATCAACGGCGTGTCGCGCTCGTTTGCCACCTACAATCCGCATGCCGGCCGGCGCTGGAGCGTGCGCGAATACATCAAGCTCACGCCCGATGCCTCACACCTGCCGGAGCATCTGCGCAGGGCCTGGATCTATTACGGCATCTTCCCCAACAACGCGCTGTCGATCATGCCGGAATCGGTGCAGTTCTATCAGGAGTTCCCGCTGTCGACCGGCGAGACGCTGCTGCGCGGTGCCATCTACCGCTACCCCGACGAGACCCGGGAACAGGCGGCCGCCCGCTATCTCGCCTACCGCATCGACCGGGACACCATGAACGAGGACGTGCAGCTTTCCGTGTGGTCGAACGAGTCCATGATCTCGGAGGCCTTCGAGGGTTTTTATCTCTCCGACCTCGAATACGGTGTGCGCACCCACCACGACCATCTGCGCAAGCAGATCCCGGTGCTGGGCCTGGAGACCGCGCCGGAGGAGAAGGACATGTGGAACCTCAATGAGGCGATGCGCTCGCAGGTGTAGGGCCTTTTCCCTTCTCCCCGTTTCACGGGGAGAAGGTGCCCAAAGGGTGGATGATGGGCAGCGCCATCATCTCGCTATTGGTTGCGGAATCCTAACCTTGGCAAGCGCCTGCGCCAAAATCTCGCAAGCCGGCCGCCCGCCTGCCGGAATCCTCTCCCCGTAGAACGGGGCGAGGAATGCTATCACCCCTGCCACACGCCCTCTTTGCGCAGATCATCCATGGTCCGCGAGATCCCCTCACGCAGGATCGCCACCATGTCGTCGATCTGCTCTCGCGTGATGATCAGCGGCGGCGACATCACGCACATGTTGATCAGCGGCCGGACCAGGAGGCCGAGTTCGTGGCAATGCGCGTCGATGCGCTTGCCGACATCCTTGTCGAGCTGCAGCGGATCCTTGCTTTCGCGGTCGGCTACGCACTCGACGCAGCCCATCAGGCCCACGCCGCGGACTTCGCCAACCAGCGGCAGCTCCTCCAGCGTCTTCAACTGCGCCTGGAAATAGGGCGCGACATCGCGCGTGTGGGCCAGCACGCTGTCTTCCAGGATATCGAGGTTCTTCAGCGCCACCGCGCAGCCGATGGGATGACTGGTATAGGTCAGGCCATGGCCGAACATCGCATCGGGATGGTTGGAACGGCGCATTTCCTGAAGCAGCCGCTCCGAGATGATGACGCCGCCAAGCGGGAAATAGCCTGATGTGACGCCCTTGGCGAAGGTGATCATGTCGGGGTCGATGCCGAAGCCATCGCCGGAGGCAAAGACATGGCCGAGCCGCCCGAAGCCGGTCACCACCTCATCGGAGATATAGAGGATATCGTTGTCCCTGCAGATTTCGCGAATGCGCTTGAGATAGCCATCCGGCGGCACGACGACGCCGCCGGATGCCTGCACCGGTTCGCCGACGAAAGCACCGATCTTCTCTGCGCCGACGCGGGCGACCGTATCGCGAAACTGATCGACCAGGAAATCGCAGAAGGCGGCGATGTCAATGCCTTTCGGCCGCCGGAACGGGTCTGGCGAGGACAGTTTGACGACCAGATCGTCGGCGCCGTCCATCCAGTCGCGGTCGCGCGGCCGGCCGTTGAGCGAGGCCGACAGATAGGTCGAGCCGTGATAGGCGCCGCCGCGGCTGAGGATCAGCTTCTTTTCCGGCCGCCCGCGCACATTGTTGTAGAACTGCATGAAGCGCAGCGCCGTCTCGACAGCCGACGATCCGCCGGTGGTGAAGAAGGTATGGCTGAGATCGCCCGGCGCATGATCGGCGAGGCGCTTGGCGAGCTCGGCCGACGGCGCATTCATCGTATACCAGGGCGTGTTGTAGGACAGCATCATCGCCTGGTCGTACATCACCCTGGCCAGCTCCTCGCGGCGGTGGCCGACATTGATGCACCACATGCCGGCCGGCCCGTCGATCAGTCGCTTGCCTGTTACATCGGTGATGTAGATGCCATCGCCCTCGCCAATCAGCGCACGCGCTTCATTGCCGACCGAGCCGGCATAAGGCCAGGGCTGGATGAGATGGCGCTTGGCCAGCTCGACCGCATCGCCACCGTCAGCCATTTCCATCGCTCTTAGGTCTCTTGCAGCCGCCATCATTGCCTCGCATCGTCTGAGCGTAATTTCACCGGACAGAAAGCGAAGCGCCAAGGGCAGGAAAGCCGGCTTTCTTCACTTCGTTTTGAATGTCCGTTCAATCAATATTACAGAAATAGCGCTTGATTTCAATGCACGGATGCGCTCATGATGAAAGAAAGCCGGCAAGCTTGGAGCGCAACCAGCAAAGCGCGCTCCGCAAAAATTGGGAACAGGCAGCCGGCCCGGTCAATGGGAGCATCATGGCGGAACAGTTCGAGCCAGCAACCGAGATCACGCCCGGGTCGCTGCAATGACGGTAGCTGCCGAAGGGGTGCCCACGCGACGCATGACGCGAGCAAGGCGAAACGCCCTTCTGCAGTCCGAATCCGTCCAGGGCCTTGCCCTGATCAGCCCGACCTTGGTCTACGCTTTGATCCTGCTGCTGGTGCCGATCCTGGTGGTCTTCGCCCACTCCTTCTGGACGCAGAACTACCTCACCATCGACCATACATTCACGCTGGAGAACTATCGCATCGCGCTGACCGAGCCGATCTACCGCGATCTTCTGTGGCGCTCGCTCTACATTTCCCTGACGGTGAGCTTTTTCACCGTCATCCTCGCCTATCCGATCGCCTATTTCATCTCGTTCCATGGCGGTCGCCACAAGAGCCTGTGGCTGTTCCTGATTACCATCCCGTTCTGGACCAGCTATCTCCTGCGCGTGATGTCATGGAAAGTCATCCTCGGCTATAATGGCGTGCTGAATTCCGGCCTGATGGGCCTCGGCATCATCGACGAACCATCGACCGCGCTACTCTACAATTCCAGCGCCGTCATCATCACGCTCACACACGCTTGGGCGGCCTTCGCCATCCTGCCGATCTTCGTTTCGCTCGAGAAGGTCGACCGCACCTTGGTCGAGGCTGCCACCGATCTTGGCGACGGCCCGCTGCGCTCCTTCCTGCGCGTGACGCTGCCGCTGTCGGCGCCGGGCGTCATCTCGGCCGCTCTCATCGTCATGATCCCCACCGTCGGCGACTACGTCACCCCAAGGCTGGTCGGCGGCAAGGATGGCGTGATGATCGCCAATGCCATCGAGTCGCAGTTCCATAAGGCCTCCAACTGGCCACTCGGCGCGGCATTGTCCGTGACCACCATGCTGGTCGTGACGCTGATGGCGGGCGCCACCGTGCTCATCATCCGCGCGCTGCAGAGGCTGGCGCGATGACGGCGAGGCGGCGCCTTTTTCCCGGCGGCTGGCTGTCCGCCTACGCCTTCCTCTACGTCGTCTTTCTCTATCTGCCGGTGATCTTCCTGCCGATCTTCTCGATCAACACCGCGCCGACGCCAAAATTTCCTCTCACCGGCTATACGCTGAAATGGTACCAAGACCTGCCGAAGACGCCGGCGCTGCTTGACGCCGCCTGGAACAGCCTGATCGTCGGTATCTCGGCATCGGTGCTGGCGACGCTGCTCGGCATCCTCGCCGCCCGCTCGATCACCCGCTACCGCTATCCCGGCCGCCGCACTATCAATGGCCTGATCATGGCGCCGCTGGTGCTGCCGGAAATCATCCTCGCCATCTCCATGCTGCTGGTCATGCTGCAACTGGGCTTAAGCCTTTCGCTGTTCACCGTCGTACTCGGCCATGTCCTGATCTGCATTCCCTATTCGATGACGGTGCTGACCGCCGGTTTCGAGGGCTTCGACCGCAGCCTCGAAGAAGCCTCCGCCGATCTCGGCGAGAGTGCCTTCGGCACCTTCCGGCGGGTGACGCTGCCGATGGTGGCGCCGGCGATCATTTCCAGCCTCCTGGTCTGCTTCACCATCTCGCTCGACGAGTTCGTCATCGCTTTCTTCCTGACCGGCACCGAGACGACGCTGCCGATCTATATCTGGGGCCAGTTGCGCTTTGCCGCCAAGCTGCCGGGTGTGTTGGCGCTGGGCACGCTGCTGCTGGTTGCCTCTTTCGTTTTGATGACCGTTGCCGAGATCCTGCGCCGCCATGCGGCCAGACGCACCCAGAGCGAGGGAGGCCTCTATGCCTGAGCAGTCCCGGGCCGAACGGCCTCAGGATGAGCCATCCAAGCAAGATAAGTCCGAGCGGGCCCAATCTGATCGACCCCAAACCGACCGAGCAATGATCGAAATCCGCACCGTTACCCGCAGCTATGGGGCGTTCAAGGCGCTCGACGACGCCTCGCTGACCATCAAGGAGGGCGAGTTCTTTTCGCTGCTCGGCCCTTCCGGCTGCGGCAAGACCACGCTGCTGCGCATGATTGCCGGTTTCGACAACCCGACCAGCGGCTCGATCTCGGTCGGCGGCCAGTCGATGGAAGGCATCCCGGCCAACCGCCGGCCGACCAACATGGTATTCCAGAGTTATGCCATCTTCCCGCATCTCAATGTCGAGCAGAATGTCGCCTATGGGCTGAAACGGCTCAGGCTGGGAGGAACGGAAGAAAAGCGCCGCGTCGAGGAAGGGCTGGCGCAGGTGTCGCTCACCGGCCTCGGCAAACGCCTCGCCACCGAGCTTTCCGGCGGCCAGCGCCAGCGCGTGGCGCTCGCCCGCGCCTTGGTGATGCGGCCCAAGGTGCTGCTGCTCGACGAGCCGCTGTCGGCTCTCGACAAGAAATTGCGCGAGCAGATGCAGGTCGAACTGCGCCGCCTGCAGCAGGCGGTCGGCATCACCTTCGTGCTGGTCACCCATGACCAGTATGAGGCGCTCGCTATGTCCGACCGCATCGCCGTAATGTTCGGCGGCAAGATCGCCCAGGTCGCCTCGCCCAAGGAAATCTACCAGCGGCCGGTCAACCGCCAGGTCGCCGATTTCCTCGGCGGCATGAATTTCGTAAAAGCGCAGATCATAGAGGAGAATGCCGCCTCGCTGGTCGTCGACACGCTGGGCTTCGGCCGGGTCAGGACCGACAAGCCGAAGGCCTTCGTGCGCAATGGCGGCGGCGCCACGCTGGGCATCAGGCCGGAGCGATTGCGCGTGCTGTGGGACAACGCGACGGCGAAATTCGAAGTGGCCGGCAAGGTGGTCGAACGCCACTATTTTGGCGAGATCACCCATCTCATCGTCGAGATACCCGGATTGGAAAAGCCACTGTCGGTCACCGAGACCAACGACTTCGGCGCCGACGATATCCCCGTCGGCACTTCGATCCGCCTCGGCTACGATCCGGAGGCCTTGGTGGCGATGGCGGACTGAGCATGATCCCGAAAAGTGGAAACCGGTTTTCGGAATAAGATCATGCTCCACTAAGAATTTTAAGTTCCGTCGCGATCTGTTTGGCTGCGATCCGCCCCATCACGATGGCGCCTTCGACATAGCCCGGGAATGACGGCGACAGTTCCGACGATGCGAAATGAACAGGATCTGCGCCGGCACGGATCGTGCGCTCGGCATCCCTTGCCGTCACATCGACAATAAGGTCGCTGTAGGCGCCGCCGCTCCAGCGGTCATCGATCCAGTCGCGCTGGCTGAAATCGATAATATCGGCCGCCTCCGGGCCAAGGGCATCAAGGAGCCTTGCCGTGACCTCCGCACGCAGCGCCGCGTCCGCGAGCGGACGCCAACGCAACGCCAGTGGTCCGCCGACGAAGACGACCAGCGCGGCATGTTGCGCATCCTTGCTGGCGTCACAGGCGAACAGGCCCGGCAGGTCGCGCCACATCACCATGCCGCACAGGTCGCGCTCGCGCCAGAACGGCGTGGGATAGCGCACCAGGATCTTGATCACCGCACCGCTTTCCCAGACGCCGAGCGCCTTTGCGAGAGCCGGCGGCAGAGCGGGCGCGAAATCCAGCTTCGCGGCCGTCGCCGGCGGCAGCGCGACCAGCACTTTTCGCGCTTCGATGGAGCTGCCTGCCGAGACGGCACGAACCCCTTGCGGGCCGTGCTCGATGCGCGTAACCGGCTCGTTCAGCCAAACCCTGTCGCCGAGATCTCCGGCCATATCCTCGGCCAGCGACTGCATGGTTTCGAGCAGCGAATATTGCAGCTCAGGCACCTCGTTGGTGATGCGGCGGTCATTGTCGATGAGGTACCACAGCGGCACCTTGTCCATCGCCAGGCACCACAGGCCTTCGATCATCGAGCGGAAAGCCGTCTTGGCGTCAGTGGGATCATGCTGGCGTTCGAGCCAGGCGGCAGCGCTCATGCCGGCGATCGAGGGATCGTCCGGCTCGATCGCATTCATCCGCTCGCGGATTGCCATCGCGCCATGATAGGTCCGTTCGGCCTCTTCGACCGACAGCGATGGATGGGTGATGAAATCGCCATTCACATAGGTTTCGACGAAGGCCTTGCCACGGGACGCGGCCAGCGCCGTCACCTCCGGCATGTCTTCGCAGAAAAACTGGCCGCCGCTGTCGATGCGCTCGCCAAGCCCGTTGCGAATAGCCTCGACCCTGCCGCCGACGCGGTCGCGTGCTTCGAGCAGCACGACATTGATGCCGGCCTTTCTCAGCTCAAGCGCAGCCGACAGGCCGGTGAAACCGGCGCCGACGATGACGACATCGGTTCTTTCAGTCCTGTCGCTCAATAGCCGGCCTTGATCTTCTCGAATTCCGTGACCATGCGCTGCTTGAGCTCAGGCGGCACCGGCTGCTGGAACAGCGTCTTGTCCAAGAACTTGTCGAGATTGTCGAAGCCACGGTCGCTCAGCACCTGATGGTCGATCGCGGCCATCCCGGCACTGTTGCCGTGGCCGTAGCCGAAGGTCTTGACCAAGTAATCGGACACGGCATGCGCGTTGACCGCACTGAGGAAATCATAGGCCTGATCGAGCTTGCCCGGCGCATCCTTCATCAGCACATAGCCGCACACCCAGGTGGATATGCCTTCCCTGGTGTCGCGGTTCATGGCGATCGGCATGCCTTGGCCCTTGAGCGTCACGAAGGTCTCATTCCAGCCCCAGACGAGGTCGACCTCATTGCCGGTAAAGGCCTGGTTGAGGTCGGTGTCGTCGGTCCAGTAAAAGCGGATGTTCTTGTGGACGTCACGCAGGAAGGCGGACGCCTCCTGGAACTGCGCGTCGGTCATCTTGGTCCAGTCCTTGAGGCCGATGACCAGGCTGGCCAGCGCATAGGCGTCATCGACATTGTCGCCGATGGTGACGCGGCCCTTGAATTTGGGATCGGCGAAAATCTTCAGCGACTGCGCTTCCTCCGCCGTGACCTTGTCGGTGCGGTAGAGCAGCGAAGTGTTGCCCCAGTCGAACGGCATGAACCAGGCCTTGCCGTCGGCGGTGACGGCGAGATCCTTCATCGCCATGATGCCGGGATTGAGATCCTTCCAGCCGGCGATCCGCGAGGTGTCGAGCGGTTGCAGAATGCCGGCCTCGCGCCACTTGGTCACGCTTTGCGAGCAGGGGTGGGCGATGTCGGCCTTGAAGCCGGCGCGCATCTTCTGGAACGCTTCCTCCTCGTCGCCGAAGAAAGCAAAGGTAGGCTCGGCGCCGTATTTGGCGGTGTAGTCGGGGTGCAGCAACGGATCTTCATAGCCTGACCAGTCGAACACGACGAGGTCGCCGCCGCCTTCGGCATGAGCAAGCACGGCGCCGGCGCCGACTGTAAGAGCAGCGGCAAGGGCGAGGCGGCGAAGCATGGAATTCATGGCGCGAAACTCCTCATCGCGAAAAGCGGCCGGGCGACGTTACGGAATTTCAGCGGCCTTGGCGAGACCGTCTGCCCGGCGCACTGACAGGCAGACAGAGGAGGCCGGACAGAGCTTTAGTAGCCTGCCTTGATCTTCTCGAATTCGGCGATCATCTTGAGCTTGAGCGACGACGGCACGGGCGATTGGAACAGGGTCTTGTCGACGAATTTCTGCACGTCGTCATAGCCCTTTTCTTTCAGGATCGCCGGGTCGACGCCGGCCATGCCCTTGGCGTTGGCCTGGCCATAACCCCAGTCCTTGACCAGCACCTTGGCGGTCTCGGGATCGTTGATCGCGTTGAGGTAGTCATAGGCCTTGTCGACATTGCCGGGTGCGTCCTTGAACAGCACGTAGCCGCAGACCCAGGTCGAGATGCCTTCGTCCGTATCCTTCTTGGACTTGATCGGCACACCGGCAGCGACGGATTGTACTGTGGCATCGTTCCATGCCCAGGCGAGATCGACCTCGCCGCCGCTCAGCAACTGCACGACGTCGGTGGTATCGGTCCAGTAGGAGCGGACATTTTTGTGCACCTGACGCAGGAAGTCGGAAGCCTGCTTGAACTGGTTGTCCGTCATCTTGGTCCAGTCCTTGAGCCCGATGGCAAGGCTGGCCAGCGCATAGGCGTCGTCGACATTGTCGCCGATTGAGACCCGCCCCTTGAACTTGGGGTCGGCGAAGGCCTTCAGCGACTGCACATCCTTCGCGTCGATCTTGTCGGAGTTGTAGGTGAGCTGGGTGTTGCCCCAGTCCCACGGCATGAACCAGGCCTTGCCGTCCGAAGTGGTGGCCAGATCCTTCATCGCCATGATGCCGGGATTGAGATCCTTCCAGCCGGTGATCCTCGAGGTGTCGAGCGGCTGCAGCAGCCCCGCCTCGCGCCACTTTGTCACGCTCTGCGAGCAGGGATGGCCAAGATCGGCCTTGAAACCGGAGCGCACTTTCTCGAAGGCTTCGTCCTCGTCGCCGAAGAAGGCGAAGGTCGGCGAGTCGCCGTTCTTCTCGACATATTTGGGGTGAAAGCTCGGGTCCTCATAGCCCGACCAGTCGAACACGATCAGGTCCTTGTCGGCGGCGACCGCAATCGCCGCGGCCGAACCAGCCAGCGTCGCCGTCAGCGCCAATGTCAGTGTCAGGCGTCGGGTTATTCTTTTCATGCTGTTCCATCCTCTTTGTTTTTGATTGTTCGCTCCGGCTTGGATCTGCCGGTTGTTGTCAACGTCCGCTGCCCGGCCGGTAGTGTTTCGGAAAGGCGGCCGACAGGAATTCGTTTGCCGCCTGCAGCGCGCTCTCACGGGTGACGTCCTCGGTCCCCATCATCAGCCGCAGCCACAAGCCCTCCAGCATGGCGCTGAGCGCGAGCGCCATGACCTGCGGCTCATAGGCATAACCACCGCCCTGCTTGAGCGTGGCACAGAGGTCGATGAAGATCTTCTGGTAGGCCGCGTCGCGTGCGCCGCACAGCGCCTGGTAGGTCGGCCGCGACTTGGCCTCGCCCCAGAACGCGCACCAGGCCGCGAGCTTGCGCTTGTTGCAGATCGAACGGTCGAAATCGGCGGCGACCAGCGCCCGCAGCTGCCGGGCTGGATCCTCGCCGGCCTTGGTCAGCGCGACGCGCCAATGCGCCGCATATTCGTCGGCCATATAGGCAAGCGTGGCGACGAGCAGCTTCTCCTTGCTCTCGAAATGGAAGTTGACGATGCCGCGCGACAGGCCGGCGCCGTCAGCGACATCGGCCATCGTCGTTTCCGAATAACCGCGCTTGGCCAGCGAATCGATGGTCGCTTCGATCAGCTGCTGTTGCCTGACCTCCTTCGACGCCTTGCGGCCGCGTTTTTCCGGTTCGGTTTTTCCAGACGTGTCGGAGGATCGCTCTTCGCGCGCTGCAGCTTTCATCGGTGCCGTCATGCTCCACATTGCCGGCTATCCCACCACAGCCGGCTTCCACCCGCGAAGATGAGTGGGACGGTGCTCGCCACTGTCAAGCACCTTCTGCATGGCCTCCCAGGTTCGTATGTTCTTGTCGATATAGGCCGCTCCGACTGCGGCTGCCGCCGTCTGGTAGAGCGGGCCTTTCAGCCTTTCCAGCTCGCCGCGCGCGACCTTGCGATACCAAGAATTGCGGTCTCTGACGGCGACATCGGCAAAGCCGGCGCTGCGCATCGCTTGCGCATAGCGTGCCGGCGAGGCCATGGCGAAGGACAGGCCTTCGGCCGCGACATAGGCCTTCATCTCAGATGACGGCTCGCCGTCATGGCCGATCAGCCAGTCGGAGGCGGCAAGGACGCCGCCCGGTTTCAGCACGCGGAAGATTTCGGCAAACAGCGCGTCCTTGTCACGCACATGCAAAAGCGCGTCCTTGGAGAACACAACATCGAAGGCGCCGTCGGTGAAAGGCAGCGCTCCGGGTGACGCCTGGATGAAGCTGGCGCGGTCTGAGAGCCCGCGTGCAGCAGCCCGCGTTCTGGCCGCCTCGATCACCGGGCGTTCGATGTCGAAGCCGGTGGCATGGGCTGCACCGTGGCGCTCGATCAGATGCAACGCGATGCCGCCGGAGCCGCAGCCTATGTCGAGGATCGTCTTGCCCTTGAGCGACAGGCCTCCGACCACCCGGTCGACCTCGTCGGGTCCGCCCGGCGACAGATAACCCTCGCCCCACAGCGCCTCGAGGAAGCGGATCGCGGCGTCGTCATATTCCGGCTCGCCATCTGCCGTTTCGATCATCAGACTTTAAGTCCCATCAGCCGAATTGCGCAGGTTCGAATGCCGGCAAAGCGTAGCGTATTAACAGGAAAACGCAATATAATTTGTTGAACATTCATTCAGAACGGCTGGACAGAATAGCCGCTGCCGTGCCAAATTCCGCGCATTCGGCGACAAATCACGCGAAAAATGAAGGGTCGAGCACCATGAAGGCTGGGCGCGAATGAAAGCTTGGGATGCGATCGTCATCGGCGGCGGACACAACGGCCTGGTCAACGCCTGCTATTTGCAACGCGCCGGGCTCGACGTGCTGGTGGTGGAAAAGAACGACTGGGTCGGCGGCGCCGCCACCAGCCGCGAGCTGACGCCGGGCTTCCTCTACTCCAACTGCTCCTATGTCTGCTCGCTGTTTCGCCCCGAGATCATGCGCGACCTCGAACTGCCGCGCTTCGGCTTGCAGGTGATTTCCTATGAGGGCGGCGCCGTGTTCACGCGCGATGGCGACTACCTCGCCAACTACCGCGATCACGATGCGCACCGGCGCGAATTTGCCCGCTTCTCCAGGCGGGACGCCGAGGCCTATGACCGTTATTCGCGCGACGTGACGCGGCAGTGCCGCTTCATCCAGCCGCTGCTGATGCGCACCGCACCGGACCCGACCAGTCTCAAGCCGCGTGACCTCGGAGAGCTTCTCTATCTCGGCAGGAAATTCGCCGGCCTGTCATCAGAAGAAATGGCGCTGACGCTGCGCTTCTGGACCATGTCGATCTCGGAATTCCTCGACGAATATTTTGAGACCGATGTCATCAAGGCGAACTTCGCTTTGTCCGGCATTATCGGTACCGCGCTCGGGCCGATGTCGCCCGGCACGGCCTACGTGCTGCTGCACCACTATATGGGCGAGGTCGACGGCTCGGTCGGCGCCTGGGGCTATGCGCGCGGCGGCATGGGCGCTGTCACCAAGGCGCTCGCCGCTTCCTTCGAGGGGTCCGGCGGCACCATCCGTACCGGCGCCGAGGTCGACCATGTGCTGGTGAGCCGAGGCAAGGCCAAGGGCGTGGTGCTGGCCGGCGGCGAGGAGGTCTACGGCAAGCTCGTCGTCTCCAACGCCGACGCCAAACGCACATTCCTGAAACTGGTCGAGGAGAAGGAACTGCCCGATATTTTCCTGCGTCGGGTCAGGAACTTCAAGGTCCGCGGCTCGTCCGGCAAGGTCAACATCGCGCTGGATTCGCTGCCCGATTTCCCGGCACTGCCGAAGGATTCGCCCGTTTATCGCGGCGACATGCATTTCACCGACTCCATGGAGCGCATGGAGCGCGCCTATGACGACTGGAAGGCCGGTCGCTGGTCGGCCGACCCATTCCTCGACATGGTCATCCCAACGACGCTCGACCCGACCATGGCGCCGCCGGGCAAGCATTTCATGAGCTGCTTCGTGCAGTACGCGCCGCCCAAGGTGAACGGCCGCGACTGGACCGATACCGACCGCGACGGCTTCGCCGAAAGCGTGGTCGCGCAGATCGCGGAATACTCGCCGGGCTTCCGCGACCGCATCGTTCACATGGAGGTTCGCACGCCGCGCGAGATCGAAGCCGAGGTTGGGCTGACCGAAGGCAATATTTTCCAGGGCGAGCTGACCTTCGACCAGCTGCTGTTCAACCGGCCGGTGCCGGGCTACGCGCAATACCGTTCGCCGGTCGGCGGGCTCTATATATGCGGATCCTCGACCCATCCCGGCGGCGGCGTCATGGGCGCGCCCGGCCGCAATGCGGCAGCCGAAATCCTGCGCGATCTCGCCAAATCGACCTCCCATATGAGCCCGGCCCATGACGTCATTTGATGCCATCATCATAGGCGGCGGCCATAACGGCCTTGTCGCTGCCGCCACTCTGGCGAAAGCCGGCCGCAAGGTGCTGGTGCTGGAAGCCGCTGGCGATGTCGGCGGCGCGGCGCGCACCGAAGAGTTTGCGCCGGGTTTTCGGGTCTCCTCGATCGCGCATGTGCTGAACCGCCTGCACCCCGACGTGGTGAAGACATTGGAGCTGGAGAAACACGGGCTGCAGGTCACCCGTACAGACTTCATGCCGTCGGTCGCCTTGGCGAAGGACGGCCCGCCGCTTGTCCTGCATGGCGCCTATGGCGAAGTGCTGACCGGCTCCACTCCGTCCGAGCAGTCCGCCTGGAAGGAATTGCGCGCGCAACTCATGCGCTATGCCGGCATCCTGAAACCGTTCCTGTCGCGGCGCCCGCCCGATCTCGGTGGCATGTCGCTGCTTGAAACGGCAGCGCTCGGCCAGACGGCCGTGGCGCTGAAAAAGCTCGGCAAGGAAGACATGCGCGACTTTCTGCGCGTTCTCCTGATGAACGTCGCCGACCTGCTCGACGAGCAGCTTGCCGATATCAGGCTGAAGGGCCTGCTTGCCTTCGACGCCACGCTTGGTAGCCATCTCGGCCCGCGTTCGCCGACCTCCCTGCTCGGCCTCTACTATCGGCTGGCCGGCGAGACCGGCGGTGCGGCAGGGGCACAGATGCTGCCGAAAGGTGGCATGGGTGCGGTCGTCGCCGCGATCCGCGCGGCGGCGGAGAAAGCCGGCGTCACCATCCGCACGGCAGCGCCCGTGGCCAGGATAGTCGTCGAGAAAGGCCGCGCCGTCGGCGTGACCCTCGACAGCGGCGAGGTGCTGCAAGCCAGAACCATCATCTCCGCCATCAACCCGGCGACCACCATGCTCGGCCTGGTCGGGTCACGCGAGATCGGCACCGGCTTCGTGCGCAAGGTGAAGAACATTCGCATGAAGGGCGACGCTGCCAAGCTCCATCTGGCGCTCGATCGGCCACCGCAATTTTCCGGCGTCGACGCCGATAATCACAAGGGCCGTCTGGTCATCGCGCCCTCGGCCGACCATGTCGAGCGCGCCTTCAACCCGTCAAAATATGGCGAGTTCTCAGCCGAACCGGTGATGGAGATCACACTGCCCTCGCTCTCCGACCCCTCGCTCGCGCCAAGCGGCGCCTGCGTGCTGTCGGCGACCGTGCAATACGCGCCTTACGCGCTGAAAGAGGGTTGGGATGCCGGCAAGCCGAAATTCCTCAAGGCTGTTATGGCGCAGCTCGAAGCGTACGCCCCCGGTATCGGCAAGTCCGTGCTGCATGCCGAGCTTTTGACGCCAGCCGGTATCGAAGCCAACTACCGGATGCCGGGCGGCAATTGGCACCACGGCGAATTGCAGGCCGACCAGATGCTGATGTCGCGGCCCGTCTCGGGCTGGTCGGGCTACGACACGCCGATCGAGGGGCTGTTCCTGGCCGGCGCCGGTTCGCATCCGGGCGGCGGCGTTTCGGGTGCTCCCGGTTTGAATGCGGCGCGGCGCATCATCGCGATGAAGGGATGATCGGATGTTTCAGCCAGTCAACGCCGCACTTTACGGCGAAGGAATGCCGTCATGACGAGTCCGGTCAACAACGCCGCCCGCACCACAGCGCAGTCGCATTTCCGCACACTGCGTCTCGGCACGCCGTTCCAGCCGCGCATCGATGCGCTGGCCAAAACTCAGGACTGGTACAATTGGGCCGGCTATCGCGCGCCGCATTCGCTGTGGGACGAGGAACTCGAATATTTCGCCATCCGCAGCCAGGCGGCTTTGTTCGACATCTCGCCGATGACCAAATACCGCATCGAGGCGCCGGATGCCGAAGCCTTCCTCGATCGCGTCACGCTGCGCGATGTCACCAAGCTGAAACCGGGCCGCGTCCACTACACCGCATGGTGCGACGACGAAGGTTTTGTCCTCGATGACGGCACGCTGTTCCGGCTGTCGCCGACCCGCTTCCGCCTGTGTTCGCAGGAGCGGCACCTGCCCTGGCTGCTCGACAGCGCCATCGGTTTCGAAGTGACCGTCGAAGAAGAGACTGAAAGCGTCGCTGGTCTCGCTCTGCAAGGCCCAACCTCCTTCGCCGTGCTGCGCGAGGCCGGCTTTGCCGGCGTTGAAAAACTCAAAGTGTTCGATCTCGCCGAGTTCCCGCATGACGGTAGCACCGTCACCATCTCACGCACCGGCTTCACCGGCGATCTCGGCTACGAACTGTTCGTGCCGGCCGAAAAAGCGCTCAGCCTCTGGGACCGCCTGATGACGGCAGGCGAACTGCGCGGCATCCGCGCCATCGGCTACGCCGCCCTCAACCGCGCCCGGCTGGAAGCCGGCCTCATCGTCGCCAATGCCGACTTCACCACCGCCGAGCATGCCATTCGCGCCGACCGTCTGCGCATGCCGGACGAGATCGGTCTCGGCTTCATGATCGATTTGGAAAAAGGCCATTTCAACGGCCGAGGCGCCATCCTCGAAGCCCGTGCCAAACGCAAGCTGCGCCACGTGCTGGTCGGGCTGGAGATCGAAGGCAACATCCCGGCCGAGCACACCATCGTCTACCACAAGAAGCATCAGGAGGTCGGGCTGGTCAGCGCCGCCATCTGGTCGCCGATGGCCAAGCGCAATATCGCCATCGCCTCGCTGACGCGTCCCTATGGTGATACGATGGTGGAAGACCTCTGGGTCGAGATCTACGCCATGCGCGAGTTGCAGTACCAGAAGCTGATGAAGCGGGCCAAGGTGGTGGCCCGCCCCTTCATCAAGCTCGACCGCCGCACCGCCGATCCGCCGGCGGATTTCTGATCATGGCCGACGAACCGGATGATGAGGCGGGAGCCGCCGAACAGTGGCAGCTGGTCAACACGCCGCTCGGCGAAAAATGGTCGGGTCGTACCCGCTATGCCGCCGCCATGTACTTCTACAAGCGCGGCGAAATGAGCGCCGAGACGCTCGAAGCCTACCGCATCTGCGCGCGGCTGGACTGGGAGAACCCGCTGCCGATGATCAGGGATCGCGGCGGCCAGGATTGGCTGAAGCGCATGGGCGCTTAAGCCTCAGCCTATGGTTCTTTCGAGAACGTTCAGCCAGTTGCGATAGGCGATCTTCTCGATCAGCGCGCGTCCGAAGCCGCGCGCGGCCAGCGCATCTACCAGCTTTGGCAAGCCGGCAACGTCGCCGATGACCGCCGGGATCATGGCGCCGTCGAAATCGGAGCCGAGACCGACGCCGTCCTCGCCCAGCGCCTGCAGCAGCGAGTCGACATGGCGCACCATGATGTCGAGGCTGGTGTCCGAGTTCATCCGTCCGTCTTCGCGCAGGAAGCCGGTGGCGAAGTTGAGCCCGACCATGCCGCCGGTCTCGCGGATAGCGCCGAGCTGCCAGTCCGTCAGGTTGCGCGAATGGGTGCACAGCGCATGCACGTTCGAATGGGTGGCGACCAGCGGCGCATCGCTGAGTGCGGCGACATCGCGAAAGCCCTTTTCGTTGAGATGCGACAGGTCGACCATGATCTTGAGCTGATTGCAGGCCTTGATCAGCGCCTTGCCGGCATCGGTCAGCCCCGGTCCGGTATCGGGCGACGACGGAAAGCGGAACGGGACGCCGTGGCCGAAGGCGTTGGGGCGGCTCCAGACAATGCCGAGCGAGCGCAGGCCGGCTTCGTAGAGCACGTCGAGCAAGGTAAGTTCGGGATCGATCGCCTCGACGCCTTCAATATGAAACACCGCCGCGATCGAACCTTTCGCCATCGCCTCGCGAATGTCACCGGCACTGCGGCAGACGGTCAGCGCCCCCGCTCGCTCCAGCCGAAACAGGATCGAGGCCATGCCGATGGTGGAATTGAGCGCATCAGCGCGCGGCAGTTCCGGCGGCAACGGCTCATTGTCGCTCGGCGCCGGCGGCACCGCAGAGCGTTTGCTCTTCTCGACCGGCGGTGGAAAGATCGCGAACATGCCGCCGGCAAAGCCGCCCTTCTTGGCGCGCGGCAGATCTATATGACCGCCCTGCGTCCCCTCGATGAACAGCTTTTCGACGTCGGTGTCTTTCGACTGGTACAGTCGCAGCAGCGTGTCGTTGTGGCCGTCGAAGACGGGGACGAGATCGGATTCGGTCATCAGGAAGCCATTCGGTCAGTTGGCAGGAGCGGACAAACCGCAGCGAACTGTGTACTTAGGCAAGAAGGCCGAACTGCGCAAATGCCAGAGAGGTGTTCGCTCTTGTGGCTGAGCGACTCCGACCACCTGCCGGGTCCCCGCTGCTTCGCAGCGTCCCGGCGTTCGCCGGCCTTTCATCGTGCCACCGGCACGATGAATTCGCCTTCGGCGACCGGCAACTCACCCCACAAGGGGAGAAGGGAAAAAGGTCTATTGCTTCAGCACATCCGCCCATTCCGGATGGCGGCGGAACTGGGCGTTGGCGAAGGGGCAGAGCGGGATGATCTTCTTGCCCACTGCCCGCGCGTCCTCGACGGCGCGTGTGACAAGCCGAAGGCCGGCGCCCTGGCCGCGAAACACGTCCGGCACTTCGGTGTGATCGATGATGATCTGGTGCTCGCCGATCTTGGTGAAGGTCATTTCCGCCTCGGCGCCACCGGGCCCGCGCAGGACATAACGTCCCTTCGAGCCGCGGTCCTCGAGTTCGATCTCAGGTAACTGGTCAGGCATCGCTTGCTCCTTCAACCGGCGCATCGGCAAAAAGCCGCTTCGCCGCTTCGATCTCGTTGGGCCGAATTTCGTGGCCGCCATCGTGCCACTCCACTGTGACATCGGCGCCATCGGCACGCAAACAGGCTTCCAGCCGCGACGTCAGGTTGGGCGGGCAAATCGGATCGCGTTTGCCGGCGGTGACCAGGATGCGGCGTCCGGCAAGGCTGCCCTGCACCTGCGGTTCGAACGGGATCAGCGGGTGCATCAGCACCGCCGCATCGAACAGCTCGGGCGCGGCGAACATTACCGACGCCAGGATGTTGGCGCCGTTGGAATAGCCGAGACCCAAGACCGAAGATGGTCTTGCCGCCGCCACCTGCGCCTTGATGAAACCGGCCATCTTGGCGGTCGCCCGCGCGAGGTCGTCCATGTCGTAGACGCCCTCGCCGGTGCGGCGGAAGAAACGCGCCGCACCATGCTCGGAAACATCGCCGCGCGGCGATACGATCGTCGCCTGTGGCGCGAGGTCGCGCCCGAGCGACAGCAGCTGGCTCTCGTCCGCGCCGGTGCCGTGAAAGCCGAAGAGCAGCGGGCCGCCGGGCGAACCCGGCAGCGCCTTATGGATGTAAGCTTCCTTGCTCATCGTCTCAGCCTTCCAGCTTCTGCAGATGTTCTTCAAGATAGGGCCGCAGATGCTGGTGCTGCGTCGGCAGTTTCAGCGCCTCGCCGAGATGGGCGGTGTCCTCGTCGCGGTCGAAGCCCGGCTCATTGGTGGCGACTTCGAACAGCACGCCGCCCGGCGTTCGGAAGTAGATCGCCCAGAAATAGTCGCGGTCGATCACCGGCGTTACGCCATAACCCGTATCGATCAGCGCCTTGCGCACTTCGAGCTGCTGGGCGCGGTTCTCCACCGAGAAGGCGACATGGTGGACCGAGCCGGCGCCGAGATTGGCAAAGGCCGCGGTAGGCAGCGATTCGATATCGACGACATCAGCGCCGTTGCCGTTCTTGATGGCGAGCCGGCTGACACTGCCGGACTTGTCCACTTGCTCATAGCCCATGAACTTCAACAGCTCTTCCGTGGCGCCACCATCCTTCAATCTGAGCGAGACCGAGTGGAAGCCGCGTATCGCCTCATCAGCAGGAATGCCGCCTTTCAACCATGGCGCGCGGCTGTCCGCTTTGTCTTCGACCAGCGCGAAACCGTCGCCGTCGGGACCGGCGAAGGCCAGCCGCTTCTCGCCGAACGTCTCTTCGCGGGAGACACCCGCAACGCCTTCATCGGCGAAGCGCTTTTCCCAATAGCCGAGCGTGCCGGCCGGCACCGAATAGGCCGTGGTACCGACTTCCCCGACGCCATGGCGGCCCCTGGCAATGTCCGGGAACGGAAAATAGGTCATCACCGAGCCGGGCGTACCGTGCTCGTCACCATAATAGAGGTGATAGACATCTGGCGCGTCGAAGTTGACGGTCTTCTTGACCCGGCGCAGGCCGAGCTTGTGCGTGAAGAAATCATTGTTCTGGCGCGCATCGCCGGCCATCGACGTCACGTGATGCAGGCCCTTGATCTGGTCGAGCATTGTCTTGCTCCTTCCCTTCGGTTTGCGGCTCTTGCCGCTGTCCACGCCTATATGAGTGGCCGCCCGGCAATGGCAAAGGCGGCAAACTCAGAATGGACTGTATCCTAATAGTGAACAGCAGGAAATTTTCGTTCACCATTTAAGCAAGACTGACAGGCTTGCGCTGCCGCCAAATTCCGGTTCATTGAACGTCTTCCCGACGTGACAGGATAGAGCATTGGCCGCGAAAAGCAGACGCCCGAACATCCTATTGATCTCCTGCGACCAATGGCGGGGCGATTGCCTGTCGGCTGCCGGCCATCCCGTGGTGAAGACGCCGAATGCCGATGCGCTCGCCGCCGAAGGCGTCCTTTTCATGCGGCATTACGGCGGCGCGGCGCCCTGCTCGCCGGCCCGCGCGTGCCTCTACACCGGCCTCTACCAGATGAACAATCGCGTCTGCCGCAACGGCACGCCGCTCGACGCCCGCCATGGCAACATGGCGCTTTCGGCACGCGCCCTCGGCTATGATCCGACTTTGTTCGGCTACACCGACGTCTCGCCCGATCCGCGCACGATGGCGCCGGGCGATCCCCGGCTGAAAAGCTATGAGGGCGTGCTGCCCGGCTTCAGCGTTCGCCGGTTCCTTCCTGAGCATCAGAAACCATGGCTGTCATGGCTGAAGGCACGTGGCGTCGACACCAGCGCCGGCTCTCCCGGCATTCACCGCCCCGTGGGCGGGGAAGCGGGCGACGCCGTGACCAGCGCGCCGCCGGTCTATTCCAGGGACGAGACGCCGACCGCTTTTCTTGCCGGCGAATTCATTCGCTGGCTGGACGAACAGGATGCGCCATGGTTCGCGCATGTCTCCTTCATCAGCCCGCATCCGCCCTTTGTCGTACCGCAGCCCTACAACACGCTGTATGATCCGGCGGACGGACCGCCCTTCCGCCGTGCCGAGACTTGGCAGGCTGAGGCGCAAAGGCATCCCTATGTGGCTTACGACCTTGGTCGCCAGAAGCGGAGAAGCTTTCGCCCCGGCACCGACGGCCACGTGCGCGACTGGGGCGACGACAACATCCGGGCCATCCGCGCGATCTATTACGGCATGATCTCGGAGGTCGACGCGCAGCTTGGCCGCATCTGGCAAGCGATCAAGACGGCGAATGCATGGGATGACACCATCATCGTGCTGACTTCGGACCACGCCGAGATGATGGGCGACCATTTCATGCTGGGCAAAGGCGGCTTCTTCGACGGCAGCTATCACATCCCATTGATCGTGCGCGACCCACGACGCGGCAATGCAGCCGGCTCGATCGTCAACCACTTCACCGAGGCAGTCGACATCTTTCCGACTTTGCTCGATCTGCTTGACGCCGACGCCCAGCTGCATCTCGACGGCCGCTCGCTAAAACCGTTCCTGCAAGATGAACCGCCTAAGGATTGGCGCGACGCGGCGCATTGGGAGTTCGACTTCCGCTCGATTGCCAGCGGTGAGGCCGAACGGCATTTCGGCATCGGCTCGCGCCAGTGCAACCTCGCCGTCATCCGTACGGAAAAATTCAAATACGTGCATTTCGGCGGCCTGCCGCCGCTGCTTTTCGACATGGAGAAGGGTCCGGGCGAACTGGCCAACGTTGCCGCCGACCCGGCCTATCTCAGCGTGCGGCTTGAATTTGCCGAGCGGCTGCTTGCCTGGCGCGCCGAGCATCTTGACCAGTCGTTGGCGCTTGCAGAGCTGACGGACGAAGGGGTGGTGGGTATGTGGGTAGGCAGTAGGCAGTAGGCAGTAGGCAGTAGGCAGTAGAATGTTCTGGCGGCTAATGCCTCGTCACTCGGTTTTCGCCTACTGCCCAATCCCTACTGCCTATTCCCTTACTGCACCATCATCCGCTGCTGGTCGCGCTTCTCAGCATAGCTGCCCTTGTCATAGGCGGCCTGCGCCTGCAGCTGCTCCTTGGTGAAGTTGGTGTAGAGATATTTGTTGCCGTCCTTGTCGGTCATGAATTTGAGCTTGTCCATGCCGACCGCGACCTCCTTGGCGCCGATGCCTAGAAAGCCGCCGACATCGATGATGACGGCATCCGGCTTGCTGTCGGGCGTGAGCACGACGTCGCCGATCTCGCCGACCTTGGCGTCGTTGGCGCCATAGACGGTGGTGCCCTTCAGGTCGTCGCCTCTGATGTTACCGACCGGCATTTCGGTCAATGTGGACTTGTCGATCGCTGCCGTTTGCGTCGGATCGGTAGCCTTTGTCCCGGCCGGAGCTTCCGCGGTCTTGTCCGCTGGCTGAGCATTGTCAGCCGGTGCAACGGCCGTCGGGGCAGCCGGAGCAGTCGGCTGCGTCGCGTCGGAGGTTGTCGTCACGGGCGCCGGATCATAGGGCTTCCGGTCGAAATCAGGCTGCGCCTGCAGTTCCTCCTTGGTCGTCTGCGCCACCAGCCAGCGATCGCCGTTCTTTTCGGCCCACCGCGCCTTGGCGAAATCATAGGTGACGTTCTTTTCACCCATACCGAGGAAGCCGCCGACGCCGATCACCAGCGACTGCGCCTTGCCATCCTTGGTCAGCACGATGTCGTTGACGTCGCCGATATTCTGGGCATCGTCGCCAGTGCCATTGTAGACATTCTCGCCGATGATGTTGGTTGCGAGATTGCCGTCAGCGCGTTTCACCGCCGGATCTGACGGCGCGGCGTTGAGATCAACCGGCTTCTGCGGGTCGTTCTGCGCCGTGGAAGCAGGCGCCGAGGCCGGATCGTAGGGCTTACGGTCGAAGTCGGGCAGCGCCGTCAACGCTTCTTTCGTCGTCTCGGCGACGAGCCAGCGGTCACCATTCCTCTCGACCCATTGCAACTTGCCGTAGTCGAAGGCGACGTTCTTGCTGCCTATGCCGAGGAAGCCGCCAACGCCGATAATGGCGGATTTCGCCTGGCCGTTTTCATCGAGGACGACGTCGCTGACGTCACCGATCTTCTGCGCATCGTCGCCGGTGCCATTGTACACGGACTCGCCGATGATATTGGTCATCAGCGCGCCGTCGGCCTGTTGCGGCGCCGGCGCGATGGTGGCAGGGGCTTCAGCCGGCGCTGGGGTCGTCGCCGGGGTCGTCGTTGACTGCGCAAACGCACCGGTAGCGATCAGCGTTGCGAGTGCAGTCGTCGCGAACAGTGTGCGGATCATGATTAAGTCTCCTCTTGCGTGATCTCATGCGCGCCGCAATCGGCAAACCACTTGCCGGGAGACCGAAGGCGGCGCCTCCAGTGGGATCACAACGTTGTGACAAGGCGCTTGTTCCGAAAAAACGGGAGCATCGAAATACCCTGGGCAAGTCCGCGGAATCGCCCGACATTCCCGCCCGGCCGATGGAACCTTTGCCAAGCTTGCCCGTTTCAGCCTGCGGCTGGCATTCCGGCCTTTAAAAAAGAATACGGAGCGGGGCATGCGATTTGCAGCGGTGCTGAACCGGGACGGCGGCACCTTGCGGACCACCGATCTTTCCGCGCTAACGGACCGCATGCGCCAGACGCTCGAGGCGGCTGGTCACTCCATCGATATCGACATCGTCGCCGGCAAAGAGATTGTCGCGGCGCTCGACAAGGTCGCCGCGCGGCGCGACATCGACGTCGTGCTGGCCGGTGGCGGCGACGGCACCATTTCGGCCGCCGCGGGGCGGCTGATGAATGGCAAGAAGGCGCTGGCCGTCCTGCCTGCAGGAACAATGAACCTGTTCGCCCGCGGCCTTGGAATTCCGCAGACCATCGATGGCGCGCTGAAGTCCTTTGCCGACGGCGAGATCATGGCGGTCGATATCGCGAGCGCGAATGGCCGGCCGTTCGTGCATCAGTTCTCGATCGGCCTGCACGCCAGGATGGTAAAGCTGCGCGACAATATGGAATTCGCCTCGCGCTTGGGAAAGATTCGCGCTTCGGCCAAGGCCGCTTGGACGACGATCAACAATCCTCCCGCCATGAAGGTGACATTGACGGTCGGCGAAGCCGAGATCGTGACCCGCATCAGCGGCATCGGCATTTCCAACAATCTGTTTGGCGAAGGCCATCTGCCTTATGCCGACAATCCTGCCGGCGGCGTGCTCGGCATCTATGTCACCGTGGCGCGGCAGCGTGGCGAGCTGGTCAGGGCGCTCTTCGACATGGCTCGAGGCAGGTGGCGCGACAGCGATCATGTCGAAACTCATCAGGCCGACAAGGCAATCGTGAAAATCCATACAGGGAGCAAGAAATTCGGCGCCGTCATCGACGGCGAACTGGTCAAGCTGGAGCGTGAAACGACAATCCAGATTCACCCTGGCGCACTGAACGTCCTGGTTCCGGCGCAAGCCGCCCAGGCAAAGGCCGCCTGATGCGATTACGAATGACGAGGAAAACCCTAGCCGCCCGACTGCCCCTCGCCGGCTGGCGCGCTCTGGTTGGCCGGCGCGGTCTGGCCGGTGGGCTGCCCTTGGCTTTCAGGGGTATCTGGATCTATCTTTTGGCCATAAATCTCGGCCGCTCCCCAAGCAATGAAAGCCAGGAGCAACGCGGCGACCAATATGCGCAGGCCGTGCCAGCCCCAGCGCCCCTGACGGGCTTTGTTTTCAGGGGCGATCTTGGTCATTGGCGGCGTTCCTGTCGTGCAACCGGGATGGTGGATAAAACCATCGCTGGCGAAACATGGTGGGGTAACGATTGCTTGCTACAAAAGTTCCGGCGCGCGACGGCCGCGCAAGGTGCGCGCCACCGCGGGTGGGGCCTGCAAGCGAGGGGGCTTGGTGGATAGCAAGGTGGCGAAGCAGGCTGGTTTGCCGGTTGAGGTCCGCCGCGCCGTGGCGGCGCCGGAGCGGCTTGCCGTACTGCACGGGCTTGACGCGATCGACACCGACTCCGATCCCGACTTCGATCGCATCACCGGCCTTGCCGCCGCCGTGATGCGGGCGCCGATCGCGCTCGTCACGCTGCTCGACACCGAACGACAGTGGTTCAAATCCTGTGTCGGCTTCAACGAGACCGAAACCGCGACCGACATATCGTTCTGCGCCCATACCATTGCCGCCGGCGACGAGCCCATGGTGGTGCCGGATGCCAGCATCGACCCTCGCTTCTCCCGCAACCCGCTGGTCACCGGCGAACACCATGTCCGCTTTTATGTCGGCGCGCCGATGGTGGTCGCCGGCGCGCGCGTCGGCACGGTGTGCGTACTCGACCGGGAGCCGCATGAATTTCCGTCCGCTGCCGCGCTCGATCATTTGAAATCGCTGGCCAGCCTCGCCGCCAGCCTGTTTACCCTCAAGGACGCCACCCGCAGCGGCGCCATTGCCACGGCTGCTTTGGCGCAGGAGGAAAAGCGCCGAGCCATAGCGCTCGACGCCGCCTCGCTCGCCAGTTGGGCCTGGGATATCCGCACCGACATGATCGAATGCGACGTGCGTTTGTCGGAGCTGTTCAACCTGCCGCGTTCGAACCGGCTGCGGGCGCGCGACATTCTGGCCGCCATCGACCCGCGCGACGTCTACCAGACCGAGACGCGCTTTCGCGATGCCCTGACCGGCAGCGACGACTATTTCGGCGAATACCGGGTCAAAGGCTTCGATCCGCCGCGCTGGATAGTCACCCGCGGCCGCGTCATCGAGCGCGACGGCGAAGGCAAGCCGACGCTGATCTTTGGCGTCAACTACGACATCTCGGAACGCAAGCTCGGCGAGGACCGGCAAAGGCTGCTGCTGCGCGAGCTCAACCATCGGGTCAAGAACACGCTGGCGACCGTGCAGGCGCTGGCCACACAGACCGTTCGCCACGCTCGCCGCCCAAGCGAATTCCTGGAAGCCTTCGGCGCCAGGCTGCAGGCGCTGGGCGCTGCCCATAACCTGCTGTCGGATCGCGAATGGCGCGGCATCGGTATTCGCGAACTGATGCAGATCGAGGTGAAGCCGTTCGATTCGGCAGAACGGCCGCGCATCGTGATCTCCGGTCCGGAGCTGCTGCTTTCGCCCGACCAGGCGGTGGGGCTCGGTTTGATCATGCACGAACTGGCCAGCAACGCGCTGCAATACGGATCGCTGTCGGTTGGCTCGGGGAAGGTCGATGTCGACTGGAAGGCGGCGGGCAAGAAAGGCGCGCGCCGCCTTGTGCTGACCTGGAGCGAAAGCGGCGGGCCGAAAGTCGACCCGCCGGAACGCCAGGGCTTCGGCTCTATCCTGATCCGCCGCAGCCTCGCCAAGGTTTTATCGAGCGAAGTGACCCACGAATTCCGCAGCGAAGGCGTGTTCGCCGAAATATCGATGCCGCTTGAAGATCTGCCGGCTTAAAGCAATTTCAGAAGTGCGAAGCGGTTTTCCCGGGAACAGCGTATCAGCGCGACGCGCTTTAGTCGGCTTCGCTGTCTGGATCGCCCGGATCCGGTTTGACGTTCTCGCGGTAGATGGCATAGGCCGCGAGCGCGATCATCGGGCCGAGAATGACGCCCTTCCCGCCTTTCCCCTTGAGCAAGGCCGGCAGCACGGCAAGCGCCGCGGTGATACCGAGCGCCTTCAGGTCGGCATTGCGCCTTCGCGCACGTCGGCGCGCACGCGTTCCGGCCGCAAGTTGATGAATGAGCACGATAAGCCCGGCCGTTACCAGGAAACCGGCCGCGAAGCCAAGACAGGCGGCCATCGAGCCATAACGGTCAGCCGCCCAGATGTAGGCCGCCCCCAGGAGAAACCCGAGGCCGCACAGGGCAGCCACGGCGGCGAGCCCGTAGACGATTGCCGCCGTGCGCGCGCGGCGCATGGCGGCAATGGCTTCACCCGAGGCCAAGGCCGAGATAAGCGGTGCCAGCATGCCCATCTCTGTCGAAACTAGCGCCGGGCAAGAAGCGCAAACAGGAAGCCGACGCCGGCCGCGATCGCCAGTGAAGTGACCGGCTTCTCGCGCACATTGGCCGTGATCTGGGCCTCAAGATCCTTGGCGTTGCCACGCAGGCTGTCGAAGACGGCTTCGCCCTGCGCGCGCAACTGGTCGACGCCTTCGGCAGCAGCGCGCCGCGCCGTGCCGTAACCATGTTCGCCGGTCTTGGCCAATTGCTTGGTCAACTTTTCGATATCCGCCTTCAACTGCCGAATGTCGGCTTCCAGGTCGGCGTTCGTCTGACTTTCGTTGGCGGTTTTTCCTGCGGCAGTTGCCATTCTAAACTCCTTGCGTTTGCTTGGCTTCAAACGCCCGACACACGTCATGGTTCCGAAATCGGAGACCGTATCCATGAAAGGGTGTTTGCAAGTGCGAGTCCAGCCCCAGATGGAGGCCTGCCTGTCAGATCAGCGGCCGACGGCCTTCGCTTAGGCCCTCCCAGCGCGCGAGATCCTTCAGCCCCTCCCCGTCGATCACTTCGCAACCGCCGTCGCGCCAGGCGATCAGCTTGCGATCGATGAGCTTGCGGATCGTCTTGTTGGTGTGGACCAGCGACAGGCCGAGCGTATCGGCGACATGCTGCTGGGTAATCGGGATTTGCACCGGCGCCTTGCCGTTGAGCCCGACTGCCGCCGCGCGGCTGGCGATGAAGGCAATGAGATAGGCGGTGCGCTCGACCGCCGTGCGCCGACCGACGCTGAGCAGGTTCTCGTCCAGCATGCGCTCCTCGCGCGACGCCAGCCAGGTAATGTCGTAAGCAAGGCCCGGATGGTTGCGGTAGAGCTCGTGCAGGTTTTCACGCTCGAAGACGCACAACAGCATGGGCGACAGCGCCTCGACCGAGTGCTGCATTTCGCCCATCAGGCTGCCCTGCAGCCCGATAAGATCGCCGGGCATGGAGTAGTTCAGGATCTGGCGCCTGCCGTCCGACAATAGTTTGTAGCGGAAGGCCCAGCCCGAAAGCACGGTGTAGAGATGAGCACTTTGGCTGCCTTCGACCAGCACTGTGGCGCCCTTGTCGACGGCCAGTTCGCCCTTCTTGAACATGCTGACATAGGCAAGCTCCTGCTTCTCGAATTCCCGGAACACCGGCAATGCCCGAAGCGGGCAGATCTCGCATGGGTACTGACGGCTGGAAAACGAACGACCATTCTGGCCAGACATTTCGATCCCTCTTTCGAAAGTCTCTTGCCAGAGACTGAGTGCTACGCCTTTGCAAGGCCGCGGTTCCGCTGCCGATGGCATGTCTTTTTTAAATGACAGGATGGCAAATAGCGATCATGACTCGCTACACTCGACTGAGGCGAATTCGAAGCTCGCTTGTGGAGTAGAGCCGGTGGGCGAACTTTTCGGATTAAGGCCTGACCGATCCCCCAAGGTCCGCGATGCGGTTGACTGGAGTCACTGTACCCGATGCTGCAAGAATTGAGGAGAGATTGCCAAGTGCCGCCATTGCTTGAGGGATTGCGAATTCTTGTCTTGGAGGATGAATTCCTGATCGCCATGGATGTCGAGCAGCTTTGCCGCGACCATGGCGCGAGCGACGTAGTGATTGCCCGCGCTCTGGCCGAGATCGATGAGCAGAAGGTCGTTGGCGAGTTCGACGCCGCTATCGTGGACCTCATGCTGGGCGGAACGTCTACACTCGATTTCGCCTCGCGGCTGCGCCAATCGGGCCTGCCGTTTGTCTTTGCCTCCGGCTATTCGGACCCGGATGAGATCAAAGTGTCTTTTCCCGGCATCCGCCTGGTCACCAAGCCTTATTCGGGGACCGATCTCGTCGAGGCTCTGGCGGCGGCCTGCGGACGCGCGCCAGTCTGAGATATCTTCGATGCGTATGTGTAGAGAGCCCAGGCCCGCAAACGGGGCCTCCGCCGTCAGGCAGCGTTTGAACCCGTCACCTGGGACGAGATCGCGTCCGGCCCGTATTCGTCTTCGCCGGAGATTTTGAGGATCTCCTGCAACCGCGTGCGGGCCCGGCTGACCCGGCTCTTGATCGTTCCGACCGCACAGCCGCAGATTTCGGCGGCCTCTTCATAGGAAAAGCCTGAAGCGCCGATGAGGATGATGGCTTCGCGCTGGTCCTCGGGGAGTTGCTCGAGCGCGCCGCGGAAATCCTTGAGGTCAAGCTGGCCGTGCTGAGCCGGATGAACGGCAAGCCTGGCCGTCATGATGCCGTCGCTGTCCTGCACCTCGCGGCCGCGCTTGCGCATCTGGGAATAGAACTCGTTGCGCAGGATGGTGAACAGCCATGCCTTGAGATTGGTGCCGGGCTGAAAGCTCTCATGCTTGTCCCAAGCCTTGACCAGCGTCTCCTGCACCAGATCGTCGGCCTTGTCGGCATTCTGCGTCAGCGACACGGCAAAAGCCCGCAGGCTCGGGATCGAGCCGAGCAGGTCGGTCTTGAACCCTTGTGAGACAGCTGCCATGCCTCAGTCCTTCTTCTGTGCGGGTTCGGCCTTTTCCAGTTGGCTGAGCAACTGGGCAAAGCGATCCGGCACATTGTCCGAGACCAGCTCGTCATAATACTGTTTGAGTTTACGGCCAATTTCCGAATTCGCCCCGAGCGGGTCGCCGGAATTGGCCCGGCGCCTGTCAGCGGCGCCAGCCAGCGTTTCTTTATTCATGTCCTTCATTTCGCCCTTAAATCCAGCGCCCCGAGCCGCCCCATTACACAACGCAAAGCGGCCCCCTCGTCTGGTTGCCCATCGCACCACAAACGTCGCCCGTGCAGTTTCGTTCCACAAGTGTCGGAACTTTTTCGCAAAACCCGCGTTTGGGTGTTGGGGCTTGCAATCAGCTTGACCTGCAATCTATGCAATCACGTCATCTGAGGGAGACGTCTACCATGAGCCTTTCCGCAACCATCGCTCCGCACCTGCCGTTCCTGCGCCGCTTTTCACGCGCCGTATCCGGATCGCAGGAGAGTGGCGATGCGCTGGTAGCCGCGATGCTCGAAGCCATCATCGCCGACGTCGACATCTTCCCGCAAGCGTCAAGCGACCGCATCGCGCTCTACAAGGTATTCGCCAAACTGTTCACCTCCATTGCCATCCGCGTTCCGCAGGAGCAGGCGCAATCGGCATGGGAGCAGCGCGCCGCCGCCAATCTGAACGCCATTGCGCCACGGCCACGCCAGGCTTTCCTGCTGGTCGCGGTCGAAGGCTTCGGTGAAGACGAGGCAGCTGAAATTCTCGATGTCGACGCCAAGGAATTCTCCGAACTGCTTGCCCAGGCGAGCAACGAGATCTCTCGCCAGGTGGCGACCGATGTGCTGATCATCGAGGACGAGCCGCTGATCGCCATGGACATCGAGGAAATGGTCGAGAGCCTCGGCCACCACGTGGTCGGAACCGCGCGCACCCATACCGAGGCGGTGGCGATGTTCGGCAAGACAAGGCCGAAGATGGTGCTGGCCGACATTCAGCTTGCCGATGGCAGCTCGGGTATCGATGCGGTCAACGAAATCCTGTCGTCGACTTCGGTGCCGGTAATCTTCATCACCGCCTTCCCCGAACGTCTGCTGACCGGCGAGCGGCCTGAACCGGCCTTCCTCGTCACCAAGCCGTTCAATCCCGACATGGTCAAGGCGCTGATCAGCCAAGCGCTGTTCTTCGACCGGCAGGCCAAGGCCGCCGCGTGAAGTAGGGCCTTCAATCCCCAACTTTTCGCCGCCTCGCAGCGTTGGCGGCACTGGCGATCGCCTAACCCGGCGATCGGCGGCTGCCCGTCGCGCCGTATGGCGCTCACGCGCGCGAATCAATTCGCGTCCGGGCCTCTTCCAAAGACCTTCTTTTTCGGCAAATGGTGGAACAAACAGCAATCACTCACGTTCTTGATCCAGTATCGGAAGGAGACAGATCATGCTCTACTGGGCGCTCGTATTTCTCGTCGTGGCGATCATCGCCGGCGCGCTTGGTTTCGGCGGCATCGCCGGTACCTCGGCCGGTATCGCGCAAATATTGTTCTTCATCTTTCTCGCCTTCCTCGTCATCTCGCTTCTGGCCGGCCTGTTCAGACGGGCATCGTAGGAGCGGGCGAACACTGGAAGCCGCACCCCTCAAACGGTTTCCAGCCACCGCCGGGCGATGTCCTCCAACGGGACATCGTCCGGCGGACCTTTTCTGGGGACCTACTCAGGAACTGAGTCCAAGTGAATCGTTCGGTCCTGATCAGGTGGACAGGTGATTGATGCGTTCCATTGGCGGAGGCGAGAGCGGACAGGGCGACGAGGTGATCGCACTGCACCCGGCTGAAAGCGGAATGCAGCTTGGCCGGGCCTTGCTTCACGCTCTGCACAATGCCGGCATTTCCGTCCTCTATCAGGATCGTGAATTGAAGACTGTATGGGCCCGCAACATGCGTGCGCCGTGGGTTTCCGACACAGCCGACAGCAACGGCGCGTTGCCACCGGCGCAAGCTGAGCAAATCGCCGCCGCCAAAAGCAATGTGATCGCTTCCGGCAATCCGGAACGCCTTGAACTGAGTGTTCCCACCGGTGATGGCATGCGCTGGTTCCAGGTATGGGTCGATGCCGATCGGGGCAATCGCGGCGACGTGCAGGGCGTCGTCACCACGATGGTGGAAACCACCGAGCAGAAACGCCGCGAACAGACGCTGAAGACGCTGTTGCGCGAAGTCAGCCACCGCTCCAAGAACCTGTTGGCCATCATCCAAAGTATTGCCACCCAGACCGGCCGCTATTCCGAGACACCCGACGATTTCCTGAAGCGCTTTCGCGGCCGCCTGCAGTCACTGGCTTCCTCCCAGGATCTGGTAACGTCGTCGAACTGGCGGGGTGCAGCACTTCGCGAGCTTATCCGCGGCCAGGTCGTTCGCTACGGCGCCGATCCCGCGCAGAGCCTGCGCTTCAATGGCGTCAACCCCTACCTCAATCCCAACGCGGCCATTCATATTGGACTGGCAATGCACGAACTCGCCGTCAATTCATTCAGCTACGGCGCCCTGGCGCGGCCGGACGGCTTTGTCGAGGTAACCGCCGATCTGTCGAACGTCGCAGAGGCCGCAGACAAGCCGGCTTTGTCGCTGACCTGGGTCGAGGCCATTGTCGCCAATGATAACAGGCGCACCGAGAAACGCTTCGGCAGCGTTGCCCTCGAACGTGTCGTGCCGGCATCGCTGAACGGCACGGCGACGCTGGAGATCACCAGTGACCGCCTCGAATATCGCCTCGTCGTTCCGCACGGCAATTTCGAAACCGAATGAGCGGCGGGATTCCTTAACCGGCTGTTCACCATAAAATCCGATGCTGTGGTTCCCAGAGATTGCTGGATCTTGACCGATTCAACCGATGTTTCGGCCGCAGCCTGCAACGCGAGTATGGGAGGAATGATCATGACGGTTGCCGATATGAACAGGCTGGAGCAGGCCGCCCGGGTGTCGATGAGCGGCTTTCAGGATCCTGACGCTTCAGCCTCGCCTTTGCAGCACGCCTGGCATCCCTTGCTTCGCGTCGCCGCTGTCGCGCTCGTCGCCGCTGTTGTGCTGATCGTGGCGTCGCAATTGGTCTGAGCCAGATGCTCAGGTTCACGCTGCTCCCAAGCAGCCTGGCTCAGAAACTGTCCAGCTCGTAGCCGACCAATTATTAACGCCCCTTTCGGCACAGGAACTTTGACGGCTGTGGACCGTTCTTATGGCGAGAGGACGTGTCGCCGTGGAACACATCGCCGCTTTGCTTCTGGTAATTGGCTGTTCGAACAACATGACCGAATGCCGTGAACTGCCGGTGCCGGTCAGTGTTTTCGAAACCGCCGAAGCATGCACGGCAGAACGTCCATTCGCTGCCGGCGACGTGCAGGGTCAGGCCGAGCACGTCGTTGCCAAATGTCTTACGGTCGACCCCGCGCTGGAAGATGATTACGACCAGATCGTCTGGAACGTGCGCCCGGACGGCACCCTCGACGCGTCTTTGCAGATTTCCAGTGTCGTGGTCGCGTCGAACGCCACGCGCCGCGAAAAAGACTCTCTTAGCCAACAATAAGATCGAGCGGGCAAAGGCTGCTGTTTCGTGCTAAATAGCGGCTGGAGCTTACTAAAGTGAGGACAAAAGTGAGGAGAGATTCTATGCGGAAATTGATTATTGCCATGGTTGCGGTGGTCGCCGTCAGCGGCTGCAGCACGACCGAGCAGGATGTCGGTGTCGGCGCCGGTGTCGGTGCTTTGGCCGGCGGACTGATCGGCGGCGGCAAGGGTGCGCTGATCGGCGCAGCCGTTGGCGCCGGTTCCGGCCTGCTGGTGCGCAACCTGCGCAACGGCTATTGCCAGTATCGCGACAATCGCGGCCGGCTCTACACCGCTCGCTGCTGATCCGCTTCAAAAGCGTCAGACAATCGCGACGGAGACCGGTCAGCCGGTCTCCGTTTGTTTGACTGCATCAGGCTGCGGGATCCTGATTTCCACCGTAAGCCCATCGATGCGAAAATCTCGGGCAATCGTGCCGCGCAATTCGCGCGTGACATTGAGGTCGATCAGCTTGGTGCCGAAGCCGGTCTTCGCCGGCGCTTCGAGTTCCTTCTGCCCGGCCTCGCGCCAGTTCAGAACCAGCATCCGCTCGGACCCGCGCCCCTCGAACGACCAGTCGACCTTGAGCGCACCCACGGAATTGCCGGCCTCGCCATATTTCAGCGCATTCGTCGCCAGTTCGTGAAAGGTCAGGCCAAGCGCCTGCGTCGTCCTCTCGTCGAGCAGCACCTGAGGCCCTGACAATATCCCTTCCGGAAGCTCCTTGCCGAACACCTGGCCGAGCTCGATGCGCAGCAGGTCGCCAAGATCGGCCTTCTGCCAGCGCGAACGCGTCAGCATATCCTGGGAAGCCGCCATTGCCTGCAGGCGGGCTGAGAAGGAAGTTGAGAACTCCTTCACGTCGGTTGCTTGCGCTGCCGTCTGGCGCGCAATCGCCAGCACCCGCGTGATCGAATTCTTGATCCGATGCTTCATCTCCTGCAGCATCAAATCCTTTTCGAGCAGGCTTTTTTCCGTCGTTTCATGCAGCAGCGACTTGGCGTCGTAGGCGCGCTCCTGGTAGCGCGCCACCAACGCGATGGCCCCGGCCAGAAGCAGGCCGAACAGCCCGAGCATGACCGGAATGGCGCGCGAGGACGGTTGCGAAAATGCACTTGTCGGCCGAAACAGCACCGTCCACGGCCGACCGGCGACGATGATCTTGCGCGTCACCAACAGCCTGTCGCCAAAGCTCGCAACCGGCGGCGTTTCCGACTGGAACAGAAGATTGTCGGCGTCGGCCGTGCCGTCATAGACCGCGGTGTTGACCGGCAGCAAAGGCGTGCGGCTGAGCGCGGTCTGGAACAGGTCGCGGGCGCGGAAGGCCGCGTAGAGAAGGCCTGATGTCGATGATCTGGACGCATTGATACCATCCGGCGCGGTTTCGACATTGAGCCTGACGAAGACCAGGAAACCGGTAAAGGTCTGCGCCGCGCCAGTGTCCTGGCCGAGCTGGACCAGACCGCTTGCGTGCTGTGCGTCATCGGCCATCGCTTTTTCGATCGCCTCGCGCCGCACCGGCTCGGTGAACATGTCGTAGCCGATGGTGGATTCGTTGGCAGGGTCGAGCGGCTCGAACAGCACGACGGGCGTGCGCCATGGCTGTGTCGTGTCCGGATAGACCGTGTGGGCGGCGCCGCGGTCGCGCAACATGTCGCGCTCGACCGCCGCTTCGTCACCGGTCTTGGCCAGCCTGAGATAGCCGATGCCGCGCAGGCCGGCGAAATTGTTATCGACATCGAGGGCGCTGAAGAAGGCCTTGAATTCGCTACCTGAAATCTCGCCATTGCGGGCGTCGAACAGCGCCTGCGTCGAGCGCAGCAGTGACAGATGCAGATCGATACGGCTTTCGATGCGGTTGAGCGCGTCGTCGGCCGTCGCCTCGAACTTGATGCGCGCCGCTTCCTGGGTCGCGAAATAGGCGAAGCCCGCCATCGTCAGGCTGATCAGTGCAACGGCAATGAAGGCAAGGATCGGGAAAAACTTCTTCAACGCAGGCCCATGGACGGTTCGGGACCTTTATGGGCAAGTCGCCGCGGCAAGACAATGGCGCGGCCAAGCCATAATGACAGCTGGCATATCATGCATATTTAGCCGGCTTATCGATCTCGAGCATCAGTGAACATGACAGCTGACGATAGCGTGGTCTCAGGCCGCGATCTTCAGCGCACCCGGACCGGGAATGGCGCCGGGCGGGCACTTTCCCAGGATGATCATGCCGAGCACTTCGTCCTGCGTCACATCGGTGGTGAGCGCGGTGCCGACGACCTGGCCGTTCTTCATTACGCAGACCCGGTCGGCAAGCTCGAACACGTCGTGAATGTCGTGGCTGATCAGGAAAATGCCGATGCCGTCGGCCTTGAGCTGCTTTACCAGTTCGCCGACCTGCGCCGTCTCCTGCGGCCCAAGCGCGGCCGTCGGTTCGTCCATGATCAGGATGCGGGCGTTGAACAGGATGGCGCGTGCGATCGCCACCGACTGGCGCTGGCCGCCCGATAGCTTGATCACGGGCTCCTTGAAGCGCTGGAAGCGCGGATTGAGCCGGCCCATCACCTTGCGCGCCTCGGCCTCCATGGCGACATCGTCGAGTGTCCCCCACGCGGTCATCAGTTCGCGGCCGAGGAAGAGGTTGGCGGCAGCGTCGACATTGTCGGCCAGCGCAAGCGTCTGGTAGATCGTTTCGATGCCGTATTTCTTGGCGTCGCGCGGATTGGAGATCGAGGCCTCCTGGCCGTTGACCAAGATCTGGCCGGCATCGCGCTTGTAGGCGCCCGACAGGATCTTGATCAGCGTCGACTTACCGGCGCCGTTGTGGCCAAGCAGCGCCACCACTTCGCCCGGGAAAAGATCGATGGACGCATCGTCGACGGCGCGAATGCCACCGAACGCGATCGAGATGTTGCGCATGTCGATCAGTGGCGTACCGGTGGGAGCAGTTTTTTCCATAATCGTTCCTCCCTAGACGCGCTTGCGGTAGACGGTGTCGAGCCAGACAGCGATGACCAGGACAGCGCCAACGACAATGCTCTGCAGCGGCGAGTCGATGCCGAGCAGCACCATGCCGGATTGCAGCGACTGCATCAGTAGCGCGCCGAGCATGGCGCCCATCACCGTTCCGGCGCCGCCCGCGAGCGACGTGCCGCCGATGACAGCGGCCGCGATCACCAAAAGCTCGTCCAGTGTGCCCAGCGCATTGGTTGACGCATTGAGACGGGCCGACGAGATCGCCGCGCTGATTGCAGCCAGCACACCCATGATCATGAACACCTTCATGGTCACCCAGCGCGTGTTGATGCCGGCGAGTTCCGCTGCCTCCGGATTGCCCCCGATGGCGAAGACATAGCGGCCGAAACGCGTGCGCTTGGTGATGAACGTCATGATGATGCCGACAATCACCGCCATTAGCACCGGTATGGCGATGCCATGCGCGATGAACAGCCCGCCTTCGGGAACGGTGATGCCGTTCTGCTGTGCGTACTGGCGCACGATGCCGATCGGCCATGGATAGGAATTGGCGATCCACACGGCGCCGAGGATGGCCGCGCAAGTGACCACGCCAAGCAAGGTCTCGGCCCAGACGGGGCGCAGTGGAAAGCTGAAGCGCTTGCGCTGTGAGCGACCGTTGAGCAGCGCGAAGGCGACCGCCGCGCAGGCGACGATGCCGACGATCCAACTGGCAGCGGCGCCAATCGAGCCGCGTGGTCCGCCGCCCATCAGCTGGAAGGTGGCGTCGAGTGGCGCGACCGTGCGCCCGCTGGTGATGAGCCATGCCATGCCACGCCAGACCAGCAGGCCACCAAGCGTCACGATGAAGGCCGGAACCTGCATATAGGCGATGATGAAGCCCTGGAACGCGCCGATCAGCAGACCAAGCACCACGCCGGCGGCAAGCGCGACGACCCAGAGCCAGGGGTTTCCAAGCTGGAAGCCGATGACGCGAATCAGGAATTCGGCCTGTGCCACGCCCATGATCATGCCGATCACGCCTTCGACGGAGCCCACCGAAAGGTCGATGTTGCGCATGACGATGACCAGTACCATGCCGGTCGCCATGATCGCGACCGAGGACGTCTGCACCGACAGGTTCCAAAGATTGCGCGGCGTCAGGAAAAGCCCACCCGACAGGATATGTATGCCGACCCAGATGACCAGCAGCGCGCCGACCATGCCGAGCATGCGCGTGTCGAGCTCGGTCGCTTTCAGGAACCGGGCGACCGCGCCGAGTTCAGACGCTCGTGCCGTATCGGCCTGCGGATTTGAGGTCGTGTCGGTCATGATGTCCTCCAGCGGCTTGCCGTCTGGCGCGGATGCCGGACCACAGCCTAGAAGTTTGCCGCCGATGGCGGAAACACACAATTCTCGTAGAGAAAACGCCGCGGTTTCACCGCCGGGGCGCCTCATTTCTTCAAGTCGTCGAGATCAGTTGCAAGCCGCGACGCTGCCGGCGGCGACGCCCGTGCAGACTTCGTCCTTCTTGATCCAGCCGGCGTCGATGACGACGTTGAGGTTGTCCTTGGTGATCGCGACGGGGGTCAGGAACAGCGACTTGACGGTGTTGCCGCCAGGCGTGGTGAAGTCCTTGGCGCCGGCAATGTCGCCCGTCTTCTTGCCATCGGCAAGCTGCGAGGCGATCTCGGCGGCGTTCTTGCCGAGTTCGCGCGCGTCCTTCCACACCGACACCGTCTGCGTGCCGAGCGCGATGCGGTTCAGAGCGGCATGGTCGCCGTCCTGGCCCGAGACCGGAACCGTTCCGGCAAGGCCCTGCGCCGTCAGCGCGGCGACAACGCCGCCGGCGGTGCCGTCATTGGCCGCAACCACGGCATCGACCTTGTTGTCATTGGCGGTCAGGAACTGTTCCATGTTCTTCTGGGCGTTGGCCGGCAGCCAGCCATCGGTATAGGCCTCGCCGACATTCTTGATCTTGCCCGAGTCGATGGCTTCCTTGAGCACTTCCATCGAGCCCGAGAACAGGAAATCGGCATTCGGATCCGAGCCCGAGCCCTTGATGAAGACATAGTTGCCTTCGGGCTTCGCCTTGAACACTTCGCGGGCCTGCATGCGGCCGACTTCCTTGTTGTCGAAGGTCAGGTAGAAGACGTCCTTGTTCTCGATCAGGCGATCATAGCCGACGACCGGAATGCCTTCGTCCAGCGCCTTCTGCACCGCCGGGCCGATGGCCGAGGCGTCCTGCGCCAAGATGATCAGCGAGTTGGCGCCCTGCGAGATCAGGCTTTCGACGTCGGTCAGCTGCTTGCCGGGATTGGACTGCGCGTCGGCCGAAATGTACTTGTCGCCGGCGGCTTCGATCGCCGTTTTCATCGCCGCCTCGTCGGTCTTCCAGCGCTCTTCCTGGAAGTTCGACCACGACACGCCGATGACCTTGTCCTTCGCCTGCGCGACCGACATCAGCGCCAGCGACATGGCGACACCCGCCAGCATGGCGGCTGCAAATCTGTTCATTATAACCCTCCCTGCGCCGCCCACGGCGCGACAAAACCGGCCCGAAGGCCTGCACAAAGAGGCTCCATTTTTTCGAGCCTCGAAAAAATACTGGTTCAATGATAAGGCACTGTCAACATCGATTATGATGGATTCTGATGGCGTTGCCGAATTTTTTCGAGCTCCGCAATAAACAATGACAGGGCTGCCGGCGTCTGCCAATATTTGGCTGGTGCCGTCGAACGCCTTCACTATCATGAGGCGCGAGGAGGCCGGGAGGAAAACAAATGTCGGTTGGGATCCGCCACGACGATCTGCGCCGTCGCAACCGTGCGATGGTGATTTCGGCCGTGCGCCGGGCCGGCCAGCCGTCGCGGACCGAGATTGCGGCGACCACCGGCCTCAGCCATTCGACGATATCGGCAATCTCGTCTGATCTAATTCAAGAAGGCATCCTGATTGAAGGCAAGCCTGGCGAGACCGGCTCGCTGAAACGCGGCCGGCCGCAGGTCGGCCTTGGCCTCAACCCGGAAGCGGCGGCGGTCATGACCGTGGTGCTGTCGCTGAACTTCCTCTCCGTCACCGTCATCGACTATGCCGGCCAGGTGGTCGCGGAAGAACAGCGCCGGCTCGACACGCTGACCATGCCGCGCGACGAGCTGATCGGCGAATGCGTAGCAATCGTCGGGCGGCGTCTCGCGGACCCGGACCTCGATGTCCAGAGCATCGCCCGCATTGCCATGGGCATCCAGGGCATCACCGATTCGCAGGCGCGGGCCATGCTGTGGTCGCCAATCACGCCACTGACCGACATTGCCTTCGCCGACATGTTGGAAGCGGAATTCGGCATTCCTGCCACCATGGAGAACGACTGCAATATGATGGCGGTGGCCCTGCAATGGCGCCAGCCCGAGCGCTACTGCGACAATTTCATCGCGATCCTCTTGTCGCACGGCATCGGCATGGGGCTGGTGCTGAAAGGCGAACTGTTCACCGGCACCCATTCCTCGGGCGGCGAGTTCGGCCACATGATCCACCGTCCGGGCGGCGCGCTCTGCCGCTGCGGGCGGCGCGGCTGCGTCGAGGCCTATGCCGGAAACTACGCCATCTGGCGCAGCGCCAAAATGATGAGCGAAGATGCCGAGCCGGTCGATATCGGCGACGCTGATATGCGCGCACTCGCCGCGCGCGCCCGCGAAACCGATGGCCCGGAGCGCGAAGCCTATCGCAAGGCCGGTGAGGCGCTCGGCTTCGGCCTCGGCAGCCTGTTTGCGCTGATCGACCCGGCGCCTGTCGCCATGGTTGGCGTCAGCGCCGCCGCCTTCGACCTGATCGAGCCGGCATTGCGCGAAGCGATCGCCCAGACCGCCGGCGGCCAGCACTCGAAGTCGATCTCCTTCGACACCGAGCCCAACGAGCTGCCGCTGATCCGCGAAGGCTGTGCCATGCGCGCGCTCGGCTTCGTCGATCAGGAGATTTTCGCGCCGGGCATTCAGGCCAAATCCGGCAAGCATGTCGCCTGAATGGCCGGCAACGGCGCGACGCGCAGCATCCTAGTCTTCCCTGATCGCGTAGCCGGCGCCGCGAATGGTACGGATGACATCCGGCATGCGGCCGTTGTTGACCGCTTTGCGTAAGCGCCCGACATGGACGTCGACGGTTCGCTCGTCGATGTAGATCGTCTCGCCCCAGACATTGTCGAGCAGCTGGCTGCGCGAGAACACGCGGCCGGGATGGCGCATCATGAATTCGAGCAGCCGGAACTCGGTCGGTCCGAGCCTGATCTCGCTCTTCTTGCGGTAGACACGGTGCGACTCGCGGTCGAGCACGATGTCGCCGACCTTGAGCACGCTGGACAGCACTTCCGGCTTGGCCCGGCGCAGCAGCGCCTTCACGCGCGCCATGAACTCCGGCGTCGAGAATGGCTTGACCAGATAGTCGTCGGCACCGGTGGACAGGCCGCGCACGCGATCGCTTTCCTCACCGCGCGCGGTCAGCATGATGATCGGCAGCCGCTCGGTTTCGGGCCGCACTCTAAGCCGCCGGCAGAGCTCGATGCCGGAAACAGCGGGCACCATCCAGTCGAGCACCAGGAGATCGGGCACGTTTTCCTGCAGGCGGATCTCGGCCTCGTCGCCGCGTGTCACCACCTCGACGTGATAGCCTTCGGATTCGAGGTTGTAGCGGAGGAGCACGCCTAGCGGCTCCTCGTCCTCCACGACCATGATGCGTGGCGCGATCATAGGCAGTTCACCCTCATCAGGCCGGCGTGGCCATCGCCGTCTCGTCCTGCTTCGGACGATTGGCGGGCAATTGCTGGCCGGTCAGCACATAATACGCATTTTCGGCGATGTTGGTGACATGATCGCCGATGCGCTCAAGATTCTTGGCGCAGAACAAGAGATGCGTGCAGGCGGTGATGTTGCGAGGGTCTTCCATCATGTAGGTCAAGAGCTCACGAAACACGGACGTGTATTTGACGTCGATGCGCTCGTCGTCATTCCTGAGTTTTGCAAGCGCTGCCGCATCGGTGGCGGCATATTCCTCGACGACGCCTTGCACCTGGATCAGCACCAGTTGCGCCATGGCATCGATGGAGTGCGAGAGGTCGCGCGGCGTGACGCTCAAGCCCACGGTGCCGACGCGTTTGGCGATGTTCTTGGCGAGGTCGCCGATGCGCTCGAGGTCGCCCGCCATGCGGATCGAGCCGACCACGGCGCGCAGATCGTTGGCCATCGGCTGGCGCTTGGCGATCAGCGTGATGGCGCGGTCGTCCAGTTCGCGCTGGCGCGCATCCATGATGGCGTCGTCGGAAACGACACGCTGTGCCAGCGCATTGTCCGAATTGAGCAGCGCCCTGGTCGAGCCGCTGACCATCGAGCCTGCCAGATCGCCCATGTCACGGATCAGCTTGCTGATCTGCCCGAGCTCTTCATCGAAGGAGGCGACGGTATGTTCACCCATGATCTTGGTCCTCGTGCCTGAAAATTCACCCGCCGGACGGCTCAGCCGAAGCGGCCGGTAATGTAGTCCTGGGTGCGCTTGTGGTCGGGGTTGGTGAACATCTTGTCGGTGGCGCCCTCCTCGACGAGATAGCCGAGATGGAACATCGCTGTACGCTGCGACACGCGCGCCGCCTGCTGCATCGAGTGGGTGACGATGACGATCGTGTAGTTCTGGCGCAGTTCGTCGATCAGCTCCTCGACACGGGCGGTGGCGATCGGATCGAGCGCCGAGCAGGGCTCGTCCATCAGGATCACCTCCGGCGACACGGCGATGGCGCGCGCGATGCACAGGCGCTGCTGCTGGCCGCCGGACAGGCCGGTGCCGGGCTCCTGCAGGCGGTCCTTGACCTCGTTCCAGATCGCAGCCTTCTTCAGGCTCTGCTCGACGATCTGGTCCATGTCGGACTTGCGCTTGGCCAGCCCATGGATGCGCGGGCCGTAGGCGACGTTCTCGTAGATCGACTTCGGGAACGGGTTGGGTTTCTGGAACACCATGCCGACGCGGGCGCGCAGTTCGACGACATCGATGTTCTTGTCGTAGATGTCGTCTTCATCGAGCGTGATCTTGCCGGTCACCCGCGCCGAATCGATGGTGTCGTTCATGCGGTTGAGGCAGCGCAGGAAGGTCGACTTGCCGCAGCCGGACGGGCCGATCAGCGCCGTCACCTGGTTCTGGCGGACGTCGAGATTGACGTCGAACAACGCCTGCTTCTCGCCGTAGAAGACGCCGACCTTGTCGCCGCGCATCTTGATGACTTCGTTCGACTTGGCGTTCATTTTGTCGCCCACTGCATTCTCAAGGGACTGTTCGGTCATGATGTTCATACCAAATTGCCTTTTTTCTACCAGCGCCGCTCGAACCGGCGCCGGAGCACGATCGCGGTGATGTTCATGGCCATGAGGAAGACGAGCAGGATGATGATGGCGCCGGACATGCGCTCGACAAAAGCGCGCTCAGCCTCGTTTGCCCACATATAGATCTGAACCGGCAGCGCGGTCGCCGGATCGAAAGGCGTCGTCGGATAATCGGCGACGAAAGCGACCATGCCGATCAAGAGCAGCGGTGCTGTCTCGCCGAGCGCACGCGCCAGGCCGATGATGGTGCCGGTAAGGATGCCTGGGGCGGCAAGCGGCAGGATGTGATGGAACACCATCTGCATCTTGGAGGCGCCGAGACCTAGGGCCGCCGAGCGGATCGACGGCGGCACCGCGGCGAGGGCGGCGCGCGTGGCGATGATTATGGTCGGCAATGTCATCAAGGTCAGCACCAGGCCGCCGACGAAGGAAGCCGAGCGCGGCATGCCGAGGAAGTTGATGAACACGGCAAGGCCAAGCAGACCGAAGACGATCGACGGCACAGCCGCCAGATTGTTGATGTTGACTTCGATCAGGTCGGTGAAGCGGTTCTTCTTGGCGAACTCCTCCAGATAGATGGAGGCGGCGACGCCGATCGGCAGCGCCAGCAAAAGCACGATCACCATCATGTAGAACGAACCGATGATGGCCACGCCCATGCCCGACGTTTCGGGCCGGCTGGAGGCGCCATAGCTGAACAGGCCGGTGTTGAAATGCTCGGCCATCGCGCCATCGGCTTTGAGCTTGTTCATCCAGTCGATCTGCTGGTTGGATACCTTGCGGCGCGCTTCATCGACGCCGAGGTCGATCTGGCCCTTGAAGGCCGAGTCGAGGTTCGCGGCAGCCAGGATGTCGACGTCACGCGTCCTGCCGATCACCGACGGATCGGCGGAGACGATGTCGCGCAGCTGGACGCGGGCGCCTTCCGACAGGAAGCCCTTGAGCTTCAGCATCATCGGCTTGTTGGCCGGATCGATGCCGAGCTTGGCCACCAGCGCGTTTTCGGCGAGCTTGGGATAGTTCGCCTTGATCAGCACGGTAGGGTCGGTCGCGCGCTTGCCGGAGGGATCGATCACCTTCTCGTCGAAGGTGACCGGCAGCGTCACCGTCGTCTGCCAGAAGGCGGTGTAGCCTTTCGAGACGATGGTGATCAACATGATGGCCAGGAACGCCAGGCCCACCGAGATCGCAATCACGCCATAGATGCGGAACCGGCGTTCGGCGGCATAGCGCGCCTTCAGCCCGATGTCGCGGCGCGGACGCGCGACGGCGCCCGCCATCGTGTCCAGGGGGATGTCGGTCATTCGTACTGCTCCCGGTACTTGCGCACGATGTAGAGGGCGACGATGTTCATCACCAGCGTCAGCGCGAACAGCGTCAGGCCGAGCGCGAAGGCGACCAGCGTCTGCGGCGAGTTGAACTCGAGATCGCCGGTCAGCTGGTTGACGATCTTGACGGTGATGGTCGTCATCGCCTCGAACGGATTGGCCGTCAGATTGGCGGCGACGCCCGCCGCCAGCACGACGATCATCGTCTCGCCGATGGCGCGCGACGCCGTCAACAGGATGGCGCCGACGATGCCGGGCAGTGCCGCCGGCAGGATCACCCGCTTGATCGTCTCGGAGCGCGTGGCGCCGAGGCCGAGCGAGCCGTCACGCATTGCGCGCGGCACCGCGGTGATGATGTCGTCGGACAAAGAGGACACGACCGGGATCAGCATGACGCCCATCACCAGACCGGCGGTGAAGATGCTCTGGCCCTGGATGAAGGGCGAGCCGCCGGTGAGTGCCGCCGACAGGTCGCGCAGGAACGGTCCGAGCGTGACCACGGCGAAGATGCCGTAGACGATGGTCGGGATGCCGGCCAGCAGTTCAAGCGCCGGCTTGACCACCGAGCGCACACCGCGCGAGGCATATTCGGACATGTAGACCGCCGACATCAGCCCGACCGGCACTGCCACCAGAAGGGCGACGGCGGCGATATAGAGCGTGCCGGCAAGAAGCGGGATCAGGCCGAACTGACCCTGGCTGCCGCCGGAACCGGCGGCGGCGAAACGCGGATCCCACACCGTGCCGAAGAAGAAGCTCATCGGCGACACGCTCTCGAAGAAGGTGATGGTCTGGAACAGCATCGACAGCACGATGCCGACCGTGGTCAGGATGGCGATGGTCGAGGCCGCAAGCAGCCCCCACAGCATCAGCTTCTCGACGTTGTTGCGCGCCCTGGCGCGCGGCGCGATCTGCCTCAGCGCATAGAAGGCGCCGGCGACCGACAGCGCGAAGGTCAGCACGGCGCCGAACAGGCCGAGCCGGTCCTGGACCTGGTTCGCCTCGACCGCGATCGGGATCATATAGTCCTGTGTGTCGCTGGCCAGTGCCACGCCCTTGGCGGCGAGCAGCGGCTGCAATTCGGCGAAAGTAGCGGGAAGTGCGGTATCGCCATCGAGCCGGCGCAGGCCCTTGGCCAGGCTCTTCACCAGGCTGGCGTCGAGCGCTTCGCTGGCCACCTTTGTGTCGGCGGTGCGCTCGGGCAAAGCGGCATGGATGTGCCGGTCGAGATAGAAGGAAGAGCCGATATCCCAGACGGCGAGCAGCAGGACGGCAGGCAGGACCGCGAGCAGAAAGGCCCACCAGCCATGATAATGCGCGCGCGAATGCGGCTTGACCTTGCCGGTATCCTGCGCCGCTGCGCGCTGGCGGCCGATCACAAAAGCGACCACGCCTATGGCGATGACTATGGCGAGTACGAGCAAGGACGACATCACCCACCCCAGGGAAAATTCAGATCGCCGCCACCGTTGCGGCAAGCGGCGAAATCAGGGCGCGGATTTGGTCCGCGCCCTGATCCGGTCGGTTGATTACATCGTCTTTCCGGCGGCGAAGGCGTCGCGCTGGCCCTGACGTTCGGCGTCGGGAGCGGAAACCAGGCCGTACTGGGCGAGCGGGCTTTCCGGGCCGATCATCTGGTCATCAAGGAAGAACTCGACATATTCCTTGAGGCCGGGAACGACGCCCAGATGCGCCTTCTTGACGTAGAAGAACAACGGCCGCGACACGGGGTACGTGCCATCGGCGATGGTCTGCGTCGAAGGCACGATGCCTTCCACGGTAGCGACCTTCAGCTTGTCGGCATTGTTCTCGTAGAAGGCGAGGCCGAACACGCCAACGCCGGTCTTGTTGGAGTCGATGCGGGCCAGCGTCTCGGTGTAGTCGCCATCGATGTCGACAGCCTTGCCGTCCTTGCGGATGGCGATGCAGGTCTTGCCGATTTCCTTGTCGTCGGCGATGCCGGCAGCCTTCAAAGCGGCCTTGTCGCAGCCGGCGTCGAGCAGCTTGGTCTCGAACACTTCACGGGTGCCGTGCTTCTCACCCGGGATATAGGCGGCGATATCCCAGTCGGGCAGCTTCGGATTGACCTGGTTCCACTTGGTGTTCGGGTTGTCGACCAGCTTGCCGTCGACCACCAGCTTGGCGGCGAGCGCCTTGTAGATGTCGGCGGGAACCAGCGCCCAGTCCGGACCCTTGATGTCGGTGGCAAAGACGATGCCGTCATAGCCGATGCGGACTTCCTGGACGTCCTTGACGCCGGCGTCGGCGCAGGACTTCAGCTCGTCCTTCTTGATCGGGCGCGAGGAGTTGGCGATATCGATCGTGTCTTCGCCGACGCCCTTGCAGAACTCCTTGATGCCGGCGCCGCTGCCGCCGGACTCGACCACCGGGGTCTTGAAGTTGGTGAAGGTTTCGCCGAACTGCTCGGCGACGATCTTGGCGTAAGGCAGCACGGTCGACGAACCGGCGACCTGGATCTGGTCACGCGCAGCGGCGACACCGGACGATGCGGCGAACGCTACCGCCACGGCCGATGCCGTAACGAGGAATTTCTTCATGTGGCCTGCTCCTGTTCGGAAGATGGTCTCTTGGCGCCCTCTTCAAACCGGCGCCCGCTGAGGCCAATAGCCTTCGATTATTACAGTCGCATGACAGTTTCGTGTCAGCCCGGTAACGTCGCACAGACGTCTTGTGGGCCGCACCCTTTAAGCCGGTTTGTGGGAATGGAAGTTGCCGCTGGAATCAGACGCTTGCGCAATTCGTGCTGGCATCAAGTCCCGGCACACCGCAGGCCGCGATGCCGAGAAAGAAAAACCGGACGGGAGCGCGTTGCCCGTGACCAGAGCGAATCTTGGCCGAGCCATCGCCAAAAACAGGTCCGTTGGGGTAGATTCGACGCTGTTTCTTGTCGGCGGTCGCTTGCTCCCGCCCGTAACTGAATGAGCGGTTTCGTTGCGACCATTGTCCTGACTGGGCGCCAGCTTTGATATGGTGCGATCGCACCATATCCTTGGCCGTTGCGGCGCGGCCGAATCCCGGCGGCGCCGCAGGTTGCTATCCAGCGTCTCGTTGGGCTTCGCCTGATATGCCGACCCAGCGCTCGACCTTTTCGAGCAGCGCCCTGGGGCTGATCGGCTTGGGCAGATAGTCGTCCATGCCGGCTTCCAGGCAGCGCTCGCGGTCGCCCTTCAAGGCATGCGCGGTGACGCCGACGATCGGGATATGCATACCCGTATGTTCTTCCAGCCGGCGAATTGCGGCGGTGGCCTCGAGCCCGTTCATCTCCGGCATCGAGACGTCCATCAGGATCATGCGCGGATTAAGCCGGCCGAAGGCGTCGAGCGCCTTGCGGCCGTTGCCGACGATTTCGAAACTGTAGCCGGTTTCGCCGATTATCTGGGTGAACACCATCTGGTTCACCTCATTGTCCTCGGCAACGAGAATGTCGAGCCGGCGTTCATCCCCGGCGGCCCGGGCGCGGGCACGAACCGGCGGCGGTTGCAGCAAGGCGCGTTCCGATGCAGCGAGCGGCGGCTTTGCCGGCGACGGTTCGTTCCTGCCGCCGCCGGAACCGCTGCTTGCCGCCGGCAGCACACGGCCGTCCGTGATATTGTGATGGTGCCGCTGGATGGTGGCGACCAGCGTTTCCAGAAGCACCGAGGAACGCGCCGGCTTGATCAGCTGGGCGTCGATGCCGAGATCGCGATAGCTGGTGTTGGCGAGCGACTGGTCGACCGAGGTCAGCATGATGATCGGCGTGTCGGCCAGCCCTGCGGTGTTGCGCACGACGCGCGCCATTTCGGCGCCGCTCATCCCCGGCATCTGATAATCGAGCACGACGCAGTCGACCGGCACGCCGTAGGCAGCCGCGGCGACCAGCACCTTGAGCCCTTCGGGTCCGCTTTCGGCGGCGCAGGAATCGAAGGTCCATGACGCCATCTGCTCGCTCAGGATCGATCGGTTGACGGCATTGTCGTCGACGATCAGCACCCGTGAGCCGGTCACGTCGACCGGCATGATCCGCCGTCCGGTCTGTTCCTCGGCCCTGGGCAATGTCACGGTGAACCAGAAGGTCGAGCCCTTGCCTTCGGCGCTCTCGACACCGATCTCGCCGCCCATCAACTCGACCAGCCGCGAGGTGATGGCGAGCCCGAGCCCTGTGCCTTCGTGGCGTCTGGTCGACGAGGTGTCGGCCTGACTGAATTTTTCGAAGACGAGCTTTAATTTCTGCTGCGGAATGCCGATGCCGGTGTCGGTGACCGAAACGGTAAGCTTTGTCCCCGTCGGCCCCCTTTGTCCGGTCACGTCGACCAGCACGTGGCCTTCGTCGGTAAACTTCACCGCGTTGCCGACCAGATTGGTGACGATCTGCCTGACGCGACCGACATCGCCGACGAACAGGCTTTCCAGGCCCGGCTCGACGCGCACGATGAGCTCGAGGTCCTTCTCCTTGGCGCGCGTCGATATCAGCGTCGCCACATCCTCGATCGCTTCGGGCAGGTTGAAGGGCGCAGGGTCGAGCACCAGCTGTCCGGCATCGATCTTGGAGAAGTCCAGTATGTCGTTGATGATGGTCAAGAGCGCGTTACCCGACTTGACGATGATATCGGTGAACGTCTTCTGCTTGGGATCGAGGTCGGATTTGGCCAGCAACTCGGCCATGCCGAGTACGCCGTTCATCGGCGTGCGGATCTCGTGGCTCATATTGGCCAGGAATTCCGACTTGGCGCGGTCGGCCAGCACGGCGCGCTGGCGCGCCTCGCGCAGTTCGGCCTCGCGCAGCTTCAGTTCGGTGATGTCGGTGGTCGACCCAATCAGATAGAGCGAACCGTCGGACGCGATCATCGCGCCCTTGCGGGCGAACTGGTGGCGCACGCTGCCGTCGGCAAGCGTCACCGTTTCCTCGATCTCCTGTGTATCGCCTGTGCGCAGCACGGCGAGATCACTGTTGACGAAGGCTTCGCCGTCTTCGCCGAAAATCTCGATGTCCGTCTTGCCGATCGCGTCTTCCCTGCGGAGGCCGGTGAGGTCGCACCAGCCCTTGTTGACGTAGAACTGCCTGAGGTCGGAGCGCTTGGCGTAGATCGACACCGGCACGTTGTCGATGAGATTGCGGAACACCTCGTTCTCGCGCATGCTCTCTTCCAGCGCCTGCTCGCGCGCCTTGACGTCGGTGATGTCGGTGCTGGAGCCGACAAGGTGCACCGACCCATCGAGCGCCACCAGCCGGCTCTTGCGCGTCATCAATTGCCGCACCGTGCCGTCGCGATGGGTAACGGGCTCCTCGATCTCGCGGCCGCGGCCGGTGACGACGACCTCGGTGTCGTCATGGGTGTAGGTTTCGGCGTCGTCGATGCCGAAAAGCTGGAGATCGGTCCGGCCGATGACTTCCTCCTTGGGGATGCCGGTCAGCGCGCACCAGGCCTTGTTGACGAATTCCATGCTCAGATCCTGCGCCTTGATGAAGGCGGCGACCGGCAGTTCGTCCATGACGTGGCGGAACAGGTCGATCTGGCGCATGCTTTCCTGCAGCGCCTTTTCGCGGCTCTTGATCTCCGAGATGTCGACGCGCACGCCGATGAAGGTGCCGTCCTCGGTGCGCATATCGTAGACCTGATACCAGCGGCCGTCCGCATTGAGGCGCTCATAGGACGAGTTGGGCAGGCGATAGCGGGCGAGGATGGCATTGAGCCAGACATCGGGGTCGCCTTCATAGAGCCTATCGATTTCTCGATCGCCGCTCGATCGGAAATAGCCGACCGAATGTCCGAGTTCCAGGGCCTCGCGGAAGCTGCGGCCGGGCTGCCATGCCGGTTTCAGCTCCGGCAGCGTGTCCTGCAGCTTGCGGTTTGCAAAGACGAACTTGTCGTCGCGGTCATAGATGATGACGGCCGCCGGCAGCGACTCCAGCACCGTGGTGAGGTTCTTGCGGGCGTCCTCGGCTTCGGTCTCGCGGCGCTTCATGTCGGAGATGTCGAACAGGAAACCGGCGACATAGTTGCGGCCGCTGGGCATGCCGACGCGGTTCTTGCGCACGATGCGCGAGCGGCTGGCGTCCTCGGCGTCGAAAGTCTCCTCGACCTCGTAGGGCGTGCCGGTCGCCAGCACGGCGCGTTCGCTGTCTTCGAATTGCGCGGCGTCCTTTTGCTTGAGGAAGTCGCCGCCGGGCCTGCCCAGCATCGCTTGCGGGCTCTGTCCGAACAGTGCCGAAAACGCCTCATTGACGAAGACGAAACGCAGATTGTCGTCCTTGACGAAGATCGGGTCCTTGACGCCGTTGATCACCGCCTCGGCCAGCCGCGATTTCTCCAGCGCTTGGGCGAGTTCAGCCTCGCGATCCTTCATGTTGGTGACGTCGACATAGGAGATCAGCCTTTTGCCGCCGGCGAGCGGCGCCAGCGAGGCAATCAGCGTACGGCCGTCATTGCGTGGCAGTTGCCTGGAGCCAACCAGGCCGGCCGAGATTTCTGCTTCGCGCTCGGCGATGTGGCCCTGCCATTCGGCATCGTCAGCACCGTAAGGGTCCATATCGCGGCTGGCCTGCATCAGTTCGCGGAAGCCGCAGCCGATGCCGGCGCGTCGGGGATCGATTTCCCAGAAATCATAGAAGGCGCGGTTGATCACCTCCGCGCGCATCTCCGCATCGAGGACGAGCACGCCGATCGGCATCTGGTCGACCATCGTGCGAAGATTGGCGAAGGTCTCCGTAATTTTGGCGTTGGCACTCTCGATCTCGGCGTCGCGACGCTTGAGCTCGGAGACGTCGTAGTAGGTCAACAGCCGCTTGCCGCCGGACAACGCCGTCACGGAGAACATCATCGTCCTGCCATTGGCATGGAGAAATTCGCGTGGCGCAACCGAGCCGGCGCTGATCTCCTCGATGCGGGTGGCTAGGTAGTGCTGCCACTGCTGTTCATCGAGATCGCCGTAGATGCCGTTGCGGCGGTTGAGTTCCATCAACAGGCTGAACGGCGCGCCGACCGTGACGGCGCCGTCGGGAATCCTGGAGAGCTCGCGATAGGCCTTGTTGACGATGAGCGTGTCGAACTTCGCGTCAAGCACCACGACGCCCATATGCATGGCATCCATTGTCCGCTCGAGATCGGCGAGGTGCTGCGTAGCCTCGCCGGCCGGCGGATCGCTCTCGTCCTGCCGCAGTTCGTCCAGCGCACCGGCCAGTGCCGTGACGTTGCGGCCGATGCCGCGATAGCCGATGAATTCGCCTTCGCCGTCGAACCGCGGGGAACCGGTGATCGAAACCCAGCGGCAGCCGGGACGGCCGCCCTTCAACTCATAAACAAAGTCGCGAAACGGCCGATGCGCCTGCAGATCCTCCAGATGCGCGGCGGCGTGTCGATTGCCGTGCACCATCTGCTTGAGGAAATCGAAGCGGAAACGGCCAAGAATGCTGGCGGGATCGATGCCGGTGGCGGCCTGGTAGTTCTCCGAAAGCCAGGAAAAGCGCAGCTCGGCGTCGGTCTCCCAGACCCAGTCGGCGCCGGCCCCGACCAGTTCGCGCAGCGCTTCGGGCGAACCCCCGACGGACGTATCCTCGCCGTTCACCACCCCTTTTCGGGAACCGCGTCCGCCGCGTGTTCCAACAGTCCCGTCAGCCATCCCGTTCCCACCCCGAAAGCCAAGGCCGAACCCCCTCAGCGGTTCGCCGGCGGAATGTGCCCGAGAAGCATTAATGATCCGCTAACCATAACCAATCCAGACTGCGGCCAGAGCCACATTGCCCTGCGGTATTCCGCCGGTTGTCGGCGGAACCCCGGCCGGGCTATAAGTCGGCGGGGGTGTTGCTGATGACCGGTTGGATCGTGCCTTGTTTCCTGTGCATGGCGCTGCTTGCGGGCAGCGGCTGCGCACGCAGCTATGACGGCACGGTGGTGATCCCGAAGCCGCTCGATATCAGGCGGGTCTGGGATCGCGATCCGTCGCAGACTGAGGCCAGCCGGATGCAGGCGGCAGCCGGTGTGTTTCCGACGCCGCCGCCGCAGGAGCCCTACCGGCCCGCGGCACGCAGGCACACGACACAAATAGCTGCGCCAAGGCGGCACGTCAGGTCCAGCCCTCCCAGCATGGCTTCCGAACCGGCCAATCCGCTCACCTGCAAGAATGTCAGCGAACCCGGCAAACGCTACAGGATGGTTTGCGAATAGCTGGTACTAGTGCAATTCCAGGAAAAGTGTGAAACGGTTTTCCGTCCGGAATTGCGTAAAACAAAGACATAGAGCGGTTCGCCGTTTCGGTGAAACGGTGAAACGCTCTAGGCGCAGGTTACTCCGCCGGGAAGAAAGCCGGCCCGACCACCCTGACCGGCCGCGAGCCGGCCAATGGCTCGACCGATTGTCGCTGGGCGGCGCCCCTGGCCTCTGCAGCGTCTGCGCCAGGCTGGAGAAGTTGCGCCACGGTGCCAAGATCCGGCTTCGCTGACGGCAAAGGAATGATCGCGTTGGCCATATTGGCTGGCGTCACCGTGCGCGCTCTCAGCTCGGCAACGCGCCGGTGATAGCGCTTGAGGTCGCAGGCCCTGAAGTTCGCATCATTGCGATATTTGAAGGCCGTCGGCAGGTCCTTGTAGGATGTGCGCGTATCGAGCGCGACCATCTCTTCGGTTTCAAGGCTTGGATCACTGAGCGTGTACAGGTCGACGCCGGCATCGTCGCAGATGTAGCGGCACTGATCGACCATCTCCTTGACATCGCCGCCTTGCACGAACTGCGATTTCGGCGCCGGGAAGAAATAGCCGTCGGAGAGACGAACGCAAAACAGCATCGAATTGCTGCCGATCATGGCGCCAGCCGGACGCTGTCTTTGTTGCCCGGCGGCGGGCGTGCAGCCGAGCGCGACGAGCCTGGCCTGCAGTCCGGACGCATCCCGGCGCGAAATCGCGGCGCCGGCGATCTGGCGTTGCACCTGTGTGCGGCTTTTGGCGAGGTCGGCGCAAGCATTGAAGAAGCCCCCCACCGCACTTTGCGCCGTGCACCGGCGTTGCCTCTCCAGCCCCTGGATCGCCGCAAGCTGGCGACGCAGCTGCGCAAGCTCGGAGCTGATCCCGCCGCTGCGGCCGGACGGTGCCAGCTGGCTCCTGAGCGCGGCGCATGGATCGGCAAGGGAAGCCGAAATGCCGAGGACGCTTGCCGACACCAGTGCAAAGGTCACGACAAGCCACAAACGCATCATCGGCGACACCTGGTCCTTGTACCCCTGTGGAGCCGATCGCCGCTCCAGCCGATTGAGCCTCAATGCGTGAGGTAAGTCTAATTCAAGAGACGCCAGCAACCGCCAGGTATTTTATGCCGAGTGTATTATGCCGGTTCCTGTAAATTCGCTATTACACTTTTGTTTCAAGATTGCGACGAGGCCAGGCTCGGGCGAGCCCGGGCCGCCGCAATCATCGATCCCGCGTTATCGGGCCCTTGCGGATGAAACCTTTCTCCGGTGTCTCGCGTTGTGTCGGGCAAAGGAGACGAAGATGTCTATTCACTTCACTGTCTCTGGCCTGACCAGGAACCTGTTCCACTCGCTGGGGCTGGACCATGAGCGGGCGCCGAGAGCGCTCGATCCCGAACAGAGCCTGTTGCTGGAATGCTATCTGGCCGGACAGATTCCGGAATCCGCCTGGGCCGACTACGTCTTCGAGACGCCGGAACTGCAGCGGCATGTCGATATCAGACGCCCGCACAACTGATCAGAGCAACTTCAGGAAAAGTGTGAGTCGTTTTTCCGGGAAAAGCGCGTAGCGCTTTCCCCTGGGAATTGCGTCAAGACAACGAGAGAGGGGGTCGCCGTTTCTGTGAAAACGGTGAAACGCTCGCCCGCTCGCCTACTGCTTGGGCGAAGCGAATTGCACGGTGAAGACATTGCCCGCGACGCCTTGCGCCAGCGTCGGCGAGAAGCTCAACGGGAGGCACTTTTGCAGGGCAGTGGTTGCGGCGTCGACGAATGACTTCCTGGTATCGGCATCGCCATCGACCTTGATCGCCGTCGGCCGCGGCGGACCGATCAGCGTGCCGTCGCGCTTGAAGCTGAAGCTCAAGGTGACGCTGGCATTTCCAACACCCGCCGGCGGCGTCCAGCACGCCTGGATGGCATCGCCGACCTCCGCCATCGTGTCGAGCGGCGCGGCATTGCACGGGTAGCCTCCGACCAACACAACACCGGCAATCGCAAACACTCTCGCTACGCCCTTCATCGCAAAGCTCCTCGTGTGTCGTCCGCCGACCATGATGGTAGGGTCGAAGCAGACGATGGCAATATGCCTGATGTCGGACTTTACAGCATGAGACGCGCCTGATGGCGCATCGGCGAAAAGCAAAAGGCCGGCATTGCGCCGACCTTTCCCTTCACCCTTGCGCCAGTACATCCGTGGTCGCGCGGTGCCTTCAATAGACAGCGTTCTGGTTAATGAATCCTTAGCGTTGCGCGCTGGCCTGCGACTTCACATAGGCAATGTAGCCTCTGACATCGCCGGCCGGCTCGGCATAGGCCTGGCCGAGTTTCTTCTCCATCGCAGCGACATACTCCTTGGCCCATTTGGGCAGCGCATAGTCGATGACGGCCAGGAACTCCAGCGTCGATGCCAGGCGTATGTCGGCGATCGACGGGTGCTTGCCGCCGATGAACGGCTTGCCGTCCCTGAAGAAGGAGTGAAACACCTCCAGCGGCTCGGCAATTGCCGCCATGGCGGCCTTCTGCGCCTCGGACTTCTTCTCCGGATGGGCGTCGCTATGGCCGACCTCGCCGGCATAGTGCGGGAAACCCAGCGCCGGATAGGTGGCGCGCGCCACATACGGGTAGAGCGTGCCGATCAGGTAGAACATGGCGCTGTCGACCATCGCCCGCTTGGCCGGCGCCTTGGGATAGAATTTCTCCAGCCCGTGCTTGTTGGCGAGATACTGCATGATGGCGCAGCTCTCCCACAGCACGCCGCGCGGCAGCCCCTTGTCCTCGATCATCGGCGTCAGATGCGCCGGATTGCGCGCCATATATTCCGGCGACCGGGTATGGCCCCAGGCGTCGGTCTCGGCGGCGTCGAACCCGGCCGCACGGGCAAACACCCGAACGGTCATGTTGTTGACGCTTGGCTTCAGCATCGAGAGCTTCAGCGCCGGTTTTTTCGCCGCCTTGGCCTTCGGCGCGGATTTCTTGGCAGCCGGCCTCGTCGCGGTTTTCGCGGCCGGCTTTGCGGCTGCCTTCGGCGCGGCCTTTACCGCCGCTTTTGCCGCCGGCTTCGCAGCCGCTTTTGCCGCAGGCTTGGGCGCTGATTTGCCAGCGCTCTTAACTGTCTTTGCCATTGTGGTCCTCCCCTTTTGCTGGCCGTCAGTATGGATTCTTCGGCGTCCGGTCGTCCGACAAGGTCGCGCGCGACCACTCGACCAGCGTCTGGATCGCGTCGGCAAGGTGCACTTCGGCGATGTTGTAGTCGCCGCGCGCAACGCGCAGCTTGTGCGCCTGCATCAAGACGTCGGCATGGGTGAAGCCGGCCGGCGGCTCGAAGCGGTAGGACGCCAGCTCGATCAGAAGGCCGAGCGGATCCTCGAAATAGATCGAATCCATGAAGCCGCGATCCTTGACGCCGCTGTGCTTGATGGCGCGCTCGTCGAGCCGGGCGACCGCCTGCAGGAAGGTCACGCGCGACACCGAGAACGCAATATGATGGACGCAGCCCGGTTCGGTGGGCGTGCGCCGCTTGACCGGCGTGCGGCTCTCGTCGGTGAAGACGGTGATCAACCTGCCGTCGCCGGGATCGAAATAGAGATGGCTTTCGCTTGGCTTGTCGAGATTGGGTTGCTCGAAAATGAACGGCATGCCGAGCACGCCCTCCCAGAAATCGATCGAGGTCTGGCGGCCGGCGCCGACGAGGGTGATGTGATGGACGCCCTGCGACTGCAGTTTCTGCATCGGTCTCCTCCTCGCCGACCCTCGCCTATGTTCCCCGGCGTCTTGCGCGCCGCAACGAGCCCTTTGGCAAGGCTTCGTACATGATGCTAGTGCAATTGGCAGCGCCGCGCCAGAAGCTCGCGGAGACTGCCGGCGCTGGATGGTGAAAGAGGCGTAAGGTTGCATGACCTGAGGCTACGCGACCGCTCTGAGCTCGGCTTCCGCCAGCGTGCCCAGGCCCGCGCATTCGGCGCATGCCATGGTCTGCCCGGGACAGCCGGCCCGATGCGTGCCTTGCGGGCAGCAATGCCCTTTCGACTCGCGCCATTTCAAGCAATCGAAAACCTGCCCGCTGCCGTGACAGCACGGGCATATCATTTTTGCCGAACTCATACCTGCTATGCCCAACCAAATCCGCGTTGCCGCAGATGCTATCCCCGCACCGCAAGTAACAGAGATCGCTACGCTTTCAAGCGTCGCGGTCTGACTTAAATTGGGTGTATCTGTGACGCGGATTTGCCGGGTTTTCGCTTATGCCGCCGGCCCTCGCGGTCACACGCGATCCGCGCGGCTGCTGCCCGAAATTGTCGATGATGCGGAAGGAAAGCGGTTGCTTGGTACGCCCAAGGGGAATCGAACCCCTGTTCCCGCCGTGAGAGGGCGGTGTCCTGACCGCTAGACGATGGGCGCGTTCAAGAACCGGCGATATAGGCTGACGCTTGGGAAAAAGCAACTGGGCTTCGAGCGCTTCCGCCGAACCATTGATTTGCGTTGTTCATGCCTGCCGTTTGGGCTCGATCAGATCCCACAGATTGCCGTAGAGATCGGCGAACACCGCCACCGTGCCGTAGGGCTCGAAGCGCGGCGCTTCGCGAAAGTCGACGCCCTTCGCAAGCATCGCTTTGTGGTCGCGGGCAAAGTCATCGGTTTCGAGGAACAGGAAGACGCGGCCGCCGCTCTGGTTGCCGATGCTCTTCTCTTGCGCCGCGCCGTCAGCTTCGGCCAGAAGCAGCCTTGCGCCCTGACCGTTCGCCGGCGCCACCGTCACCCAGCGCTTGCCGCCGCCGAGATCGACATCTTCGGCAAGCAGAAAGCCGAGCCGTTCGACATACCAGGCAATCGCCTCATCATAGTTGGCGACGACCAGCGCGACGGTCGCGACCCGGCGATGTTCGGCGAAGCCGCTCACAATTGCCGCCCGCTCATTTGTTGCGGATGGCGAAGCGGCCGATGATACGGCGCTCGGCGATGTCGTAGACGAAGATGGTGCGGCTGCCGTCGCTGAGCTCGGCGTCGATCGAAATGCGATTGCCCGACAGAGCCTGGCTGATCACCTTGGCTCCGACCGGGAGCACTATGTCAGCCGCGAGCGGCTCGCCGGGCGGAACTGGAATGTCGTTGGCGAGCGGCGGGTTCGCGGGCGGCGCCTTGCGGGATTTGTAGACAATGGCCGCGATCACCACCATAAGGGCCAGCAAAAGCAGGCCGAGATTGATGGCCATGAAACGGATGAGCCTGCCGCGCACCTTTTCGATCTCGGGATCGAGCGGCTTTTCTTCTTCATCGGCAACGGGCCGGGCCATGGCAGAACTTCCGGAACTTTTTTCGATGAGCGCTCATAGCGAAGAGACCCCTGAATTGATAGAGGCTGGACAATTCATAGAGGCGGCGCCAACCGTGCTCGAAGCCGGCGCGGAAGCGGCCGGCCAGCGCCTCGACCAGTGGCTGGCGAGCGCCCTTGGTCCCGACATGTCGCGCAGCCGGGTGCAGATGCTGATCCGGCAAGGTGCCGTTTCGATCGACGGCAAGCCGGTCGACGAGACCAAGCGCAAGATGAGTGCCGGCGAGCGCGTATCGGTCGTCATGCCCGAGCCGGAACCGGCCGAACCGCAAGGCGAGGCCATCGTGCTCGACGTGCTTTATGAGGACGACGAGCTGATCGTCATCAACAAGCCGGCCGGCCTCGTCGTCCATCCCGGCGCCGGCAACTGGACCGGCACGTTGGTCAATGCCCTGATCCACCACTGCGGCGACAGTCTTTCAGGCATTGGCGGCGTCAGGCGGCCGGGCATCGTCCATCGGCTGGACAAGGAAACCAGCGGCGTCATGGTGGTGGCCAAGACCGACCGCGCCCACAAGGCGCTGTCGGAGGCCTTTGCCGACCACGGCCGCACCGGCGACCTCGAACGTGCTTATCTGGCGCTGGTCTGGGGAATCCCGTCGCGGCCGACCGGAACGGTCGACGCGCCGCTTGGCCGTGCCGCCGACCGCGTGCGCCGCGCCGTCGTGTCGGAAGGCCGTGACGACGCCCGCCACGCCGTGACCCATTTCACCGTCAAGGAGCGTTTCGGCGAAAACCAGCAGCCGTTCGCCGCCGCCAGCCTGGTCGAATGCCGGCTGGAAACCGGCCGCACCCACCAGATCCGCGTCCACATGGCTCATATCGGCCACCCCGTCATCGGCGACCCGGATTACGGCCAGGCCTTCCGCACCAAGGCCAACCGGCTGCCCGAGCCGCTGAAAACCCAGGTCAAGGCATTTTCCAGGCAAGCTTTGCATGCCTGGCTCCTTGCATTTCGGCACCCGGCTACCCATTTGTCGATGAGGTTCGAGGCGCCGATACCGGGGGACATGGAGGAACTCGTCGGCGGCTTTCGCAAACTCTGAACCCGAGCAATTCCAGGAAAAGTGTGAAACGGTTTTCCGTCCGGAATTGCGTCTAAACAAGCCAGCTAAAACCTGAGCGGCATTGTTCACTTCAGCGTGACACACTGTTTCGTGTTGAACAAATGCCTGTCTTTTCTGGTTTTGTTCCTATATAAATCAGTTGCCGCGGGCGAGCCTTTTGGTGCTCGCGTCACATGCCCGCCGCGTTTCGGGGGCATAACTCCAATAGAGAGGGGGCGCAATCATGGCCCAGTCACTACCCAGTATTGTTTCCGGCGAAGGCGGCCTCAGCCGCTACCTGGAAGAAATCCGCCGCTTTCCCATGCTTCAGCCGCAGGAAGAGTACATGCTCGCCAAGCGCTACGCCGAGCATGAAGACACCAGCGCTGCGCACAAGCTCGTCACCAGCCACCTTCGGCTCGTTGCCAAGATCGCCATGGGCTATCGCGGCTACGGCCTGCCGATCGGCGAAGTGATCTCGGAAGGCAATGTCGGCCTGATGCAGGCCGTCAAGAAATTCGAACCCGAGCGTGGCTTCCGCCTCGCGACCTACGCCATGTGGTGGATCAAGGCCTCGATCCAGGAGTACATCCTGCGCTCGTGGAGCCTGGTCAAGATGGGCACGACCGCCAATCAGAAGCGCCTGTTCTTCAACCTGCGCAAGGTGAAGGGCAAGATCCAGGCGCTGGACGATGGCGACCTCAAGCCCGACCAAATCACCGAGATCGCCACCCGGCTGAACGTGTCGGAAGCCGAAGTCGTGTCGATGAACCGCCGCCTGTCGGGCGACGCGTCGCTGAACGCGCCGATCCGCGCCAGCGAAGGTGAATCCGGCGAATGGCAGGACTGGCTGGTCGATGACCACGAAAGCCAGGAAGACATGCTGATCGAGCAGGACGAGCTGGAAAACCGCCGCGGCATGCTGTCGGGCGCTCTGGCCGTGCTCAACGATCGTGAGCGGCGCATCTTCGAGGCCCGCCGCCTCGCCGAGGAGCCGCTGACGCTGGAAGAACTGTCGTCCGAGTTCGACATCAGCCGCGAGCGCGTGCGCCAGATCGAGGTGCGCGCCTTCGAGAAGGTGCAGGACGCGGTCAAGGCCGCCGCCAAGCGCCAGATGCAGGCCCTGCGCACGATCGAGGCGCAGCCGGCGGCGTAAAGCCGGGTTCGGTTACGAAACAAAAAGCGGCGCCAGGAAACTGGCGCCGCTTTTTTGTGGGTCCGCTGGTGGTTGGCGAAAACCGGGCGACAGCCAATCTCCCTCCTTGAGGGGGGAGATGTCCGGCAGGACAGAGGGGGCGTGACGGAACGCCGCCTTTTCGTGCTAGCTACCCCAACCGAACCAGCTCGATCACACAGCTAAGACCATTAGACGGGTCGGCGGGACAGCACCCCCCTCTGCCCTGCCGGGCATCTCCCCCTCAAGGGGGGAGATTAGTTTAGCTGTTCACCGACAGCACCCTCTCACAAACCATCAAGCGGAAACTTCAGATACCGCCTTCCATTGGCCTCCGGTTCTGGCAGCCGTCCACCATTCATGTTGACCTGCAGCGCATGCAGGATCAACCGCGGCATCGGCAGTATCTTGTCGCGCGCTTCGCGCAAGGCGACGAACTCGGCTTCGCTGCGCGCCGCAACGAGGTGGATATTCTTTGCCCTCTGCTCGGCGACCGTGCTCTCCCAGCACGGCTCGCGCCCGCCGGCCTGATAGTCGTGGCCGACAAACACCCGCGTTTCGTCCGGCAGCGCCAGAACGCCCTCAATCGAATACCACAGCCGCGCGGCACTGCCGCCGGGAAAATCCGTCCTTGCCGAGCCGCTGTCGGGCATGAACAGCGTGTCGTGGACGAAGGCTGCGTCGCCAATGACATAGGTGATCGAGGCCAGCGTGTGGCCGGGCGAGAACAGCACCTTGACCGGAAGGTTGCCGATCATGAACGTTTCGCCTTCCCCAAACAGCCGGTCCCACTGCGAGCCGTCTGCGGGGAAATCCGGCCAGTTGTAGATCGCCTTCCACAGCGCCTGGACTTCGATGATCCTGTCGCCGATCGCCGTCGGCGCGCCGGTCTTTTCCCGGAGATAGTGCGCCGCCGAGAAATGATCGGCATGCGGATGGGTGTCCAGGATCCACTCGAGCTCCAGCCCGTTTTCGCGGATAAAATCCAGCAAGGCGTCGGCATTCTTCGTCGCCGTCGCGCCGGATTTTTCGTCGAAATCGAGGATCGGGTCGATGACGGCGCAGCGTCTCGTCACCGGGTCGGTGACGACGTACTGGATGGCGCCGGTCGGCTTGTCGTAGAAGCCGGCGACCTCAGGTTTGGCCGAAGCGATGTCCAATGTCCGGCCCCCCTGCCCCTTGCCCGACAGGAACCGTTTTCTCCGTCGGGTTGAACAAGAGCATGGTCATCTGGCAAAGCGCGCCGGTCAAGCACGCCTTGCCACAAATAGGACTGAAGCCCCAAATAGCTCCGACGGAGAAAACCTAGGCTGACGGCTGCTTGGTCTTCCTGAGATAGGGCAGGATCGTCTCGAAAGCGCCAAAACGCTTGACCGCATCTTCGTTCGAAACCGCGGCGGTGATGATCACATCCTCGCCCTGCTTCCAGTTGGCCGGCGTCGCCACCTGGTGCTTGGCGGTCAGCTGCATGGAATCGACCGCGCGCAGGATCTCGTCGAAGTTGCGGCCCGTCGTCATTGGGTAAGTCAGCACCAGCTTGATCTTCTTGTCCGGCCCGACGACATAGACCGAGCGCACCGTGGCGTTGTCGGCCGGCGTGCGGCCTTCCGACGTCTCGCCGGCGCCCGCCGGCAGCATGTCATAAAGCTTGGCCACCTTGAGATCCTTGTCGCCGATCAGCGGGTAGTTCACCGTCTGGCCGGTCGCCGTCTTGATGTCGGCCTGCCACTTGTCGTGGCTCGCAACGGGATCGACGGAAATGCCGATGACCTTGACGTTGCGCTTCTTGAACTCGCCTTCGAGCCCCGCCATCGTGCCCAGCTCGGTGGTGCAGACCGGGGTGAAATTCTTCGGATGGCTGAACAGGATCGCCCAGCCGTCGCCGATCCAGTCATGAAACTTGATCGGCCCTTGCGTGGTCTCGGCGGTGAAGTCAGGCGCGATGTCGTTGATACGAAGGCTCATGGCATTATTTCCCCAGCAACAGATTTCGTCAGGAGCGGCCGTGGACGGCGTCAACGCTCCGGCATTCCCGCATCTTAGCGCAAAAATCGCGGCTGCAGGACAATAGAAAACTATTATTGGCGACGGAACGAGCACTTTCGTTCTACGGACCGACGTTGGGCCGACAATCTTTCGTTTGTGCGGGAAAGGCTCAGGCCTTGTTGACCGCCAGCGACGTGGCCAGGTCTTCCATGCGCTGGGCGAGCGCGCCGAGCGCGCTGGTCAGCACAGTGTCGTTCTTGTCGGCCTTGGTCAGCGCTTCGTCGCGCGTCTTGCGCAGCGTCTGCACTTCGGTCTCCATGCCCTTGACCCGCTTCTGCAGCTCCGAAAGCTCGTCCATCACCATGATGCCGGCCATCACCGTCAGCCGCTGGTCGCCGATCTCGCCGAACGAATCCTTCAGATGCGAGACATAACGGTCGAACCGCTCGGCGAGGTCGATCAGGTGCTCTTCCTGACCCTCGTCGCAAGCCATGCGATACTGCTTGCCGTCGATGGAAACCGTGACCTGTGCCATGGCCTGCAGCTCCTACCTGTCCAGCACCGCGCGGATGGTTTCCATGGCGGTCACCAAGCGGCGCGACACTTCCTTGTTGGCATCTTCCAGCCGTTCGGCGCGGGCTTCGGAATTGTCGAGTTCCTGCGCCAGCCGTGAACGGTCGGCGTTCATGCGCTGCACCTCAGCCTCGGCTTCGGAATAGTCGCGCTCGTGCTCGAGCTTGGCCGCGACGGCGTTTTCCAGCCCCTCGATGGCCTTGCCCAGCCTGTGGATGACTTCCTTGAGTGTGGTTTCGCCGGTCATGGCCTTCGTCCTGTGCCCTGCCCATCACCGAATCGCTTCGCGTTCAGAACGCGTTAACAAGGAAACATTAGGCACCGGGTGAAGGCAACGTCAACAAAGCTCTCGCGACTGTCCCCCGCTAACGCTAATGTAGGTCGCCCCATAAGGTCTCAAAGCCATCACAAGACCGGCAAATGTGCAGCCGATTTGTTGACTAAAAGCCCGTGGCTGCTATGTGTCGCGCACTCTTTCCTGGGCTCTGCCAAGCCCACAAATCCCCACCCCGGAGGTACCATGACGTCGCGTGAACAACATGACCGGATGGCCAATGCGATCCGTTTTCTCTCCATGGACGCCGTCGAGAAGTCCCAGTCCGGCCATCCCGGCCTGCCCATGGGCTGCGCCGACATCGCCACAGTGCTGTTCACCCGCTTCCTGAAATATGATCCGAAGAACCCCCATTGGCCGGACCGAGACCGCTTCATCCTGTCGGCCGGCCATGGTTCGATGCTGCTCTACTCGCTGCTGCATCTGACCGGTTACGAGGACATGACCCTCGACCAGATCAAGCATTTCCGCCAGCTGGGTTCCAAGACCGCCGGCCATCCCGAATACGGCCATGCCACCGGCATCGAGACGACGACCGGCCCGCTCGGCCAGGGTCTCGCCAATTCGGTCGGCTTCGCGCTCGGCGAGCGCATCATGAACGCCGCCTTCGGCAACGACCTCGTCGACCACTACACCTATGTGCTGGCCGGCGACGGCTGCCTGATGGAAGGTGTTTCCCAGGAAGCCATCGCGCTGGCCGGCCACCTCAAGCTCAACAAGCTGATCGTCTTCTGGGACAACAACAACATCTCGATCGACGGTCCGGTTTCGCTTGCAGACAACACCGACCAGGTCGCCCGCTTCCAGGCCTCGGGCTGGAACGCCAGCCACATTGACGGCACCGACCCCGAGGCGATCGCCTACGCCATCGAAGCCGCCCGCCATTCCGACAAGCCGACGATGATCGCCTGCAAGACGACCATCGGCTTCGGCGCCCCGACCAAGGCCGGCACCAACAAGGCGCACGGTTCGCCGCTCGGCGCCGACGAGATCGCAGGCGCGCGGAAATTCTTCAACTGGGACTCGCCGCCCTTCGAAATTCCGGCCGACATTCTCGACGCCTGGCGCACCGCCGGCAAGGCCGGCGTCAAGCCGCGCACCGACTGGGAAGGCCGCCTGGCCAAGGCCAAGCCTGAGTTGAAGGCCGAGTTCGAGCGCCGCCTCGCCGGCAAGCTGCCGTCGAATTTCGATGCCGTCATTGCCGACTACAAGAAGAAGCTGTCGGCCGACAAGCCGAAGGTCGCCACCCGCAAATCGTCGGAAATGGCGCTGGAAGTCATCAATGGCGCGGTGCCGGAAACCATCGGCGGCTCTGCCGACCTCACCGGCTCCAACAACACCAAGACCAGCCAGACCAAGAACATCACGCCGGACGATTACGGCCAGCGCTATGTCCACTACGGCATCCGCGAGCATGGCATGGCGGCCGCCCTCAACGGCCTGACGCTGCATGGCGGCCTCATCGCCTATGGTGGCACCTTCATGTGCTTCTCCGACTATGCCCGTCCGTCGATGCGGCTGGCGTCGCTGATGGGCATCCGCTCGATCTTCGTCATGACCCATGATTCGATCGGTTTGGGCGAAGACGGCCCGACCCACCAGCCGGTCGAGCACCTGGCGGCGCTCCGCGCCATCCCCAACCACAATGTCTTCCGCCCGGCCGACGCGGTGGAAACCGCCGAATGCTGGCAGATCGCCATTGAATCGGAAAAGACTCCGTCCACCCTGGCGCTGACCCGTCAGAACCTGCCGACGGTGCGCACCGAGCACTCGGCCAGGAACCTCAGCAGCCAGGGCGCCTATGAACTGGCCGCGGCGAGCGGCGAAGCGGCGGTGACGATCTTCGCCACCGGCTCCGAGGTCGAGATCGCGCTCGGCGCCCGTGATTTGCTTGAAAAGCATGGGCACCCGACCCGCGTCGTCTCGGTGCCTTGCTTCGAACTGTTCGACCAGCAGAGCGACGCCTACCGCAAGGAGACGATCGGCAACGCGCCGATCAAGATGGCGATCGAGGCCGGCATCCGCCAGGGCTGGGATCACCTGATCGGCTCCGACGGCATCTTCATCGGCATGACCGGCTTCGGCGCTTCCGGCACCATCGAGCAGCTCTACCCGCATTTCGGCATCACCGCCGAAGCCGCGGCCAAGGCCGCGGAAGCCCGCCTGCACGGCAAGTAAGATCAGGGTCAGTCCCGCGCACCTCCAAGGCGGATTCGCGGGGCTGGACCAACCTAATCGATTTAAATTCGGCCTTCTGCGGCTGGATTCTTGTGCCATCCGCCGCTATGAAGCTGCGGACCCATCTGCCGCCTCCAGCTCCCAGGGAGAGTAAAATGACCGTCAGAGTTGCCATCAACGGATTTGGCCGCATCGGCCGCAACATCCTGCGCGCCATCCATGAATCCGGCCGCAAGGATATCGACGTGGTCGCCGTCAACGACCTCGGCCCGGTTGAGACCAACGCGCATCTGCTGCGCTATGACAGCGTGCACGGCCGCTTCCCGCACGAAGTGTCGGTCTCGGGCGACCAGATCACCGTCGGCAAGGAGACCTTCAAGGTCACCGCGATCAAGGACCCGGCGCAACTGCCGTGGAAGGAACTCGGCATCGACATCGCGCTCGAATGCACCGGCATCTTCACCGCCCGCGACAAGGCTGCCGCGCATTTGACCGCCGGCGCCAAGCGCGTCGTGGTCTCCGCGCCTGCCGAAGGTGCTGACCTCACCGTCGTCTACGGCATCAACCACGACAAGCTGACCAAGGACCACATCGTCATCTCGAATGCGTCCTGCACCACCAACTGCCTGGCGCCGCTGGCCGCAGTGCTGCACGAGACCGTCGGCATCGAAAAGGGCATGATGACGACGATCCACTCCTACACCGGCGACCAGCCGACGCTGGACACCATGCACAAGGATCTCTACCGCGGCCGCGCGGCTGCCCTGTCGCAGATCCCGACCTCGACCGGTGCGGCCAAGGCGATCGGCCTGGTGCTGCCCGACCTCAAGGGCAAGCTCGACGGCATCTCGATCCGCGTGCCGACCCCCAACGTCTCGGTTGTCGACTTCAAGTTCATCGCCAAGCGCGCCACCACCGTGCAGGAGATCAACGAAGCGGTGATCGCCGCCTCCAACGGCAAGTTGAAGGGCATTCTCGGCGTCACCCATCACCCGAATGTGTCGATCGACTTCAACCACGATCCGCGCTCGTCGATCCTGGCGCTCGACCAGACCAAGGTCATGGACGGCAACTTCGTTTCGGTGCTGTCCTGGTACGACAATGAGTGGGGCTTCTCTAACCGCATGGCCGACACCTCGGTCGCCTTTGGCAAGACCATCGCCTGACCTGAAGGCATCGTCTCGCAGCTTCGAACGCCCGGCTTGTCCGGGCGTTTTTCGTCAGGGCGGCGGGCAAGGCGCGCCAAGCCGCCAAACGCCGGAAAATCAGCGGCATCAGGCAAAAAGCCATCCTTGCGCCTTGCACCGGCCATGCCTTCGCCCCACTCTCCCGTGAATCGGTAGAAAGAGGAATTCGAGGGGCAAATCACGGATGGAGCATGCGATCTATCTCGTCACGCTGGTCGGCACAGCGCTAGTCGTCGCCGCAGCGTTCTCGAGCCTGATCGCCTTCCGCTTCGGCGCCCCTTTGCTGCTGCTCTTCCTCTGCATCGGCCTCGCCAGCGGCGTCGATGGTCTCGGCATCGAATTCGACAATGCGCGCGTGGCATATTTTGCCGGCTCGCTGGCGCTGGCGGTCATCCTGTTCGATTCCGGTTTCGGCACGCCGCTCAACGCGCTGCGCCAGGCGGCCGGACCGGCGGTGTCGCTGGCGACCTTCGGCGTAATCCTGACCACTGGCCTGTTCGGCGCCGCCGCCTATTACCTGCTCGACCTCAGCTGGCTGGAATCCTTCCTGCTCGGCGCCGCGGTCGCCTCGACCGATGCGGCGGCCGTCTTCTTCCTGCTACGCGCCGGCGAGATCAATCTGCGCGAACGCGTGCGCGCGACACTGGAAGTTGAATCCGGCACCAACGACCCGATCGCCATCTTCCTGACCATCACGCTGGTCGAGATCATCGCCGCCCACGCCAATCCCGAGACCCATGTGCTGGTCACCGACCTGATCCTCGGCTTCCTGCTCAATATGGGGCTCGGCGCCGTCGTCGGCGTGCTTGGCGGGCTCGGCATCGTGCGCCTCGTCGACCGGCTCAACCTTGACCATGGCTTGCTGCCGATCTTCGTGCTGACCCTGTCACTGATGGTGTTCGCCGCGGCCGGCGCCATTGGCGGCTCGGGCTTCCTGGCGGTCTATCTCGCCGGGCTCATTGCCGGCAACTCCGACATCCGCGCCGTCACCATCCTGAAGCGCTTCCAGGACGGCATGTCGTGGCTGGCACAGATCATCATGTTCCTGATCCTCGGCCTGTTCGCGACACCCTCGCAGTTTCCGGCGATCATGGTGCCGGCGGTGCTGCTCGGCCTATTCCTGATGTTTGTCGCGCGCCCTGTCGCCGTCTGGCTCTGCCTGATCCCGTTCCGCCTGCCGCGTCCCGAGATCGCCTTCGTCTCCTGGGTCGGCCTGCGCGGCGCCGTGTCCATCCTGCTTGCCATCACCCCGCTGCTCGGCGGACTGGAGAACGGCCGCACCATCTTCAACGTCGCCTTCATCATCGTGCTGGTATCGCTGGTGGTGCAGGGCTGGTCGGTCGGTCCGCTGGCGCGCCGGCTCGGCCTGATCGTGCCGGCGAGGCTCGGGCCGCTCGACAAGGTCGAACTCGAACTGCCGGGCTCCGCCCATCACGAACTGCTCGCCTACCGCGTGGCGCCCGGCAGCCCGGTGGCGCGCGGCGAGCGTATCCCGCGCTGGGCACGGCCCTCGTTGGTGCTGCGCGACGGCCGCTCGATGCGTTTCCAGGACATGGGCCGGCTCGCGGCCGGCGACCAGGTTTATATCTTCGTGCCCGACCGCTATCCGCGCCTGCTTGACAAGCTGTTTGCCAGCCGCGCCGTAGTCGACCCCGAGGATGCCGACTTCTTCGGCGCCTTCGCCGTCGATCCCGCCCGCTCGGCCGCAGAGCTCGAGGCCGCATACACACCGGGATTGAGCGAAGCCGAGCAGAAGCTCACCGTCGGCGCGCTGGTGACGGCAAGGCTTGGCGGCCATGCCGAATATGCCGACCGGGTGCTGATCGGCCCGATCGAATTGATCGTCCGCGACGTCGACGACAAGGGCAAGATCACCGGTCTCGGCCTCTCCTTCGAGCCGACCGCGCCGGTGGCGCGGGTTCCGGTGTTCCTGAGCGCCGGCGAGATCGGCGATCGTGTCTCCGCCTTCATCCGCAACTGGCGCAAGCCGACCGAGACGCAGACTGCAGAGGCGACAGCCAATGAGAAGGCCCTTGAGCCGACGGCGGAAAAGATAACGACAGAAGGCTGACAAGCGATCGGTTCACGCTGACGTCCCGCATCATCACGACAGCCTTCGCCTTGATCTCAAAATTTAGCTCGCACCCCGGCTCAAGCCTTGCATCGTCATCGATGCGAGGTATGGTCCCGGCGATTTTCCACGGAAAGGAACCCGCATGGCCGCCTTCAAGACACTCGACGATATCGGCAATATCAGCGGCAAGCGCGTGCTGGTGCGCGTCGACCTCAACGTTCCCGTCGCCGATGGCAAGGTCACCGACGCCACCCGAATCGAACGCATCGCACCGACCATCGCCGAACTGTCCGGCAAGGGCGCCAAGGTCATCCTGCTCGCGCATTTCGGCCGCCCGAAGGATGGTCCCTCGCCCGAATTCTCGCTGAGGCCGATCGCCAAGGCTACCGCGGAAGTGCTTGGCCGCCCGGTCGGCTTTGCCAGCGATTGCGTCGGTGACACGGCGGGCAGTGCGGTCGCCGCCATGAACAAGGGCGATGTGCTGCTGCTGGAAAACACCCGCTTCCACAAGACCGAGGAGAAGAACGATCCTGATTTCACAGAGCGGCTCGCCGCCAATGGCGACATCTTCGTCAATGACGCCTTTTCCGCCGCCCACCGGGCGCACTCCTCGACCGAAGGCCTGGCGCGGCTGTTGCCGTCCTATGCCGGCCGCACCATGCAGGCCGAGCTCGAGGCGCTGGAGAAGGGGCTCGGCAATCCGGTCCGCCCTGTCGTCGCCATTGTCGGCGGCGCCAAGGTGTCGACCAAGATCGACCTGTTGATGAACCTGGTGAAGAAGGTCGACGCGCTGGTGATCGGCGGCGGCATGGCCAACACTTTTCTCGCCGCGCGTGGCACCGCTGTCGGCAAGTCGCTGTGCGAGCATGACCTTGCCGCGACCGCCAAGCAGATCATGATCGAGGCCGCCGAGGCCGGCTGCGCCATCATCCTGCCTGTCGACGGTGTCGTCGCCAAGGAATTCAAGGCGGGTGCGGCCAGCGAGACCGTTGCCATTTCGGATGTCCCGGCTGACGGCATGATCCTCGATGTCGGCGAAAAGACCGTGAAGACGATCGGTGAATGGATCGACCGCGCCGCGACGCTGGTCTGGAACGGCCCGCTCGGCGCCTTCGAGATCGAGCCTTTCGACCACGCCACGGTGGCGGCGGCCAGGCACGCGGCGGCCCGCACCAGGGCCGGCAAGCTGGTCTCGGTCGCCGGTGGCGGCGATACGGTGGCCGCCCTCAACCATGCCGGCGTCGCCGACGACTTCACCTATGTCTCGACCGCCGGCGGCGCTTTCCTCGAATGGATGGAAGGCAAGCCGCTGCCCGGCGTCGACGTGCTGAAGAAACAAGCCTGACCGGATCGGGGGCGCAAAAACGGACGCCAGGAACTTTCAATCGATTCGAGCTTTCCGATCCCATTCCTTTGGCGGTAGACTTCCGTTACGCGCGGAACGTACCCCCTTAGGAGAAGAGAAATGAGCGAACGTCTCGAAGACATTGCCGCCGCGATGGTGGCCGGCGGCAAGGGCCTGCTGGCCGCCGATGAGAGCTCCGGCACCATCAAGAAGCGCTTCGACGTTATCGGCGTCGAATCGACCGCCGATAGCCGCCGCGACTACCGCGAGATGATGTTCCGCGCCAAGGACGCAATGACGAAGTACATCTCCGGCGTCATTCTCTACGACGAGACCATCCGTCAGAAGGCTGCCGACGGCACGCCTCTGGTCGACATCATCAAGGCGGCGGGCGCCATTCCCGGCATCAAGGTCGATGCCGGCGCCAAGCCACTCGCCGGCTTTCCCGGCGATACCGTTACCGAAGGCCTCGACGGCTTGCGCGAGCGGCTCGCAGATTATTACAAGCTCGGCGCCCGCTTCGCCAAATGGCGCGCGGTGATCGACATCGACACCGGCAAGGGCGTGCCCTCGGTCAATTCGATTGCCTCCAATGCCCATGCGCTGGCCCGCTATGCCGCACTGTGCCAGGAGGCCGGCATCGTGCCGATCGTCGAACCGGAAGTGCTGATGGACGGCGCGCACGACATTGCCACCTGCTACGACATCTCGAAGGCAACGCTGATCAAGCTCTATGACGAGCTGCATGCGGCGCGCGTTGTGCTGGAAGGCACCATCCTGAAGCCGAACATGGTGCTGGCCGGCAGGAAATCAGGCAAGGTGAGCAGCCCCGAAGAGGTCGCGGAAAAGACCATAAAACTGTTCCGCGAAACCGTACCGGCAGCGGTGCCGGGCATCGCCTTCCTTTCGGGCGGGCAGTCGGACGAGGAGGCGACCGCCAACCTCAACGCCATCAACGCCATCGGGCCGCATCCGTGGAAGCTGACCTTCTCCTATGGCCGCGCCTTGCAGGCCGCCCCGCAAAAGGCCTGGAGCGGCAAGGCATCGAACGTCGCCGCCGGCCAGGCCGCCTTCACCCATCGTGCCCACATGAACCATCTGGCGGCGCTGGGACAATGGACGGCGAGCCTCGAACAGGCCGCCTGAGCGCAGTCCTCCCGTTGTCATACAACCCGGGCCGATGCGCCCGGGTTTTGTTTATGCAAAGCCCGGCTTGGACGGAGTTCGTTCATCCTTATCTACCTTTCGGCAAAAGCTGACAGCGATGTCGGTTTCTGCCCACCCCAAACGTCCTTGGGTGAACAGACAGGGAGAACTTCATGACTCGCAACAAGGTGGTTTCGCGTGAAGACTGGTTTGAGGCGCACAAGGCGCATCTGGCGCGCGAGAAGGAATTGACACGGTTGCGTGAGCGCATCGCCGCCGAGCGGCGTGAACTGCCCTGGATGAAAATCCGCAAGGACTATGTCTTCGAGACCGAGCAGGGTCCGAAGAACCTGGCCGGACTGTTCGGCGCCAACAGCCAACTGATCGTCTACCACTTCATGATGACGCCAGGATCGAACCATCGCTGCGAAGGCTGCTCCTTCCTTGCCGACCATATAGACGGCGCCGATCAGCATCTCAGGCACCACGACGTGTCGCTGGTGGTGGTTGCGCGCGCGCCGCTGGCGGAACTGCTGCCTTACAAGCAGCGTATGGGCTGGAAATTCGACTGGGTGTCGTCCTACGCCTCGGATTTCAACTTCGACATGCAGGTCTCCTTCACCGACAAGCAGATCGCGGGCGGCGACACCACCTACAATTTCGAGACGCGTCCGCGCACGTCAAAGGACCTTCCCGGCACCAGTGTTTTCTGGATTCCGAAACCGGCAACGACACCTGCACGCTGACCGGCAACCGCGCCGAATCGAGCAAGCATGTCATTCCGGCCGGCCCGGCCAGCGCCACGCCTTTTATTGCGGCGAACCTGCCGGAATTCATGACGACGCGCGGTGGCGATTACTTCTTCGTGCCCAGCCTCAACGCCATCCGGATGATTGCCATGGGAACGGTGGACCCGACCTGACCCTCAAGGCTATGTCCAGTGCCCCAGCGCACCCGCCAGCGCGATGGCCGCCATGGCGATCAGGGCCAGCTTCCAGAAATCGCCGCGCCGCTTCAGGCCCGGCCAGCCGAGCGGCTTGATCAGCTGAATGGCCATCATGCCGATGATGACGAGCGCGAGGAGTTTCGACATGCCCGCCTTTGAGCAGCATCGCGACAGGCTGTCAAAGCGGTTCTTGCATGGTCTCGGTCGACTTGGCCATTCCTGACAAAAGGCTCGTTTCCGAACCGACCGCCAAGCACCTCGCAGCTTTCTTCAACGACCTGACATGCTCCTGACAGACTGCTGTCAGGAGGGGTATGCAATAGTGTCTCCATCAGAGAAGAGGAGATGGTCATGAACAGCTTTGGTATTTTGAACAGCGTACAGCACTATGTCGGCAAGATCCGCACGATGCGCAATGAAGTTCGTACCCAGCGCTTCCTGAACTCCTTGCCCGCGGACATCCGCAAGGACATTGGCTGGCCGGATATGTATGAGGGTCACAGCCGCATTCGCGAGATCTGAGGCGTTTTACATGACAATGCTTGGATGCGAACCCCGCAACGCCCGGATCATTGACATGGCCCCCCGGGCGGCGACCCCTCGGGCTGGCGCAAAAACTTTGGCGCCTGCTACGGACAATGCTGAAGGCTCCTGACAGAATGCTGTCAGGAGCACCATGCCATAAACGTGTCAGGAGACATGAATGGTGAAAAGCTGGAACGACAGGCTGAACACGCCGGGCGTCAACGGCGTGAAGCCGACGCCACGCACAATGGGCGACGTCGTCGAGGGCCAGCCGATGCTGGTGCCGACGCCCCGTCAGGTCGATGATTTCATCCGCACGATCCCCAACGGCCTTGAGATGGATGTACGCGCCTTGCGCACCGCGCTCGCCATCGAGCATGGGGCGCAAGTGACATGTCCGGTCACCATCGGTTATCATCTGCGAACCGTCGCCGAAGCCGCCAATGAGGATCTCGAACGCGGCATGACGCTGAACGATATCACGCCGTACTGGCGTGTGCTCGACGTGAACACGCCGACAACGAAGAAGTTGTCCTTCGGCGCGGAATTCGTCGCCGTGCAGCGCAAGCGCGAAGGACTTAAACCATAATGCGTGTCGCCCAAAAGTGCGCAGCGGTTTTTGGGAGAACGACAAGCATAAAACAGGACATGGATGTCACCCGGAACCGGTTTCGGGACCATGACATTCATAGACAAGCAGCCGAGGGACCATACGATGCGACGTGCCGACAGGCTCTTTCAGATCGTGCAGCACCTGCGTGGCGGCCGGCTGGTCACCGCCCAGAAGCTCGGCACATGGCTCGAGGTTTCCGAGCGGACCATCTACCGCGACATCGCCGATTTGCAGTCGACCGGAGTGCCGATCGACGGCGAGGCCGGCGTCGGCTACATGATGAGGGAGGGTTTCGACCTTCCGCCGCTGATGTTCACGCGTGACGAAATCGTCGCGCTGGTCGCCGGCGCCCGCATGGTGCGGGCCTTTGGCGGCGCGGCCATGGCGCGTGCGGCCGACGAGGCGCTGGTCAAGATCGGCGCCGTCCTGCCCGACGCCGAGAAGGACCGCATCGCCCGCACCGAGATCCACACGCCCATGTGGGTGGTGAGCGACGCCGCGCGTGAGGCGATCGACGTGATCGAGCGCGCTGTCGAGAAGCGACAGGTGCTGACCATCGACTACCGCGACGAGGCCGGCCGCGGCACCGGGCGCGACATCCGTCCGCTCGGTCTGTGGTTCTGGGGCAAGGTATGGACGCTGGTTGCCTGGTGCGAGATGCGCGACGATTTCCGCGCCTTCCGCATCGACCGCATCGCCTCGGTGGTCATCGCCGGCCGCATCTTCAAGCCGGAGCGCGGCAAGCAGCTCGCCGACTTCTACCGCGCCGTCGAACGCTCGGAGGACTATGGCATGACGCCGGACCGGGCGGCGCGCAGCTGAGACTTCGATAATCAATGAAAAAGCCCGCTCGAAGCGGGCTTTTTTGATGAACTGTCGCAAACCTTACTCGTCGTCCGCATCTTCCTTCTTGGACTTGAGCGCCGAGAGCTTGGCGAACACGGCGTTTGCGTCGAGCTCGGCATCCTCGTCCTTCGGCTTCTCCGGCGCCGGCACCAGGCGCTCGGTCACGGCAGCCGGCAGCAGCGTGTCGCCGACAGGCTGCGCCTGCTCGCGGCCGCGCGAGGCGCGGTTGACTTCCATGTCGAGGTCGATCTGCGAAGCGAGACCCAGCGTCACCGGGTCCATCGGCTGCAGATTGGCCGAATTCCAGTGCTTGCGCTCGCGGATCTGTTCGATCGTCGACTTGGTCGTGCCGACCAGGCGCGAAATCTGCGCGTCCTTCAATTCCGGATGGTTGCGGACCAGCCACAGGATGGCGTTGGGCCGGTCCTGGCGCTTCGACAGCGGTGTGTAGCGGGGACCCTTGCGCTTGGATTCCGGCACCCGCACCTTGGGGTCGGACAGTTTCAGGCGCTGGTTCGGATCCTTCTCGGCGCGCGCGATCTCGTCGCGGGTCAGCTGTCCGGTCATGATCGGATCCATGCCCTTGATGCCCTGCGCCGATTCGCCGTCGGCGATCGCCTTGACCTCGAGCGGATGCAACCCGCAGAACTGCGCGATCTGCTCGAAGGAAAGCGCGGTGTTGTCGACCAGCCAGACGGCGGTCGCCTTGGGCATCAGCAGCGTATTGGCCATTTCAAAAATCCTTCTCGTTCGCCCGCGTTCCCGCGCGGGCGGTGGTTTAGAGCCACCAAAATGGGAAATTCGCGGCCTGTATAACCGCTCCGCTGCCGTTTCGCAATGTTTTTGGCGCAGGGCGCAGCCGTCGGACACCGGACAGCGGGGGAGGCCAGGAGGACCTCGGCTCCGGCGATCATTGATGCCGAGTTGTACAGGGGGTCCAAGACGACAAAACCCGCCGGACAGGGTCCAGCGGGCTCGGAACCGGCGACGGGATACGCTGCGGCGGCTCTTGCTTCTGCCGCGTGGTCAGGCCTCATCGGCCGACCAGGCTTCGAATTAGATGGCCTTGCGGGCAATCCTCTCGATGTCGCCGCGGCTAATGCCGAGGTCGCTGAGCTGACGGGCGTTGAGCTTGTTCAGCTCGCGCACGGTTTCGTTGTACATACGCCAGTTACGGAAAGCGCGGATCGGGTTCATGGTTGTCCTCCAGTTGTTGGATCAAATCGTTTCGATGACGCTTAGATAGGCAGTGCTGCCCACGAATTGAACAGACGTCTTTGCATAGCCGCAATGCAAATGCTGCATTGCAGCATTAAGCTTGTGTTCATCTTGCCGACAGGCTGAGCGCGGAGCATGGCGCGAGGTTCAGGTCAGGCCGAGCAGAGAATGGCGGCTCCCGAGAACCGGCCTACGTCGGCCGTAGCCTTCATAGAGCGGAGGCATTTATGACGCCTTCGGCCGGCGAAGGCCGGAGCGGAGCGTACTTCAGTACGAAGCACCGGCCTACGCCGGCCGTAGCCTTAACTGCCGCAACGCCTCATGAGGGCTTCGGCCGGCGAAGGCCGGAAGCGCAGGGAGCCGCCATTCGCAGGCCGGCCTCACCTGAATCTCGCCCCATCTAGCCGACGTCGAGAACGATCTTGCCTATATGCTCGCCCTCTTCCATGCGCTCATGCGCCCGCCAGGCGTCGGTCAGCGGGAAGATCATGTCCATCACCGGCGCTACCTTCCGGGTGCCGAGCAGCGGCCACACCTGTGCTTCCAGTGCGGCGGCGAGCGCCGCCTTGAACTCGACCGTGCGAGGCCGCAGCGTCGAGCCGGTGTGGGTCAGCCGCTTGACCATGATTTTCGAGAAATCGGCGCTCGCCACCGCGCCGGCCTGGACGGCGATCTGGACGATCCTGCCCTCGACCGCGGCGGCCTCGTAGTTGCGCGCGATATAGTCGCCGCCGACCATGTCGAGAATGACGTCGGCCCCGTTGCCGTCGGTCGCATCCTTGACCGCCGCGACGAAATCCTCCTCGCGGTAGTTGATCGCCCGGTCGGCGCCGAGTTTCAGGCAGGCGTCGCATTTTTCCTTGCTGCCGGCGGTGGTGACGACATAGGCGCCGAAGGCCGACGCCAGCTGGATCGCCGTGGTGCCGATGCCCGATGAGCCGCCATGGACCAGCAGCGTCTCACCCTTTTTCAAGCCGCCGCGCTCGAACACATTGTGCCAGACGGTGAAATAGTTTTCCGGAACCGCGGCCGCCTCCGTGTGGGTGAAGCCGGCGGGCAGCGGCAGCACGCTGCCGACATGAACCTTGACATATTCGGCATAACCGCCCCCCGGCGTCAGCGCGCAGACCCGGTCGCCGATGCGCCAGCGCGATATCTCGTCGCCAAGGGCGGCCACTTCGCCCGATGCCTCGAGACCGGGCAGGTCGGAGGCGCCGGGCGGCGCCGGATAGGCGCCCTTGCGCTGCTGCACGTCGGGGCGGTTGACGCCGGCCGCACGCACCCGGATCAGGATTTCGCCGGGACCAGGCACCGGCACGTCGCGCGTTTCCGGTTTCAGCACCCGCGGCCCGCCCGGTTGCGAGATCGCGATGGCCGTCATCGTGGCTGGAATTTTATGTCCGCTCGCCATGAAATTTCCCGTCTCGGTCCGCCGGTCTGTCGCCGGGTGCCAGCTTCTTGCCGGCTGTTTGCATCTGCGCCCCTGCCCTATGTATGCTGATTGCCGGATCAGGCAAATGGCCAAATCAGCCCAATACCGAATAGGGAGGAGCGACGATGGCGATCTTCGACGACGAACCCAAAAAGAAAGCCCGCCCGCATGAGATCGGACAGGATCTGTCGCTGCTTTCGGTCGGTGACCTTACCGAACGGATCAGCATCCTGCGCGAGGAGATTGCCCGGCTCGAAGCCGAGCTCCAGACCAAGGGCAGCACCAAATCGGCGGCCGAAGCCCTGTTTCGCCGCGGCTAGTTTTCGCGTTAGTTTCGGCGTTGAGCATCCGCCGCCGAAAAGCCCGAATGCGCCTGTCTTCAGACTCCGCCACCGAATCTCCAGACGGATCAAACAATGTTTGCAAGCTACAGGCCGATCCTCTCGCTGCTTCGCGGCACCGCTTTCCTGCTTGCGGCTTCGGGATTGCACGGCCTGTTGTTGCCGTTGCGCGGCCAGATCGAAGGGTTTTCGACCGCATCGCTCGGTCTGATGGGCACGGCCTGGGCCGGCGGCTTCGTCACCGGCTGCTTCTTCGCACCGCGCCTGGTGCGCCGCGCCGGCCACGTCCGGGCGTTCGGCGCCTTTGCCGCTTCGGGCGCCATCGTGGCGTTGCTTACCGGCCTGATCATCGACGAATATGTCTGGATCCTGCTGCGCGCCTTCACCGGCTTCACCATGGCCGGAGCCTTCATGGTCATCGAAAGCTGGCTGAACGAGAAGGCCACCAACGAGAACCGCGGCACCGTCTTCGGCCTCTACATGATGGTCACCTATGCCTCGATCATGGGCGGCCAGATGATCGTTGCCGGCGGCGACGTCAGATCGGCATCGCTGTTCATGATCACCGGCATATTGTTCTGCCTGTCGCTGATCCCGACCGCGGTGTCGTCCGCTTCGTCTCCCAAGCCTTTGCAGGACGTCAAGCTCGACGTCAAAGGTCTCTACGCCAACTCGCCGGTGTCGGCGATCGCCTGCCTGTTGGTCGGCATCGCCAATGGCGCCTGGGGCACGCTTGGCGCCGTCTACGGCGCCCGTATCGGCATCTCCACCGCCCAGATCGCACTGATGATGAGCCTTGTCGTTATTGCCGGCGCGGCCATGCAGCTTCCGGCCGGACGCCTCTCCGACAAGACCGACCGCCGTTTCGTGCTGGCGGGCGCGGCTTTCGGCGCCGCACTGTTCGCCATCCTGATCTTCCTGTTCGAACCGCGTTCCGCCGTCCTCGTCATTGTCTTCGCCGCCGCCTACGGCGCCTTTGCCTACACGCTCTATTCGATCGCCGTGGCGCATGCCAACGACCACGCCCGATCGGAGGATTTCGTCAAGGTCTCGGGCGGCCTGCTGCTTCTGTATGGCTTCGGAACCATGATCGGGCCCCTGCTGGCTGCCGCCCTGATGGGTTGGCTCCGCCCCGAAGGCCTGTTCCTGGCCACCGCGCTGGCGCATCTCAGCCTCGCCGCCTACACGTTCCTGCGCATCAGCCGCCGCGCGCCGGTGCCGATCGAAGACCGCGATGCCTTCAAGACCCAGCCGGCCGATCGCTCGGTCACCCCTGAAGCACTGCGGCTCAGAAAAGCGGAAGCCGACGGTTGAGATTTGAAAAGCTTTGCCCCACAAATATAGGCATGATCTTTTCTGACGCCTTCATGGCGATTGCCGACCCCAACCGGCGCTATCTTCTGGAAGAGCTCCGGCGTGGCCCGAAAACCGTCAACGAACTGGCTTCGGGCCTGCCAGTCTCCCGCCCGGCCGTGTCCCAGCATTTGAAAGTGTTGCTGGACGCCGGTCTGGTTCAGGCCAAGGCCGAGGGCACGAGGCGGGTCTATACAGTCAGCAATGGCGGCTTCCTCAAGCTCAATATTTGGCTTGATCAGTTCTGGGAAGCATAGGCCGCGATTCCAGCTCGCCTCCCTGGCTTTCAAGTGTCCGTTGCCAGCGCCTTGCCCAGCGCATCGAGCAGGAATCCGGTACCATGCTCGCGCGATGACGGTGTGTCGTGCCCATCGAGAAACGCGCCCTGCTCGGTCAGCACCAGACGCGTGCCCGTGCCTTCCGGGCGAAGCTCAATTGTCGCCAGCGAAACCGAGATTCTGACATCACCGAACAGCATGTCGTAGCTGTAGACGATGCGCTGGTTGGGCACGATGTCCTGATAGGTGGCGGTATAGGTGTGGATCGGCCCGTCCTTCGGCCCGCCGGCATTGACCTCCTGGCCGCCGACGCGAAAATCCATTTCGTGCCTGTGGGTCATCGGGTTGTCGGGGTCGGCGAACCAGCGCCGCTTGGCGGCCGGATCGCTGAGCGCGAAATAGACTTTCGCCGGTGCAACTGGATAGAGGCGCTCGAGGACGAAGGTGGAGTGGACGACGGATCGTTCGGCCATGGTCAGGTCCTCTTGGTCAGCTTGATGGTTTCTGCGCGACGAAGACGCCGTCGCGATAGGACGCGCCGAAATAGACTTCGACGGCGCGCAACCTGTCGTCATGGAACAGATGCAGTTCGGTGTTGCGGAAGGTCTTTCCGTCCGCCGTCTCGCAGCGATAGAGGACAAAGGCGGCGTCCTCGTCCTCGCATATCCGCTCGATGACGATCGAGCTGAAGGCCGGGCTGTCCGGCCAGCAGCGCTCGAAATAGGTCGCACGGTCGATGGCGTCGTCATAGGGGCTGGTGAAGGTGAAATCGTCGGCGAGCACCGCCGCGACGGCAGCCTTGTTATTCGCCTGGTAGGCGGAAAAATAGCCGCGGATCAACTCCGCTCTGCTTTTGCCGGGCATGGTCAATTCTCCTCTGCTTCAGGTCATTCGGTCCCGGCGAGAAAATCGCCGAGCCGGTCGAGCCGACGCTCCCATGTCAGCCGCCGTTCGTTGATCCAGTGTTCTGCGCTGCGCAGCGCCTGCGGCGCGATCTGGCAGGTGCGCACACGGCCGAGCTTTTCCGAGCGCACCAGCCCGCTTGCTTCGAGCACGTTGAGATGCTGGACGACGGCCGACAGCGACATCGCCAGCGGTTCGGCCAACTGGCTGACCGAGGCCGGCCCACGCGACAGCCGTTCGACCATGCTGCGCCTGGCTGGGTCCGCGAGCGCCTGGAACATCAGGTCGAACTGGGCGGGATCGTGCAGCATCGCGATCAGCCGTTATTGTAGGGAAAGAACTTGAAGTAGGGCTGCGCCTCCTCGACCACCCGGGCGAAGGACGGCCGCTTGAGCAGGCGGTCGTGGTAGTGTTTCACGGCCGGATAGCTGTCGCCGAATGGCTCGACCTTGTTGGCGTAGAACAGCGCCGGCGAGGCCGCGCAGTCGGCCATGGTGAAGGTAGGCCCGGCCGCCCAGAGTTTCGAGCGCATCTCCTCCTCGATGATCGCATAGGCGTTGCGCAGTTGCGCGCGCGCCTCATAGACCCCGAACGGATCGGTCTTGTCCTGCGGGCGCAACCTGTCGCCGACGATCTTCTGCATCGGCGCCTGCACGTAGAAATCGTAGAAACGGTCGGCCTGGCGGACCTGGAGAGCAAGGTCGGCCTCGGCCGGGATAAGCTCAACCGGCCCGGGATAATGCGCCGCCAGATATTCGATGACGATGGTCGATTCCAGCACCGTGCGGTTGCGTGCATCGTCACGCAGCGCCGGCATCTTGCCGGTCGGCGACACCTTCAGGAACGCTGCCCGCGACTGCTCGTCGCCGAGGTCGACGATAACCGGCGTGAAGGGCGTGTCGTTCTCGTAGAACGCAATCAGCGGTTTCCAGCAGAACGATGCCAGCGGATGGAAATGGAAGGTCAGGGACATTTTTTGCTCGTCTGTTTGTGGTTCGCCGATGCTGGAGCGGTGCCAGCCTGCGCCGACACTGAAGCATTTACTTAACTATTTCCGTGAGGCGAATGTGTCAAGGTTCTAGACTGCCTTCAGGGTTTGGTATGCGTGACGATGGCGGCAACGATCGTGCTCCAGTCGTCGGGATGCAGTTCGTGGCCACCGCCTTCGACGCGGACAAGCCGCCCGCCGGCAACAGCGTCGGCAAGGGCTGCGCCATGCTCGACCGGAAAGATCGGATCCGATGTCCCGTGAATGACGAGCAGCGGAACCTTGATCTCGCGCAGGCGTCCTTTCATATCCTCGCCGCCCTTCAGCATGAAATGGTTGGTCGCGCTCAGGAAGCCGCCGGATCGGTCGTAGTCCCGTTCGACGAACGCGCGCATCGCCTTCTCGTCGAACGGATGCGCGGTGCTGGCGATCGCACGCGCGTCCTTGACGACGAAGCCGATCACCTGGTCGCGGTTCGACCAGTCGACCCTGGCGCCACCGGCCGAGTGCTCCATATAGGCTTCGGTCGCCCCCGGCAGCTTCGATGTGTCGATCACCACCGGCGAACTGCTGATCACCGTCAGCGAGATGACACGCGAGGGATGTTTCAACACCAGTCGTTGCGCGATTATGCCGCCCATCGACATCCCGACCACATGCGCCTTTCCTATGCCATAGCTGTCGAGGACGCGCACCGCATCGTCCGCCATGTGGTCGAACGTATACGGCGGCTCGCCCGGCGCATATTTGGTCGACAGGCCGGTATCGCGGTTGTCGTAGCGGATCACGAAGCGGCCTTCGCCGGCGAGTTTTTTGCAGAGCGCCTCCGGCCACCACAGCATCGAGGCCATGGCGCCCATGATCAGCAGAACGGCTGGATCGCCGGGATCGCCGAACGTGTGGGAGGCGATTTCGGGTGCCTCGGCGTTTGTCATGGAACTCTCCTCGCTCCGGCCATCAAACTGATTGCGTTTTACAATCGGTTGCACGATAATAAAACTGATACGATAATGCAACTGGTTTTTTTGAGGAGAGTCGGATGAAAACCGAACGCCGCTCGGGATGCCCGATCAATCTGTCGCTGGAAGTGTTCGGCGATCGCTGGAGCCTGATCATCCTGCGCGACATGATTTTTGGCGGCAAACGCCACTTTCGCGAACTGCTCAACGGCTCGATCGAGGGCATCGCTTCCAACATCCTGGCCGACCGGCTGAAGCGGCTGATGGAACTCGGCATGCTGACCAAGGCCGACGACCCCTCGCACAAGCAGAAGGCGATCTACAGCCTGACCGAGATGGCCATCACGCTGGTGCCGATCATGGCGCATCTCGGCGCTTGGGGCCGCGTCTGGCTGCCGGTGAGCGAGGAACTTTCGATCCGCGCCGAGCTGCTGGAGAAAGGCGGGCCGCCAATGTGGGAGCAGTTCATGGACGAGTTGCGCCACGACCATCTGGGCACGCCTGTCGCCACACCCGCGCAGCCTTCCGTCCGCGCTACATTGCAGGCCGGATATGAGGCGGTGGTCGCCCGCAAGGCGTCGAGCGGCATCGAGGCCCCGGCCGCTTGACCAACTTATTTCCCCATTATCAGGCCGGCTCTGCTATCAAGGGGCTGAAAAACATAATTTACGGGATTGGATAACGCTCTTGGTCGAGAACTCTAAGGATACTGCCCGCGCCAGGGCAGATATGCGTTTCAAGAAGCAGGAAGAGGCAGCCACGGTGCGGCAGAAGGCGATGGCGGAGTATGTCGCCGAGGCCGACGCCCGCCAGGCCAAGACCAACAAGCTCCGGGCATTGCGCCTTGCCAAGGAAGCGGAAGACCTCGCCAACGCCCCTGCCGTTCCGGTCAAGAAAGCGCCCCGAGCCAAGAAAAAATAGCGCGGCCTTCTTCATCGACGCCCGATCTGGATGCCGGCGGATCGTATCCGCCATGTGCCACGATCAGCAATGCCCGCCATTCCGCTTTCCCACGCGAAGCAATTTCAACCGCAACCGGGATTTCGCATCCCGCATGTCAGGTCGATGATTGACGCGTTTTGATCAGGAGACAGCCATGACCGCACTGACCCTCGAAAAAGCCAAGCACATCATCGACGCCGCCTTCGCCAAGGGCGCCGAGATGAAGCTCAAACCGCTCGGCGTTTCCGTGCTGGATGCCGGCGCATCTCGTCGCCTTCCAGCGTCAGGACGGCGCCTCGTTCCTGCGCCCGCAAATGTCGGCCGGCAAGGCCTATGGGGCGCTGGCCATCGGCATGGGCTCGCGCCGTGTCGAGGCTTTCGCCAAGGAGCGGCCGCATCTCGTCGCCGGCATTTCCGACGTCTCGGGTGGACGCGTGTTGCCAGTCGTCGGCGGCGTGCTGATCCGCGACAAGGCAGGCGCCGCCATCGGCGCCGTCGGAATTTCGGGCGATACGTCGGACAATGACGAGGCCGCCGCCATCGCTGGCATCGAAGCCGCCGGCTTCACCGCCGATCCGGGCTGAGGGGGAGCTTCGTCATCCCAGGGCGAAGCAGGAGCGAAGCTCCGTCGCGAAGACCCCGGGATCCATGCCGCGACCTTTGCCGCAAGTGTAAGCGGAGCAGAATTCTGAACCGTTGCAACGCCTTAGCTTCACGGAATGGATCCCAAGGTCTGCGCTGCGTCGCTTCGCTCCTTGCTTCGCCCCAGGAGGACCAGAAAGAGCAGCCACGCCAATCGCGAACGGATGCGACCATCCAACGAAGGCGGCTAGTTCAAATTTATGTCTCTACTCGCCGACCGCATCGACACCGAAAACCCGGCCAGCACATCGAACAGGGCGATCACCATCAGCGTGAAGAAGACGGAGTGCGCCGCGCCCTTCACCAGCAGGAACTCGACCAGGAACGCCACGAAGACCAGCGTCGACAACAGATGGTCCATGATCGAGGCGTTCGTGGTGCGCACCGACTTCACCATTTCGAGGAACAGGAAGATCAGCCCGATCACCACCATCAGGTCGCCGAGCGTCATCGAGAACACCCCGCCCGACATCATGCTGAACGAGAAGATCTCGGTCGCCCACGGATCGTCGCCGCTGCCGAATATTCCGAGGAGTCCGAGATTGTAGGCCACGAAGGGCACGATCAGCAGCGGGATGGCACCGAACATCAGGCGTCTCCTCTAGCAATTCCAGGAAAGCGGTTTCCCAAGGAATTGCCTAAACAATGGGGGCACCTTCTGTAGAATGCCCCGCAGGCACGCCGTCAAGATTTTTCGCTAGCGCCCGCAAACACGGAAAAAGACCGCGCGAAACAACCCTGTCAGCCACAGTTGCCCCGGCTGACCACCGACACGCCGGGATTCAGCGCTTGAACTGGCCTGTCCGCACGGCGGCGCCGATAGCGTTCAGGATGAAAAGGCCGGCGGTCATCGAGGTGATCTCGTTGACGTCGCGCGCCGGCGCGATCTCGACGATGTCGATGCCGACGACACGTCCCTTGGCGAACAGCCCCTTGATCAGTTCGATCGTCTGCCGGTAGCTGATGCCGCCAGGCGCCGGCCCTTCGACCGCCGGCATGACAGCGGGATCGAGACCGTCGGCATCGATGGTCAGGTAATAACGGCCACCGTCCGGGATGCGCTTGAGCAGCGCCGCCGTACCGATATCCTGCCATTCATTGGCGGTGACGATGTTGGAGCCGTAGGCGCGGGCCGCCTCGACCTCCTCAAGCCGGGCGCTGCCCTGGCCACGGATGCCGAGCTGGAAAATCCCGGCTATATGCGCCATCTCCGAAGCGCGGCGGATGGGGCTGGAATAGCCTTCCCTGACCCCGTTGACATTGTCGCGCCAGTCGAGATGGGCATCGATCTGAACCAAGGTGATCGGCCCTTCGCCGTCAAGCGCCCGCAGGATCGGGATCGGGATGCCGTGATCGCCGCCAATGGTGATCGGCAAGGCGCCGGCGACGCGGATCTTGCGGATCGCCGTTTCGGCCAACCTGTAGTGGCCGCCGGCGGCATCGCCGGGAACATCGCCGACATCGACCACCTTGACGTCCTGCCCGTCGAACAGGGTTCCGCCAATGTCGAAATCATAGCGGTCGAGCCCGAGGCTGATGCGCTGCGAGGCGCGCCGCACCGCGGTCGGCGCGTTGGTCTGGTCGTTGACCAGCTCGTCGATCGTGTAGGGACTGCCGTAAGGCATGCCGATGATGGCGACATCCGCCTTCAGCGCATCGAGGTCCTCGACCAGCGGGAAGTTCATGAAGGTCTGGAAGATATCGCGGGGTGCTGTGGTGAGCTTGGTCATGCGGTCCCTCTGAAGCCGGTCGATCATCGCGCGGAAGCGCCGCGACAAGGCATGCGGACTCAATACAGCACCGCCGCCGCAGCTTGTATCGCCACGGACGCCCGGTCTTTGGCATAGTTGGCGGCGCGGCGCACCAAACGCAAAAAAACCGGCCAATGGCCGGTTCTTTTGGTATTCAAACCCTTCGAAAGCTGGTCTCAGCTTTCCTTGGGCGTCAGCACCTGGCGACCGCGATACATGCCGGTCTTCAGGTCGATATGGTGCGGGCGGCGCATTTCGCCGGAATTCTTGTCCTCGACATAGGTCGGGGCCTTGAGAGCGTCGGCCGAGCGGCGCATGCCGCGCTTGGACGGAGAGGTTTTTCGTTTCGGAACGGCCATGGATATGCTCCACTACATGGTCAAAATGCCCCGATAGCCCTCGTGAAAGGGCCGCGTCAGGGCCATAATCTGAGAAAGTCGGGTGCCTATACACGCCCTGCGCCGTTTTGGCCAGCACCGTGGCGATTTTTTTTGAGCCGGCAGCGGTTCGACCTAATCAAGACAACCGACATACGCGCCCGAACGGCCGGCGCGGCGTTCGATCAGCGACGCCAGGCGCCGCAGACCCGGACCGGGCTTGGCCGGATTGCGGGCGATCGGATTGGGCAACGAGACGGCGAGCAATGCCGCCTGCCGCCGCGACAGCTGTTTGGCCGAAACCCCGAAATGATGCTGCGCCGCCGCCTCGATGCCGTAAATGCCCGGCCCCCATTCGGCGATGTTGAGGTAGATCTCCATGATCCGTCGTTTCGACATCACCGCGTCGAAATAGACGGCCAGCGGCAGTTCGACCACCTTGCGCACCGAGCCCAGCGGCCGCGACCACAGGAAAAGGTTCTTCACCGTCTGCATGGTGATGGTGGAGGCGCCGCGCGTCGCTTCGCCGGCCAGCGCGTCGTCGACGACGCCGCGCAATTCGCCGAGATCGATGCCGCGATGGAAGCAGAACTGCCCGTCCTCCGACATGATCACCGAATTGGCCAGCACCGGCGACACATCGTCGATCGACACCCAGCGCCGGTCGTAACCGGAGAAGGTCGCGAGGTCTTTGACCATCAAGGTCGATATCGGATGCACGAAGGACGGCAGATAGAGGAAGGTCAGCCCAACGGGTATCGCCGCCAGCACGACGGCGACGACCAGGCCGCGCCGTGCCAGGCGCTTCAGACCGGCGCGGTTCACGCGCCTCGGTCGCGCCATCTCAAACCCTTCGGTTTCATGATCGACGATCGGTTCCGTCAAGCCGCCCCCACCCGCGCCACTCTCCCGCCTCCGGCATAATGGCGCGAGGCTTCTTGCGCAACGTCTGAGTGTCGGCTACCGCTCCCGGCCATGACGAAAGACGAGCAATTGGCCTTTGAGGCCGCACTTCTGGGGCGGGCGGCGGCGATCGAGGCCGGGCTCAGGCTGCTGCTCGACGGCCGCACGCTTGCCGGCGAGATCGCCCGGCCGGAGCGTCTGATGGCGGCCATGCGCCATGGCGTGCTGAACGGCGGCAAGCGGCTGCGCCCCTTCCTGGTCATGGAAAGTGCCGCCCTTTTCGGCGCCGATGGCGAGGCGGCGATGCGCGTGGCGGCGGCCATCGAATGCGTGCATTGCTATTCGCTGATCCATGACGATCTGCCTGCCATGGACGACGACGATCTGCGCCGCGGCCAGCCGACCGTGCACAAGGCCTTCGGTGAAGCCACCGCCATCCTTGCCGGCGATGCGCTTCTGACGCTTGCCTTCGATGTCCTCGCCGATGAGGCGACGGCGCTGCCGGCGGAGCGCAGGGCGGCACTGGTGCTGGCGCTGGCGCGCGCGGCCGGCACTGGGGGCATGGTCGGCGGGCAGACGCTCGATCTCGAAGCCGAGCGCAGCAGGCCGGACGAAGCCGGCATTATCCGGCTGCAGGCGATGAAAACCGGCGCGCTGATCCGCTTCGGCTGCGAAGCCGGCGCGATTATTGCCGGCGCCGCACCGCAGGACCGCGACCGGCTGGCCGAATTCGGCTCGGCGGTCGGGCTTGCTTTCCAGCTCGCCGACGACCTGCTCGACCTGACCGCCGATGCCAGCCAGATGGGCAAGGCGACCGGCAAGGACGCAGCCGCCGGCAAGGCGACGCTGGTGGCGCTGCATGGCGCGAACTGGGCGCGCAGCCAGCTCCATGGGCTGGTCAAGCAGGCCCATGAACTGCTCGAGCCTTACGGTGAACAGGCAGCCTTGCTGAAGGCAGCGGCAAGCTTCGTTGCAATCCGCAACAACTGAGGTTTGGGCGATCGGATGCCGAACCGTTTTCGGAATTTGTCGGCCTTGCGCTGCCTTGCTTTGGTGTCTCTCAAATGCCCCAAAGCAACTGCGCGCTCTATCTGACCTTGACGACGACCTTGCCCTTGGCGCGTCCTGTTTCGACGTAAGCCAGCGCCTCATTGGTCGCTTCAAAAAGAAAGACCCTGTCGACGACCGGGCGAATCGCCCCATCTTCGATGAGGGACGTGATTTTGCTCAGTTGCTCACCTTGCGCCGACATGAACAGGAACGAAAATCCCACGCCCCGGCGCTTGGCTTTGGTCCTGATACCACGGCTCAGCAGCCGCAGCAGCAGCCTTAGCACCACGTTCAGTCCCTGTTTCCTGGCAAATTCGGGATCCGGAGGACCGGAAATCGAGATGAGCTTCCCACCCGGTTTCAGCACAGTCAGGGATTTCTCAAGCGTCTTGGCGTCCTGGCTGTTCAGGACGACGTCGTAGCCCGACAGGATTTTCTCGAAGTCGTCCTTCCTGTAGTCGACGACGACATCGGCGCCGAGATCCCTGACCAGATCGTTGCTTGCCGCGCCCGCTGTTGTCGCAACGATCGCGCCGAGGTGCTTTGCCAACTGGATGGCGAATGTCCCCACGCCGCCGGAGCCAGCCTGGATGAAGATCTTCTGGCCTGTCTTCAGACCCGCCCTCTCGATGAGAGCCTGCCAGGCGGTCAGACCGACCAGCGGGATCGAGGCCGCCTCTTCCATGCTGAGGTTCGCCGGCTTCAGCGCCACGTCGGCTTCATCGATTGCGATGAATTCGGCGAATGTCCCGATCCGGCCGTCGGGCGGCCGCGCATAGACGGCGTCGCCGGGTTTGAATTTGCGGACTTTCGAGCCCACCCTGACAACCCTCCCGGCAACGTCGTGACCGAGGATGAAGGGCCGGCGATAGGGAAGGACGAGTTTGAATTCGCCGGTCCTGATTTTGGAATCCAGCAGGTTCACCCCGGCGGCATGGACCTCGACCAGGACGTCATTGTCCAGCAGCTCCGGCTCCGGCATCTCGGCCAGCCGCAAAATGCCTTTCTTGCTATATTTATCGACAACGAATGCCTTCATGGCAGTGACTTTCTGAGAGTGTCCGTTGGTGTGCCGTTTGTGTGTGAAATTCTCCGTCCCACCGTTGTTCAGACCGGCAGGCGGAACTGCTTGCGCAAGGTCTTGTCGAACATCCCCGCGGGGGCGAAGCGGCGCAGCAGGCTGACCTGGCGCGCTGCCTTCCCTGCGGTATAGCGCCGTCGCGGACGGGCGTCCGTCGCTGCCTTGACGACCACATCCGCCACCACTTCCGGCCGATCGGCTTTGGGCATCACATCGGCAAGCAGCGCCTTGAGACCGGCGCGCGCCTGATCGTAGTCCTTCAACAGGGAATCCGGCTCGATGCCGTTCTGGTCGAAGACGGTGCGCACGAATGCCGGCTCGATGACCGAGACGCGAATGTTGAAGGCGCGAACCTCATGATCGAGCGATTCCGAATAGCCCTCCAGCGCGTGCTTGACCGCGGAGTAGTGCGCTGAGTATGGCGCGGGCACCAATCCCAGAATCGAGCCGATGTTGACGATGCGCCCTTGGCCGCGGCGCCGCATCGACGGCAACACCGCATTGGTCATGCGCATGACGCCGAACAGATTGACGTCGAACAGAGCCTGCACCTGTGCGACCGAAGATTCCTCGGCGCCGCCAAGCAGGCCGACACCGGCATTGTTGACCAAGAGGTCGATGCGGCCGGTCTGGGCCAGCACGGTTGAAACCAGGGCGCTGACCGACTCTCCGTCGGTCACGTCGCAGGTCAGCATGGACACCTGCGCCGGGCCGTTGCCGGCCTTGCTGCGGCTTGTCCCGAAGACGGTATACCCCGCCCGCGCCAAGGCCTCGGCACTGGCGCGGCCGATGCCCGAAGAGGCTCCGGTCACGACTGCGGTCTTTCCAGAGTTCGCATTCATTTTTATGCTCCAAAGCCACTGGGGCTAGCTTTCGTTCGCTGGTTGAATTATGATCATAATATCAAATTACGACCGTAATGCAATAGCAGAAAGGAATAGCAGCCATGCGCTACGAAAAGGGCCGAAAGGACGCCTCCCGCGATCGCATCGTGGAGGTCGCAGCCCAGCGTTTTCGCGGTGACGGCATCGCCGCGTCCGGACTGGCAGCCATTATGGGCGACGCCGGACTGACGAACGGAGCCTTCTATCCGCATTTCCAGTCCAAGGCGGAGCTCGTGCGTGAAAGCCTTGTAGCGGCACTGGAGAGCCAGGTGCAGCAACTGCAGGAGGTATTGGCCGCCGGTGGTCCGGAGATGGGCATAGCGGCGTATCTGTCAGCTGCGCACCGGGACAACCCGGGAACGGGCTGCGCCAACGCCGCGCTGCTCCCGGAACTCGCGCGTCAGCCGCTCGAAACGCGACAAGTCTATACCGAACGCTTGCTGGTTCTGGTGCGCCAGTTGTCTGCAGCGCTTCCGCAGGCCAGGGATCCGGAAGGCGTTGCCATGGGCGTCTTTGCGACCCTCATCGGCGCGCTTCAACTGGCCCGCGCGGTGGCAGGGACCGAATTGTCGGATCGCTTCCTTGCGGCAGGAGCAGATGCCGCGCGCAGGCTGATCCAGCCACGTGACGGGGAGAAGGCATCCTAGAGGTCGGTGGCGGCAGCGGCAAAGGGCAGCCCTGACATCGTCCTCGGGTCGCACACAGGAAGGGCCGGCTTTTGGAGGCGGGCCGAACCGGTATTTCGCTCCGATTCAATCGGGTCTAACGCAGATGCCTGAGCTTGTCGGGATTGCGCATGACATAGACGGCCGCGATCTTCCCGTCCTCGATGTCAAGCGCGGTCGTCTGCAGTTCGCCATCGGCCTCCCGCGTGACGAACCCCGGCAGTCCATTGACGAAGCCGATGCGCACCAGCGTCGAGCGATTGTCGCGCAGCCAGGCCGCGACTTGCGCGTATTGCTTCATGACGGCGTCGAAGCCCAGCACCGGCGCCAAAGCCGCCGGACGCTTGCCGCCGCCATCGGCATGAGCGCTGACATCTTCCGTCAGCAGCGCGCCGAGCGCCTGCATGTCGCCGCTGCGCGATGCCGCGTAAAAGGCTTCGGCGATCTCCAGGCCACGCTGCTTCTCCACCTTGAAGCGGGGCCGCGCCTCGCGGACATGGCCCCGTGCGCGAGCGGCAAGCTGGCGGCAGGCGGCTGAATCGCGCTCGATGGCGGTCGCGACCTCCTCGAATTCCAGCCCGAACACATCGTGCAGCAGAAAGGCCGCCCGCTCGAGCGGCGAAAGCCGCTCCAGCGCCAACATCAGCGGCAAGGTGACATCTTCAAGATCGTCCTCTTCGACGATGGGCTCGGGCAGCCAAGGGCCGATATAGGTCTCGCGCTGGCGCCGCGTGGATTTGAGCTGGTCAAGGCAAAGCCGCGTCACCGTGCGGCGCAGGAACGCTTCTGGCTCGCGAACCTGCGAGCGGTCGGTCCCCATCCAGCGGATGAAGGCATCCTGCACGACATCCTCGGCGTCGCTCACCGAGCCCAGCATGCGATAGGCGACCCGCATCAGCTTCGGACGCAGCGGGCCGAAGCCCGCTGCCGCGTCGTCGGGTGCCGTCGCCGTCATCAGGCCGCCTTGGCGCTGGCGCGTATCGTTGCTGCGTCGGTGTAGAGCCCGAAGCCAACGGCGATGCGGTTCCAGCCATTGATGATGTTGATCAAAACGGTGAGCTTCACCTGCTCCTCCTCGGTGAAATGCGCCTTAAGATCATCATAGGCGCTTTCGCGGTCCTGTCCTTCCGAGAGGCGCGTCAGCGCATCGGTCCAGCCGAGCGCGGCACGCTCGCGGTCGCTGTAGCAGGGCGCTTCGCGCCAGGCCGGCAGCAGATAGATGCGCTGCTCGGTCTCGCCATTCTCGCGCGCTTCGGTGGCATGCAGATTGATGCAGTTGGCGCAGCCATTGATCTGCGACGCCCGAAGCTTCACCAGCTCGTTGAGGCTGTGCTCGAGCCCGGCGGCGACGGAGAGTTCGGTCGATGCGCGCTGCCACTGCTTGATCAGCGCAGGGGCGGCGGCGAAGAGGTCGATTTTGGCAGTCATGATTGCAGTCCTTGTGTTGGGTACGCCATCATGACGAGGCAGGTCCGGCCGGTGTGACATTCAGGCTGGATTTTTTCGAAGGTGCTTTCCCGGCGCGTTCAATCGTCTTTGATCAGCACGATCTTCGCCGGATCGAAATCGATCCCGACCATCGTCCCTTCCGCCACGGCGGGTGTGACATCAGGCGATGTCGCGAACAGTTCGACCGCCGGATCGCTGATCGCGATTCGGTATTCAATGTGGTCGCCGAGATACGAGCTCTTGACCACCTGGCCCTTCATGGTGCCCGCTGGCTGGCCGGGCAAGATGCGCACGGCATTCGGGCGCACAGCGAGGATCGCCGGCCCCGGAGCGTTACCGCGACCCGGCATGTCGAGCAGCAAGGGTCCGACCTTGACCCTCGCTCTGGTCGCATTGCTGGAAAGCACCTCGACGTCGAGCAGATTGGCGTCGCCCATGAAGTCGGCGATGAAACGGTTGGTCGGCTCGTTGTAGAGGTCGCGCGGCGTGCCGTCCTGGGCGACGCGAGCGGCGTTCATCACGATGATGCGGTCGGAGACGGCGAGCGCCTCTTCCTGGTCATGCGTGACATAGACCATGGTCAGCGCCAGATCTTGCTGGAGACCCCGGATTTCGTCGCGCACGCGCCGGCGCAGCTTGGCGTCGAGATTGGACAGCGGCTCGTCGAACAGCAGCACCTTCGGCTCCAGTACGATGGCTCGCGCCACCGCGACGCGCTGCTGCTGGCCGCCGGACAATTCGCTCGGCTGGCGCTTCTCGTAGCCGGACAGGCCGACAAGCGACAGCTTTTCGGCGGCGCGCTCGGCTGCCTGCGCCTTGCCAAGCCCCATAGCCCGCAAGCCGTAGCTGACATTCTCCATCACGTTCATGTGCGGGAACAGCGCATAGGACTGGAACACCATGGAGACATCTCGCTCGGCGGCGGACAGCAAGGTGACATCCTTGTCGTCGATCAGGATGCGCCCGGTGCTGGTCTGTTCCAGCCCGGCGATCAGCCTGAGCGTCGTCGTCTTGCCGCAACCCGAGGGCCCGAGCAGCGTCACCAGGCTGGCCGGCGCGATGTCGAAGCTGACATTGTCGACGGCGATCACCGCGCCGTATTTCTTGGTGACGCCCTCGAACCGCACGGCCGGCCTGTCCGTGACAACCGGGGCAGCATTCTTCGCCGTCTGATCCACGCCGCTTCTCCCCATCAGATTGCTGCCACCACGGCTTCCGCCCCAGGCCGGCGCCGGCCGAGCCGGCGTTCGCCGACCAGCAGCTGGATGCCGATGAGGATGACCATCATGACGACGATCATCACCGCCGAATAGACAATCGCGATGCCGTATTCGCCGACATCTGCGCGCCCGACAATGTAGACCGTGGCGAGATTGAACCGGCCGCTCGCCAGGAAGATGACGGCGCTGACCGCCGTCACCGCGCGCACGAAACTGTAGATCATCGCGGTCACGATCGCCGGCTTCAGGATCGGCAGGATCACCCGCCGCAAGGTAGCAAAAGACCGCGCCCCAAGCGTCAGCGATGCCTCGTCCAGGCTCTTGTCGATCTGTCCGAGATTGGCGAGCCCGGCACGGATCGCCACCGGCATGTTGCGGGAGATGAAGGAGATGACGATGATCAGCCCGGTGCCGGTCAACTGCACCGGCGGCACGTTGAAGGCAAGGATATAGCTGACGCCGATCACCGTGCCGGGAATCGCAAAGCTCATCATCGCCAGGAATTCGAACATGGTGCGCCCGGCGAAACGCTGCCGGTCGAGCAGATAGGCCGTCAGGATGCCGAGCGCCGCGGTGAACGGCATCGCCACCAGCGCCAGGCCGATGGTCATCAGCAGCGACGGCCATGCCGAGCCGCTGAAAAACCAGCCATTGACGCCTTTCTCGATCGAAAAGGCGGTGAGGAAATATTCGAGCGTCGGCGTGTTGTCGCGCCCGATCGATTGCACGAAACCGCCGCCCAGGATGATGCCGTAGACCACGATGGTCAGAACCAGCCACGGAACGACGGCGGCGTAGCAGCCGATCCGCAAGGCCTTGGGCAGCGTCGCCGGTACGCCGCCATCGCCCTTGCCTGCGACGGTGACGTAGCTGCGGCTGCCGATCCAGCGGCGCTGGATGACGAAGGCTGCCAGCGTGAACATCAACAGCACGATCGCCAGCACCGCCGCGCGGCCCTGGTCGTGCGCCGCACCGACCACGGCAAAGAAGATGTCGGTCGACAGCACGTTGAAATTGCCGCCCAGCACCAGCGGATTGGCGAAATCGGCCATGCTCTCGATAAACGAAATCAGAAACGCGCTGGCCAGCCCCGGCCGGATCAACGGCCAGGTGACGGTGCGAAACGTGCGCCAGCGGCTGGCGCGCAGGGTCTGCGATGCCTCCTCCATGCTGGGGCTGACCCCTTGCAGCACGCCGACCAAAACCAGGAAGGCGATCGGCGTGAAAGCCAACACCTGCGCGATGGTGATGCCGGCCATGCCATAGATCCAGCGGCTGCGCGGAATGCCGAGATGCACCGACATGAGGTTGGTGACGATGCCGGCGCGGCCGAACAGCAAGATCAACGCCAGGCCGATGACGAAGGGCGGCGTGATGATCGGCAGGATCGACAGGCCGCGCAGCAGCCATTTGGCCGGCAGCTTGGTGCGCAGCGCAATCAGCGCCAGCGCCAGACCGAGCGCCGTACAGAAAAAGCCGACGAGGACTGCGATCGCCACCGTGTTCCACGCCACGCCGCAGGAGCCCTCGCCATAGAGGCAGCGCAGGCTCCATATGTTGGCGCTGAAGATCTTTTCGACGAACAGCGCCGGCACGACATTGCCGTCATTGTCCTTGATGGCCGAGGTGAGGATCGACAGCAGCGGATAGGCGACGAACAGGATCAGCGAAGCAATCACGATTGAGAGCGAGCCGACGACGAAGCGGTCGCCCTTGCACCAGCCGCGCGCGGCGAGCGCCTCGGCGATGAACATCAGCATCGCCACGGCATAGAGCGCCGCACCCCAGCCGAGCCCCGGCTGTATCGGTCCCGGCGTGCCGGCGATCTGGGTAAGTAAGCCAAATCCCCAGCCCGAATGGATGATGGAAAAGCCTTCGATGGCCAGCCACAGCAGGCCCGCCGCGCCTGCAACCGCCAGGCTCTTGGGGTTGTTGCGCGCCACTAGCCAGCTCGCCAGCAGAAGCGGCAGGATAAGCGGCAACAGCCAGGGCCGGCCACCGAGCGCCAGCAAGATGGCCGGCGTCGCATCCGCCGGCTGTGCCAGCCAGTCGAACGACAGGAAGCCGCCTTCGACCTTGTACCAAGGCAAGAGCACGAAGCTCGCCCACGCGGCCATTACCCAGGCGAGCGCGCTGCGTCCAGGAGCGGAACTGACCATGGAACCGGCCGCGGCCATTCAATGTCTTTCTGTTGCCAAAGGATGGTGCGCCGGCTGCCGCGAAGGGCAGCCGGCGATCAGATGCTAGAGTGAGCGCGAAAGAACGCGCTCAGCCGCCATTGCGGACCTCGTCAGTGAACTTCTTCAACAGCCGCTTGCGTTCGGCCGACGAGCCGTATTTGGCGAAGTCGTAGTCGATCAGCTTGATCTTCGAGAGGTCCGGCGCCTCGGGCGGCACCGGCGTGGCGGTGTTCGACGGGATCTGGAAGCTGCCGTTCGGCGCCGCGAGCTTCTGCGCGTCCGGGCTCAGCGCCCAGTCGTAGAATTTCTGCGCCTCTTCAGCATGCTTGGCGCCCGTCACGATGCTCATCGAACCGATCTCGAAGCCGGTGCCTTCGCAAGGCGACACCACCTTCACGGCAGGGTTCTGTTTCGCGGCATTGATCACGTCGTGCTGGAAGGAGATGCCGATCAGCGTCTCGCCCTTGCCGACGGCGAGCGCCGGCGCGGCCCCTGCCTTGGTGTATTCGGCGATGTTCTTGTTGAGCTGCTTGAGATAGTCGAATGCCTTGTCCTCGCCCATCAGCTGGACGATGGTGGCAAGCATAGTCCAGGCCGTGCCCGATGAATTCGGGTCGGCCATCTCGATCTCGCCCTGGAATTCCGGCTTGACCAGATCGGCCCAGCACGCCGGAGCGGTCAGCCCGCGCTGCTTCAGATCTTCCTCATTATAGCCGTAGCCGAGCGCACCGAGATAAATGCCGACCGTGCGGTTCTTCGACCTGTCGGCCTGCTTCAGCGCCCAGTCGCGCAAGTTTGCCAGTTGCGGCGACTTGTATTCCTGGGTGAGGCCCTCTTCCGCCGCCTGCAGATGCGGGTCGCCGGTGCCGCCCCACCAGATATCGGCTTGCGGATTGTCCTTCTCGGCCCGGAGGCGGGCGTAGATTTCGCCGGCGCTCATGCGGGTCATGTCGACGCTGACGCCCGTCTCCTTCTGGTAGGTGGTCGCCATCGCCCGGCACCAGGCCTCGTCGACGGCGCAATACATTGTGAGGCTGCGGTCGGCCGCCTGGGCGGCACTCGCCAATCCGAACATGGCCAGCGCCGCGCCAAGGCCAAGCCAGGCGGCGCGCAAGCCTTGCTTACTGTCAAATGTCTTCATCGATATTCCTCCCTGTCTTCTCACTGGAAACGATCTACCCGTCGTCGAGAGGCACTCCGATCACCTGGGACAATGTCGCCGCAACACCGGGTGCTGCCGCAAGCACGGGATTGCCCTTCGCCATGCCGTCGCCGTCGAGGAACCGGTTCACCCGGCCGCCGGCCTCCTCCACCAGCAGCAATCCGGCCAGGCAGTCCCACGAATTGATGTGCAGCTCGGCATAGGCATCCGAGCGGCCGTCGGCCACATAGGCCAGCCCAAGCGCTCCGGAGCCGGAGCGCCGCACATTGGCGCCGAGTGCCCAGACAAGGCTCACCTTGTCCAGATAGTCGCGATTGGGAATCCTGGGCGACCAGCCGAATTCGACAAAGGCGCGGTCGAACGCTTTCGTCGGCGACACATGGATCGGCGCGCCATTGCGAGTAGCGCCTTGCCCGCGACGGGCAAAATACGTTTCGCCGATGGCCGGATTGGCAATGCCGCCGATCTCGCTGCGGCCGTCCTCTACGAAAGCTATCGAAATGCAGAAATGCGGAATACCGCGCATGAAATTGGCGGTGCCGTCGATCGGGTCGACGACCCACATGCGGGCAGAGCCGATGCCGCCGCCTTCCTCGCCCAAAAACCCGTCCTGCGGAAAAGCCTCTGCCAGCGTCGCGCGGATGTGCTCCTCGACCTTGCCGTCGGTTTCAGTGAGAAAATCCTGCGGGCCTTTCATCGCCACCGGCTGGACGGCGCCCTGCCGGGCATAGCCTTCCATCGCCAGTTGCCCGGCCGTGACAAGCAGTTTCCGGCAGACCTCGGCACGCCTGTCCATCTCGGCCTTGGACAGCCGGTCCGCCTTCGGATGCGCCGCCGCCCTGCTCATGCAGCCGGTCCGGACAATCGCGCCCTCAATGCCGTCTTCGGCGAAATGGACAGGGTATTCCTCCGATGCCACTCTTGAGCCGGCTTGTATTGCACGGCTGTGCAAAGCTGTTGCATTCGGCCATGCCTGTCAAGTGCGGTGGGTGGCAATGGCAGAAGAGTTGCATTACATTGCACTGGCGTGCAAAGAATCACGAAAACAGCAGCGAGAGCGTTCGCTTGACGGTTCCGAGAATCCGCACCGGTTTTTCCAGCGCCCAGCAGGTTGCCGACCTCGCCGGGGTTTCACGCTCGGCCGTGTCACGTACCTTCACGCCCGGCGCTTCCGTTTCCGGGGAAACCCGCGAGCGGGTGATGCTGGCGGCCGAGCAACTCGGCTATCACGTCAACCATCTGGCTCGCGGCCTGATGCGGGCTTCGACCGGCATCGTCTGCCTCATCGTTGCCGATGGCGACACGCCCTATCATGCCCGCCTGCAGAAGGCGCTGACCCAACATCTGCGGGACGCCGGCAAAATGGCCATGGTGTTCAACACCTCCGGCCCCAGCCACCATGTCGACCAGGCGCTGCGCAACACGCTGAACTATCGCGCCGATGCGAGCATCGTTCTGTCCGGCTCGCCGCCGCAGTTGCTGATCCGCACCTGTCTTGAGAACGGCCAGCGGCTGGTGCTGATCAATCGCGATGACCGCTTCGACGGCCCGCACAATATCGGTGTCGACAACGCTGCAGCCGCAGAGGCAGCGCTGCATGCCTTCATCCGGGCCGGCTGTACCCGCCCCGCTTTGGTGACCTCGGCTGCCGGCACGCCCAGCCTGCTCTCCCGCGAAACCGCCTTCCTTACCGCCGCGCAGAAGGAAGGGCTGGAGGTGACCGTGTGGCGCGAGGGCCGCACCGGCTATGCCACCGGAGCCGATGGCGCCAGGCGGCTCTTTTCCGGCCGGCAGCGGCCGGATGCGGCGTTCTGCGTGACCGACCTGATTGCGTGCGGCTTTCTCGATGCGGCCCGCCACGAGTTCGGCATCAACGTACCCCGCGATCTCTGCGTCATCGGCTTTGACGACATTGAACAGGCCGACTGGGCCTCTTACCGGCTGACGACGTTCTCGCCGCCGATCGAGGAGATCGCCAGGCGCGCCGTGCGGCTCGCGACCGGCGCGCGGGAGGAGGCTGGCAGCCGCCTGATCTGCCATGCGCCCATGGTCTGGCGCAGCACGGTGAGGCCGGGCCAGGGCTGATGCGAAACATGTGTCGGTCAAGACGGGAAACGTACTGATGTCCAAGAAAAAGGCCAGGAAGACCCGCCAGGCGGCAAGACCGGTGGAGATAGCTGTAGGCCCCGAAATCCGGAGCATGATGCGCAAGTTCGGCCTGACCGAGGAAGAAGCACTGCGCATGATGCGCGAATGCGATGCCACCCTCTATGGCGCCAACTCCGGGCACGTGCAGCCAGGATCTTGACGGCCCGCCAGGCGCGAACGGAATTTTAATGTAAATCAAGCGTAATCCCGACCGTTAAAATGATGCGTATGTGTTGGGGTTGCGCATGCCGGAATATTCTTTCTTCATCCGCTCGATCCGGTTCCGCTACATCTCGGGATTGCTCATCTTTGCGCTGGCTTCCACCGCGGTGATGTTTGCGCTCAATCGCGTCAATTCCTTCCGCCACGACATCGACGCGCTGAGCAGCAATCTCGTCGTCTTCACCCGCGACCTGCGCAACGCCTCCAGCTTTGCCGAAACCGCCAGCACGACCTGGCGCACCGAAACCCGTGACGGCCTTGCCGCCGCAGCGCGCGGCCATTCGCAACGCCTGACCGGCGAGATCGAAACACTGTCCGCGGAGTTGGCCGCCATCAAGCCGAGCCTGTCGGCCAAAACGCTGGACGAACTCTCGTCGGCCGCCGTCAACGGCGACCTGTTCTGGTCGTCGCGCGACATCGTGCGCAACTTCAACCTGATGTCGGCGGCGCAACAGACCGACGAATGGAGCCCGCGCGAAATCCTCAACCAGAACGACCTGTTCGTCCAGCCGATGCTGGTGCGTGTGCGTACCGCCATGGATGGCGAACGCCATCTGGCCGACGCCTCCAGCGACAGGCTGCTGTTGTGGGCAAGCGGCCTTCTGTTCGCGGTTCTTGCCATCGTTGCCCTCTGGATCTTCCGGCCGATGGAAAAGGCGATCCGCCGCGCATTCACCGAATCCGCCGCATCCTTGTTCAAGGCCGAAGCGGCCGACCGCGCCAAATCGGAATTCCTGGCCAATATGAGCCATGAGATCCGCACGCCGATGAATGGCGTGCTGGGCATGGCCGAACTGCTCGCCAAGACCGAGCTTAACGCGCGCCAGAAAACCTTCACCGAAGTCATCGTCAAGTCCGGCAATGCGCTGCTCACCATCATCAACGACATCCTCGATTTCTCCAAGATCAATGCCGGTCAGCTGACGCTCGATCCTGCACCCTTCCGGCTTGCCGAAGCGGTCGAGGACGTGGCCACACTGGTGTCGGCGCGCGTCGCCGAAAAGAACCTCGAGCTGATCGTGCGTGTCGACCCGCGCCTGCCTGCCCATGTCGTCGGCGATGCCGGACGGTTCCGTCAGATCGTCACCAATCTGCTCGGCAATGCGGTGAAGTTCACCGAGAAGGGCCATGTGCTGATCGATGTCGGCGGCGAGGTGGTCGACGGCATGGTCCAGCTCAAGGTCCGCGTCGAGGACACAGGCATCGGCATTCCTGCCGAGAAGCTCGAGAACGTGTTCGAGAAATTCGCGCAGGTCGACGGCTCGTCGACGCGCCGCCATGAAGGCACCGGCCTCGGCCTTGCCATCGCCGCCCGCCTCATCGATCTGATGGGCGGCAAGATCGGCGTCGAAAGCGAGATCGGCCGCGGCTCGGTGTTCTGGTTCGCCGTGCCGCTGCCGGCGCATCAGCAGGACACGCGCAACGAGGTCGTGCCGGTCGATGTCACCGGCGCTCGCGTGCTGGTCATCGACGACAACCCGGTCAACCGCGAGATCTTGCTGGAGCAGCTCAGAAGCTGGAGCTTCGACTGCGCGGCCGCCGAAAGCGGCGCCGTCGGCCTCGCCTTTCTAGACCGGGCCAGCCAACTCGGTGCTGCGGTCGACTGCATCATCCTCGACTACCAGATGCCCGGCATGAACGGCGCCGATGTCGCCAAGGCGATTTCCGCCGACAGCCGTCTCTCCGCCATCCCGGTGGTGCTGCTGACCTCCGTCGACCAGGTCGATTTCGGCAAGATGGTCATCGATTTCGGCATCGCCGCGCATCTCACCAAGCCGGCGCGCTCGGCCATCCTGCTCGGCACCGTCATCTCGGCCATCCAGAAAGCGCGGGCCCAGATCGGCAAGGCCCAGTTCGTTCGCGAGCCTGTTGTTCCGCAGGCGGCACCCGTGACGCCACCCGCCTTCACCGTCATTCGCGGCCCGGCAATTCCGGCGGCCACAGTGCCTGAATCGATCGCCACGCCAAACGGCCCGATCGATATTCTGATCGCCGAGGACAATGACGTGAACCAGCTGGTGTTCGGCCAGATCCTCAATGGGCTTGGCCTCAGCTACCGCATCGCCAGCAATGGCCGCACGGCCGTCGAGATGTACCGGGCGCTGCGGCCGAAGCTGATTCTCATGGACGTCTCCATGCCGGAGATGAACGGCTACGAGGCGACCCGCGCCATCCGGGCGGCGGAGGCAGCGAGTGGCAATCACACACCAATCATCGGCGTCACCGCGCACGCACTGAAGGGCGACCGCGACAAATGTATCGAGTCCGGAATGGACGACTATCTGCCCAAGCCGGTGTCGCCCGACCGCCTCGGCAGCAAGATCGGCACATGGCTCAGCGAAACGGTCGCGGTAAAGAGGGCTTGATCAAATCGCCGCGTCCAGACGATAGCGGCGCATCCAGTCCAGACTAATCTCGTCCGAGAGCTTGGCGACGCCCGGCTTTACGTCGGCGGCATTCGGCGCCGGAACGCCCAGGGCCTTGCAGATGGATGCCAATGCCGCTGCCGGATCGCCTGACAGGCGCTCATAGCCGATGCGCAGCGGGACGATCCCCTGCTCCGCGAACCAGACGTTCCAGCCCGCGTCATAGGCTTCGAGTTCGGCAAGCTCGCGCTGGATCCGCTTGAAATCGTAGCGGGGTTCCTGCGGCGGTGCGACTCGTTCGATCTCGGTTCCGTCGGGCGCGATGTGCCAAAGCCCGGTCTGCTCGGCCTTGATCAGCGACACCGCCTGCGCCAGCTTGTTTTCGCGCGAAAGATGGATGTAGAGGACCCGCCCGAAGGCCTTTTCAAAGCGTGCTTTGTCCGATGGCAGGTCTGGGTAGATCCGGTCGAGGATTGCCGAGAGTTCATCCAGGTTTTCCCGCATCAGGCGCAAGCCGAAGACGCCCGTTCCGCCCCTTCCCGCGCTGATTGCCGCACCGAGATAGGCGAGGTCGAAATCATGCGCGCTCATCGTCTCGGGATGCGGCAATTTCCACTCTTCGGCCCATTCCGCCTTGTCCTCCCGCCTATAGAAGGAGTGCGGATCGCCGGCTGTTTTCATCGATGCCAGCAGACCGCACAGCAATGTGCTTCCGGTTCTCGGCGTGCCGCAGATTATGTAGCCGTCACGCATCTGGGGGCTCTGTCGCTTGTCATGGATTGGGCTACCTCGCCAGGCGCGGTGACACGCGCGCTTCGCTAATGGATCCAGTCTAGCCGCGCCGGAAGGGATAGAGGAATTGCTGCCAGTATCCGTTCGGAACGGGATGTCCGTGAATGCCGTAGCCGTTCGGCCAGCGTCCTTCAGGCATATGGTGGGTACCGAACAGCCGGTCGAGCAGCGGGAAATGGATGGCGAAGTTTACGTCGATCGCTTCTTTCTCGAGGCCGTGATGCCAGTGGTGGTAACGCGGCGACACCAGCACCTTTTCGACTGGACCGAAACTGGTTCCGATGTTGGAATGGATGAAAGACGAATAGACGTAGACGATCAATATATACGTCTGGATAGCCGATTCATCGAACCCCAGCACGAACATCGGGGTGGCCGTCAGGCTGCGCAGCACGATGATTTCCAGGAAATGCATGCGCGCACCGGCAATCCAGTCCATCGACTTGGCGGAATGGTGCACGGCATGGAACTTCCACAGCCAGGGAATGCGATGGAAGGCCCGATGCACCCAATACTGGGCAAGGTCGGTCAGGAACATTACCGCCAGCAGTTGCACCAGCCACGGCAAGTCGTGGACCCAGGCGCGCACCGAACCAAGGGCGCCCTGCGCATTGACGAAGTTGGACGGCGCCAAGGTCAGGTAGGTCAAAATCTGCACCAGCAGCGATGAGACCAGATAGTAGAACAGGTCCTCGCGCCATTCGTCGCGGAACACGGTCTGATCCTTGTTGCGCGCGAAAAGACGTTCGAGCGGAACGAACAGCACACCCATGAACAGGGCGTTCAGGATGAAGAAATCAAGCCCGAAGAACACCCCTTCGATGTGCAGTTGATGGCGCACCGGAAGCATGCCGACCAGCGACGCCAGCAGCACAGTGAACATCGCTGCCGCGCCGAGCGTCTTTTGCCTGCGCAGCGTCATGCTGAGGATCGCCAGGATATAGCCGGAGATGAGGACGAAATAGAGCACCGGCTTGAAGAACAGCATCTGGTGGATGGGGGCCAGATCCGGCATCGATGTAAGCGACGGGTAGCGCAGCACGATGACCATCAGCAGGGCGGTGACCCCGGCAAGCAAGCCAATCGAGCCGGACAGCCAGCCAGAACCGAACGGCCGTTTGGCGCGCGGCGTTTCAAGTTCACTTACAACGCGTCTAAGGAAATTTGCCACCGCCCCCATGCCCCGCCTTTTTGACGATCGCAAAAGCTCTCGTCGAGATATCGACCTCTTTTGCTACAGCAGGGCTCATTAATATTTAATCGCCACGACCCTGCACATGACGGGTGACTATCGCTTTCGGGCGATTGGAAGAGCTATGATTGCAACAAAAGAACACCGGCCACTATAGTCGGAATCTTTCCTGGATGCGACGGGCGCATTCAAGCGGCGTCAGCCGGCTGGTGTCGACTTCGAGGTCGTAGTCTATGCCCTTGTGGACGCGTCCATATTGCCAGCGCGCCAGGCCAGGCAGCCTGTCGGCGCGCGCGGCCTCGCGCGCTCCCAGCACCTCCAGCGGCGCCATGACGCCGACCAGATGCAGGTCGAAACCCGACAGCAGCATGCGGTGCTCCGCTATCTCGTCATTGAAGATCACGTCGTCGACAATGAGATTGTTGCCTTGCCCGGCCATGGCGGCGATGGCATGGCGCATGCCGCGCATGGCTCGCGCGCCGACCGGCCCGCTCCTGATCACCACCGACGGCTTGCCGTCTTCCAGCACGGTCTCAAAGGAAAACCCGTCGGCATGATCCTGCAGCGCCGGCGGCAGCATGTCGATGAAAGCATCCATCTGGACATGCAGGAAGGGCTCGGTGGCGATTGTTTGCAGCGCCCTGGCGATCGAGCTTTTGCCGGCGCTGCCGACGCCATTAAGCAGGACGATTTTGGCCGTCATGTCGCCCCCTCGGCCTATCGGTTGCGCACGACGATACAGGCGCCCCCGACGCTTTGCAGTTTCTGGCAGATGACGTTGGCGGCGGCACGGTCGTCGACGCCGATCCTGACGGCGTAGATGCCGCGTCGGCCGATCGGCGTGCGCACCCGGCTGACCACCGGGTCACGACCGGAAAGCAGCGCCGGAAACCGGCTCCTGACCCGCAGCCACTGATTGATCGCAGCTCCCCTGCGGAAATTGCCGGCCACCTGGACGCCCCATGGCTTCACAGTGATCGAGGCCATCGCCACGGTTCTGGACATGATCACCGGCAGCTTGCGGCAGGCGACGGGAAAGCTGGTTTTCGCGTCGAGCGGCTCGACCGTCCCGGCGTAAGCGCTGTCGGAAAACTTGTCGGCCGGTTCGCCCATGATGTCGAAGACGTAGCTCTCGGTCTCCATCGGCAGGAAACCGCCGGAATCCAGCCAGCGCGAAACGCGGCTCTCGCCGGCATTGTAGGCAGCCGCCGCCAGGCCGAGATTACCGAAGCCGGTCTTCATTTCGGCGAGATATTTCGCCGAAGCCGGGATCGCCTGGTCGATGTCGAAAGGATCGGCCAGCCCGCGCATCTTGGCGGTGCCCGGCATGAACTGGGCGATGCCTTCGGCACCGACCGGGCTCACCGCATTGGGGTCGAAGCGGCTTTCCTTCCAGATCAGCCGGGCGAAGTAATCCTTCGGCAGGCCGTTCCGCTCGGCATGCGTCTCGATCAGGTCACAGACACGGCCGATCAATCGTTTCGCCGCCGAGCGCGATTGCGGTGGATCGGCGAGCGCCTGTCCGGCACCCAGCCCGCAGAGCAGGATCACACCGGCTTTGAGCAGCCCCCGCATGGCTTATTCGGCCGCAGCCTTGCCGTGCTGGCCAAACCGCTGCTCGATATAGTCGGCAACCATTTTTTCGAAATCGGCGGCGATCGACGGACCGCGCAGCGTCGCCGACTTCTTGCCATCGACGAAGACGGGCGCGGTCGGCGTCTCGCCGGTGCCGGGCAGCGAGATGCCGATATCGGCGTGCTTGGATTCGCCGGGGCCGTTGACGATGCAGCCCATCACCGCGACCTTGAGGTTCTCGACGCCGGGATATTTCTCCCGCCAGACCGGCATGTTCTTGCGCAAATCGGCCTGGATGTTCTGGGCGAGTTCCTGGAACACGGTGGATGTCGTGCGGCCGCAGCCGGGGCAAGCGGCGACGATCGGCACGAACTGACGGAAGCCCATGGTCTGCAGCAGTTCCTGCGAGACCTGCACCTCGCGAGTGCGATCGCCATTCGGCTCCGGCGTCAGCGAGATGCGGATGGTGTCGCCAATGCCTTGCTGCAAGAGGATGCCCATGGCCGCCGACGAGGCGACGATGCCCTTGGAGCCCATGCCGGCTTCGGTGAGGCCGAGATGCAGCGCATGGTTGGAACGCGTGGCAAGCTCGGTGTAGACGGCGATCAAATCCTGCACGCCGCTGACCTTGGCCGACAGGATGATCTTTTCGCGGGCGAGGCCTATCTCTTCAGCCATTTCGGCCGACAGGATCGCCGACTGCACGATCGCCTCGCGGGTTACTTCCTGCGCCGTCAGCGGGAAGCCTTGACGCTGGTTCTCGTCCATCAGCCGGGTGAGCAACTCCTGATCGAGCGACCCCCAATTGACGCCGATGCGCACCGGCTTGTCATGCCTGATCGCCATTTCGACGATCGCCGCGAACTGGCGGTCCCTCTTGTCCTTGAAGCCGACATTGCCGGGATTGATGCGGTATTTGGCCAGCGCCTCGGCGCAGTCCGGATGGTCGGCCAGCAGCTTGTGGCCGATATAGTGGAAGTCGCCGACCAGCGGCACATTGATGCCGAGCCGCTCGAGCCGTTCGCGGATGCGCGGCACGGCGGCGGCGCTCTCGTCACGATCGACGGTGATGCGCACGATCTCGGAGCCAGCGCGATGCAAAGCCGCAACCTGCGCGACGGTCTGGTCGATATCGGCCGTGTCGGTGTTAGTCATCGACTGCACGACGACCGGCGCGCCGCCGCCGACGACCACGCCGCCGACATCGACGCCGACCGATGTCCGGCGCCCAAAGGGGGAGGAAAAATACCCGGTCATGCCGGCAGCCTCTTGATCACCCGAGCGACACACGTCCACGTCGACGCACGCTCAATCAGCTATCAGCGCATAGCGCTGAGGTTCGGGCATGAGGTGGAGGAGCAAAGATGGCTTGTCAATGGCGACAGACAAGCAGAGCCGCCAAATCGCAGCAGCGCGGCGACCCCACAGACGGGTTTCGCCGGCAACAGTATCGGAATCAGTAGCAAACACAGGCCTCCGGCGGCATGTCGCCACCGGAGCGATAGTCACGCGCCAAGGCGGCGCGTCTAATCCTGGAAGGGCGTCAGTGTCTCGTCGGTTTCGCCTTCAGTTTTTCAATCTCGTCCTTGAGTGCCAGCTTGCGTCGCTTCAGATTCACGATTTCGAGGTCGTCGACCGATGGATGGTTCATCGCATCGTCGATCTCGCGTTCGATATCACCGTGTTTCCGCTGCAACTCATCAAGATGGGATGCAAGAGACATGATTGGTTCTCCCTTTCATGGTTTCCTCGATTGCAGCCGTCAAAGGCACGTCCACCGCAGGTCGCATCTGTGACGGCACCATGACAGTCTGCCACCATCCGGCTGCGATGTCGAATGCTGCGTGGTAGCATTCCACGACAATGTGATATGTGATATTGGCTGCGCGCCGGCGGCAATTGATGCCGCCCCCGCCCAATCATGCCCATTGCCGGGCGCCGCAGACATGCAGACGGTAGAGAATGTCCGACCAGGAAAAGGCCGATGTCCGCCTCGAATTTTCCCGCCTGAAGCAGGAGCATGCCGATTTCGACGCGGCCATCAATGCGATGATCGCCATGGGCTGCGACCCCTTGCAGATCCAGCGCATGAAGAAGAAGAAGCTTTTCCTCAAGGACCGGCTGATGGCGCTGGAAGACAAGATCATTCCGGACATCATCGCTTAGCCGACGGCCTCGGGGCCTAACTGCTCACCCCGCTATCGACAGCCGCGCCGCGCGATGGCGCAGCAACGTCAGCAATTCGTCGGTCTTCTCCGCTGAAGTGTCGATCGGCACCACCAGGCACATCGTCGCCTCGACCTTGCCGGCGGCCGCGAAGACAGGGGCGGCCAGGCATTTGGTGTAGGCGTCGACCAGCCCCGAAGTGATGCAATAGCCGGTCTTTCTGGCCGTCGCGATATCGGCAATGAAGTCGTCGAACTGCAGCCTGCGGCCGTCGGGCAGCAAAAGGTCGTCTTCCGAGACCATGTCCTGGATGGCGGCCCTTTCCAATCCGGCCAGAAGCAGCCGCCCCGATGCCGTCCATGGCAGCGGGATCTGCAAGCCAGTGGCCGAGCTGATGCGGAACGGCCTGGTGCCGGGGCTGGAATGGACGATGGTATAGCGCCCGCTTTGCAGCATGCACAATTCGGAGGTCTCGCCGGTCTCGCGCGACAGATTGTCGACCTCCTGCCGGCCCCGCCTAAGCAGGTCGTTGCCCCTGACATAGTCCATCCCATAGAGGTAGAGCTTCTTGCCGAAATAGACCCGGTTGCCGTCGCCCTCCATCTCCAGGAGACCCGCATCGACCAGCGAACGCACCAGCGTATAGGTGGTGGAGCGCGGCGCATTCACCCCCTTGGCGAGATCGCCAATGCCGATGGCGCGCTGCGTGACATGCAGGAATTCCAGGATCTCCAGCACCCGGTTGAGGCCCTTCTCGCGCGAGCCGGAGGTCTTGTCGGGCGTCGGGCTCTCGGCTGGACCAAGCTCCGCCCGATCCGTGAGTCCATTGCTGTCTTGCATAACTGATTCCTGATGTTAGTATCTGTCTTGTATAGGATACATGTGTCTATTGTAAGAGACAATTCAGGTCGGCGACACGTGTGTCTGTAAGGGGAACTCAAACAACAGGAGGTCGCAGTGAACGACGCATCCAAGCGAGATTTTCTGAAACTGGGCATGGCCGGGCTTGCAACGGCGGGCGTGATGACCGCTGTCAGCGCCGAAAAGGCGGCGGCACAAGCCGCATCCGACAGCGTTCTGCGCACCGCGCTTGACCGCGGCAAGCTGATCGTCGGCACCGGCAGCACCAACGCGCCATGGCATTTCGAAAACGATGCCGGCGAGCTAGTCGGCATGGACATCACCATGGGCCGCATTCTGGCCAAGGGTCTGTTCGACGATCCGAGCAAGGTCGAGTTCGTCATGCAGGATCCGGCGCAGCGCATCCCCAATGTCACCACCAACAAGGTCGACATTACCATCCAGTTCATGACCATGACCGCGCAGCGCTCGCAGCTCATCCACTTCTCCAGGCCATACTATGTCGAGGGCGTCGCCCTGCTGACGCTGCCGACGGCGGAAAACAAGACCTTCGACAAGCTGCTCGCCGGTGGTTCGGCGACGCGCATCTCGATCCTGCAGAATGTCGATGCCGAAAGCTCGGTCCATTACGCCCTGCCGGAGGCGCAGGTGCTGCAGATCGACACTCAGGCCAATGTGCTGCAGGCACTGGAATCGAAACGCGCCGATGCCGCCGCTGTCGATCTTTCAACCGTGCGCTGGCTGGCCTCGCGCAACCCCGACAAATATTTCGATGCCGGCAAGAGCTGGTACTCGATGCTCTACGGCGCGGCGGTCAGGCAGGGCGACCTGGACTGGCTGACCTTCGTCAACCAGACCTTCACCATCGCCATGTTCGGCCATGAGACCGCACTCTACGACGCCGCCTTCAAGGACTATTTCGGCCAGGAGCCGCCGGCCCGCCATCCCGGTTTCCCGGTTGTCTGACAAGTGCTGGCGGAAGGGTTAGCCCTTCCGCCTTCTAGTTCGCATCCCCTTGGTTATTGCGGGAGACGCATGGGCTATACGCTCAACTTCAACCTGATCTGGCGGCATTTCGACAAGCTGTGGGGCGGCCTTCTGCTCAGCCTCGAGCTTGCCGTGATTTCGATTGCCATCGGCGTCGTCATCGGCCTGGTGCTGGCGGTCTGGTATGTCTCGGCCGGACGCGTGGTGCGCGCCATCATTGCGGCTTACGTCGAATTCATCCGCAACGTGCCGCTGATCCTGCTCGTCTATCTTGTCTTCTACGGCCTGCCGACGGTGATCGACGTCGCCTACGACGCGCCGACCTCGTTCGTGCTGACGCTGTCGGTCTATAGCGGCGCCTATCTGGTCGAGGTGTTCCGCTCCGGCCTGGAAGCCGTGCCGCGCGGCCAGCTCGATGCCGGCAAGGCGATCGGGCTGACGCCTTGGCAGCGGTTGGTTCACGTGCGCCTGCCGACCATGCTGCGCATCACGCTGCCGGCGCTGTCCAACACCTTCATCTCGCTGTTCAAGGACACGTCCATCGCATCGGTCATCTCGGTGCCCGAGCTCACCTTCGGCGCCCAGTGGATCAACTTCAACACCTTCCGCATCGTCGAGGTCTATCTGGTGACGACGGCGATGTACCTGGTGACCGGTTACACCCTGCTCTTCGGGCTGCGGCTGGTCGAACGCCGGTTCAGGGCTGCGCGCTGACATGCTGAGCCAGATCCTCTACGCCGTACCGTTCCTCGCCCAGGGCTTCGCCATCACCTTGTGGGTGTCGCTGCTGGTCGTGGTGCTGTCGCTGATTGCCGGCGTCGCGCTCGGCGTCGGCCTGGTCTACGGCCCGGCGCCGCTGCGCTGGGCGGTGCGCATCTTCTCCGACACCATCCGCGGCATCCCGATCCTGGTGCTGATGTTTTTCGTCTATTACGGCCTGCCGGCCATCGGCCTGCATCTGCAATCCTTCTCGGCGGCGGTGCTGGCGCTGACCTTGTTCAAGACGGCGCAGGTCATTGAGTATCTCCGGGGCGCCGTCGGCTCCATTCCCAAGGGCCAGTCAGAAGCGGCGATGGCCATTGGGCTGACTTTTCGCCAGCGGCTCACCTACGTCATCTTTCCGCAGGCCTTCCGCCGCTTCCTGCCGCCCTGGATCAACGGCGTCACCGATGCGGTAAAGGGCAGCGCCCTGGTCTCGCTGCTCGGCATCACCGACCTGATGCAGGCGATCAACCAGGTCATCGGCCGCACCTATGAGGCGATGCCGCTCTACATCCTCGGCGCCTTGATCTATTTCGCCGTCAACTATGCGCTTTCCTACGCCAGCCGGCAGCTGGAACGGCGCTTTGCCTTCATCCGGGACTAGCACGATGGCCACAAGCTCGAACGACAATGCCGCCCTTCTCGACATTGCCGGGGTCTCGAAAGCCTTTGGTTCCGTCGAGGTGCTGCGCTCGGTCAGCCTCAAGGTGGACAGGGGCGAGGTGGTCACCGTCATCGGCCCTTCCGGCAGCGGCAAGACGACGCTTTTGCGCTGCGTCAACTTTCTCGAAAGCTACGACTCAGGCTCGATCCGAATCGACGGCAAGGAGGTCGGTTTTCGTGAGGCCGGCGCGCGCCAGCGGCGCAGCGAGCGCGACCTTGCCAATATGCGCGCCGAAACCGGCATGGTGTTCCAGAGCTTCAACCTGTTTCCGCACCTCACCGCCGCCGGCAACATCATGCTCGGCCTCACCAAGGTGCGCGGCAAGAGCAAGGCCGAGGCGCGCCAGATCGCCGAGCATTGGCTGAGCCGCGTCGGCCTCGCCCACAAGGCCGACAGCCTGCCGGCGGAACTCTCCGGCGGCCAGCAGCAGCGCGTCGGCATAGCGCGGGCAGTCGCCATGGAGCCGAAGATCCTGCTGCTCGACGAGATCACCTCCGCGCTCGATCCCGAATTGGTCGGCGAGGTGCTGGCCGTTGTGCGCAGCCTGGCCGAAGACGGCATGACCATGGTGATGGTCACGCACGAGATGGCCTTCGCCCGCGACGCTTCGAGCCGCATTGTCTTCATGGCCGATGGCGGTGTCAGCGCTGTTGGCCCGCCGAAGGAGATCCTTGCCGAAGAGACCACCAATGAGCGCCTAAGCTCTTTCCTGGCGCGCTTCCGCGCCTCCCATTTCTGACATGGGCGGCCCAAAGCAATTCCAGGAAAAGTGTAAGCGGTTTTCCCGGGAAAAGCGCGAAGCGCTTTCCCTTGGGAATTGCGTAAAACAACAGGCCGGCCCAAGGAGAATTCTTCCATGACGCCTTACATCCGGCTCGCCGAGCTCGGCCTGACGCTGCCCGAGCCGCCGACACCGATCGCCAATTTCGTCACCCATGCCGAGAGCGGCCGGCTGATCTTTCTTTCGGGTCAAGGGCCGCTGCGCGCCGACGGCACGCTGTGCACCGGCAAGGTCGGCGAGGACGTCACCGTCGAGCAGGCCTATGAACATGCCCGCCTCACCGGCCTCAACCTGCTCGCCGTCATGCACGCCGCCGCCGGCGATCTCGGCCGCATCGTGCGCGTCGTCAAATTGCTCGGCTTCGTCAATGCGACGCCGACCTTCAGCGACCACCCGAAAGTGGTCAATGGCTGCTCGGACCTGTTCGCCAGCGTCTTCGACAAGATCGGGGGCCATGCCCGCTCGGCGATCGGGGTCGGCTCGCTGCCTGGAAACATCACCGTCGAAATCGAAGCGGTCGTCGAGATCGCCGCCTGACCGTCAAGGGATTGCTGAACATGAAAACCTATTCCGACACCGGCTCCAACACCACGATCCGTGAACGGCTGGGACTGCGGCCGATCATCAACGTCTCCGGCACGATGACGACGCTCGGCGCCTCGATCATCGTTCCCGAGGCGATCAGCGCCATGGCCGAGATCGCCTCGCAATGGGTGGAGATGGACGATCTGCAGCGCGCCGCAAGCGTGATCACCGCCCGCCTCACCGGCGGCGAGGCCGGCTTCATCACCGCCTGCTGCGCCTCAGGCATCACAATGGCGATCGCCGGGGCGATGACCGGCACCAATTTGCTGGCGATCGAACGGCTGCCCGACGATACCGAAGGGCTGAAGTCCGAAGTCGTCATCCAGCTCGGCCATATCGTCAATTACGGCGCACCGATCGACCAGTCGATCCGCGTCGCCGGCGCCAAGGTCATTCCGGCCGGCACGGTCAGCGTCACGCAGGATTATCATGTGCGCGAGGCTATCAACGAGCGCACGGCGGCGGCGCTCTACGTCGTGGCGCACCACACCGTGCAATACGGCATGCTTTCCCTTGAGGAATTCTGCGATATCTGCCACGCCAGGGGCGTACCGGTGATCGTCGATGCGGCTTCCGAATATGACCTGCGCAGCTTCCTGGCGCGCGGCGCCGACATCGTCGTCTATAGCGGCCACAAATTCCTTTCGGGGCCGACCAGCGGCATCGTCACCGGCCGCAAGGATCTGGTCCGCGCCGCCTATCTGCAGAACCGCGGCGTCGCCCGCGCCATGAAGGTCGGCAAGGAAAGCATCGCCGGCACCATCGCGGCGCTCGAAGCCTGGGAAAAGCGCGACCATGCCGGCATCCGCCGACGCGAGGAAGCGGCGCTCCATCTGTGGAGGGATTCGCTGCAGGGAATACCCGGCATCGTCGCAAACATCATTCCCGACCCGACCGCCAATCCGCTCGACCGGCTGCAGATCTTCGTCTCCCCCGAAAGCCGCTTCAGTGCCGCCGGCCTCGCCTCGGCATTGGCGGCCGGATCGCCGCCTATCATCGTGCGCAACCACGAAGTCGAGCGTGGCCATTTCTTCCTCGACCCGTGCAACCTGCACCCAGGCGAGGCCGAGATCGTCGCCGAACGCCTCCGCGCCGTGCTCACCGCGGCCGACAGGCCGGCGGATGCGATGAGACAGCCGCGAAAGGATTCATCCGGCGCCCTGCGCTGGCCGGACTAGGCTGCGGCGGCCGCCATCCTTGCGGGCCAGCCCGAATTCCGCTAAGGCGCGCCTTTACCGCCGGGAGCATGCGCTTGACCGACCACCGCGCCGACGTCGCCATCATCATGGGCAGCCAGTCCGACTGGGCGACGATGCGCCACGCCGCCGAAACGCTGGAGGCGCTGGGCATTCCGCACAAGCGGCTGATCGTCTCCGCCCACCGCACCCCGGACCGCCTCTATGATTTCGCCAAAGGCGCCAAGGCGGCCGGCTACAAGGTGATCATCGCCGGCGCCGGCGGCGCCGCCCACCTGCCCGGCATGACGGCGGCGATGACGCCGCTGCCGGTGTTCGGCGTGCCGGTCGAATCGAAGGCGCTGTCCGGCCAGGATTCGCTGCTCTCCATCGTCCAGATGCCGGCCGGCATTCCGGTCGGCACGCTTGCCATCGGCAAGGCGGGTGCGGCCAACGCCGCCCTTCTGGCGGCCGCCGTGCTGGCGCTGCACGACGAAAAACTTGCCGCCCGCCTGGATGCCTGGCGCACCGCCCAAACCGCCAGGGTCGCCACCGAACCGACGGACGCGCCGTGAGCCTGCCCGCCGGATCGAGCATCGGCATCATCGGCGGCGGCCAGCTCGGCCGCATGCTGGCTGTTGCCGCAGCGCGCCTCGGCTACCGCACAATTATCCTCGAACCGCAGGCCGATTGCCCGGCGGCTCAGGTCGCCAACCGCCAGATCACCGCCGCCTATGACGATGCGGACGCCCTTGCCGAACTGGCGGCAGTCAGCGCCGTCGTCACCTACGAATTCGAGAATGTGCCGGTAGCGGCTGCCGGCGCGCTCGCCGCCAAGGTCCCGGTCTATCCGCCGCCCAGGGCGCTGGAAGTCGCCCAGGACCGGGTGGCGGAGAAGCTATTCCTGAACGGCATCGGCATCAGGACAGCGGATTTCCGCTCCGTCGACAATGACGACGAGCTGACGGCGGCGCTGAGAGAGTTCGGTGGCAGCGGCATCTTGAAAACCCGCCGCATGGGCTATGACGGCAAGGGCCAGCGCGTCTTCCGCAACATGGAGACGGGCGGCTTTGCCGGCACATGCGAGACCATGGGCAATGTGCCGCTGATCCTCGAATCCTTCGTCGCTTTCGAGCGCGAAATCTCGGTCATCGCCGCGCGCGGGTTGGACGGCGCGGTCGCCGCCTACGATCCGGCTGAGAACGTCCACCGCGACGGCATCCTGCATACCTCGACCCTGCCGGCCCAGATCAGGCTGGAGACGGCGGCGACGGCACAGGGGTCGGCAGCGAAAATCCTGGCGGCCCTCGACTATGTCGGCGTCATCGGCGTCGAGTTCTTCGTTCTTGCCGATGGCACGCTGCTGGCCAACGAAATGGCGCCGCGCGTGCACAATTCCGGCCACTGGACGGAAGCCGCCTGCATCGTTTCGCAATTCGAGCAGCATATCCGCGCCATTGCCGGCCTGCCGCTGGGCAACCCTGGCCGGCATTCAAACTGCATCATGGAAAACCTGATCGGCGACGATGTGCTGCGCGTACCCGCTTTGCTCGCCGAGCCCGATCTGATGCTGCATCTCTACGGCAAGGCGGAAGCGCGCCCAGGCCGCAAGATGGGCCATTTCACGCGCATCAGCCGCCGTAGCTAAGCCATTCCGGCACTTTGCGCGAGGGCGTGGCTCGAGCCCTATTGCAGCTCGTCGTTCAGATCCCCGTCCTCGTCGGGGCTGGCGCAACTCGCATCGCCTTCCCTACAATTGGCGCCCGCGGTGAGCTGTTTGATGCGCTGGTCCGTCAGTTCGGTCAGGCATTGTGAAACCTCCATCGGATGGATGGAGCCGCCCTCGCTGTCTGTCGTCGTATAGGCGCATTCGGCGTCGCGGAAGGCGATCCAGGCGCGTTGCGCGACCTGCAGCAGCTTCCTGCTCTTGTCGTCGTTGCGACCGACGAGATCCTTGTAGGCCTGGTTGAGCTTGGCATCGGCCGCCTGATAGTCCTCGCCGGCGCAGATGTTCATCATCTGCTGGCTGTCGTCGTTGCGGTCGCATTCCTGCGCCTGCGCGGTGGATGCCGCTGCCATAACGGCAAGGCTCGCGGACACAAACAACAGGCGCATGGAGGTCTCCAAATCGGCTTGCGGGTGCCGCACCATTCCAGCCCGCCTTCGGCCGCGCAATGGCGTGGAGCCGAGATGGCGGATATTTGATTGCCAAAGCCATTCTCGGCCTCTATCCAGCACGCTTGCGGTTGACACGGGCAAGGCTCCTCGTTTATGAGCCACCGCAAGTTCAAAGGCGCGCTTTTCAGGCGCGCCTTAATAATTCGGCCCGGACAGGGCCCAGACCGACGGGCAAGACCATGAAGATCAAGAATTCGCTCAAGGCGCTGAAGGCGCGTCACCGCGACAACCAGCTGGTTCGCCGCAAGGGCCGCGTCTACATCATCAACAAGACCGCTCCGCGCTACAAGGCGCGCCAGGGCTGAGCGTTCGGCCGGGGGCTCGTTGCCTCCGTCCATATGATGGTAATTGCCTGGTTTCAGGCACTTTCACGCTAATTTCAGTTTGACGATCCGCCGTCCGGGGTTAGATTCCGGTGATGCGGATTCTTTTTGCATTTTTGGCGACCCTGTTTCTTTTCGGCGTCGCTCCGGCGTCGGCGGACGATCCGCCGGCAAAGCCGCCGGTTGCCCTGACCAGGGAAGCCAGGCTCGACCAACTGTTTGCCGAGCTGAAGCGCGAGCGCAACGAAAAGGCGGCCGAGCGCATCGCCGGGCGCATCTGGGGCGAATGGTTCCAGTCCGGCAGCGCCTCGATCGACCTGATGATGCAATGGTCGCAAAAGGCGATGGACGACCAGAAGTTCGACGTCGCCCTCGACTTCCTCGACCAGGTCGTCGTCCTGCAGCCAAAATATGCCGAAGGCTGGAACCGGCGCGCCACCGTGCATTACATGATGAAGAATTTCGGGAAGTCGATGTCCGACATCGACCAGACGCTGCAGCTGGAACCACGCCATTTCGGCGCGCTTTCCGGCCTGGCCCAGATCATGGCCGCCACCGGCCACAAGCAATCGGCGCTGGAAGCCTGGCAGAAGGTGCTTACCATCTATCCGATGATGCGCAGCGCCCAGGACCAGGTCGCGGCAATTTCGGAAGAGCTTGCCGGCGAAGGAATTTGATTAGGCAGTAGGAATTAGGGATTAGTCAGTAGTCAGTAGTCAGTAGAGAGATTGGTCGAGACGCCACCTCCCTACTCCCTACTCCCTACTCCCTACTCCCTACTCCCTACTCCCTACTCCCTACTCCCTACTCCCTACTCCCTACTCCCTACTCCCTACTCCCTACTCC